>NZ_JBITFB010000035.1:0-95930 GCF_044455625.1 Kitasatospora sp. NPDC051164 | reverse complement strand
CTGTTGACGTTCCATCACATCCTGTTGGACGGGTGGAGTCTGGCGCGGGTGCTGTCGCTGGTGTTCGACGATTTCGCGGCGCGTTCGGCGGGTTCGGCGCTGCCGCTGCTCTCCGGTGGTCGCGGTTTGGCGGCGCAGGTGGGCTGGCTGCGGGGTCGGGACGCGGGGGTGGCGGAGGAGTTCTGGCGCTCCGTGCTGGCCGGGTTCGAGTCCCCGGTGGCGCTGCCGTTCGACCGTCAGGTGGTGCGGGCGGGTCAGTCCCGCTCGACCGGCCGGGTCGGGGTGCGGCTGTCGCAGGAGCTGTCGGAGCGGGTGTTCGGGTTCGCGCGCCGGCACCGGCTGACGGTGAACGCGGTGGTGCAGGGCCTGTGGGCGCTGCTGCTGGCGGGCTGCTCGGGTCGTACCGACGTGGCATTCGGGGCGACGACGTCGGGTCGTCCGGTGGAGCTGCCGGGTGCGGACGAGATGATCGGCGTGTTCATCAACTCCCTTCCGGTGCGGGTGGATCTGGACCCGCACCAGGGTGTGGTGGAGTGGCTGCAGGCGCTCCAGGCCGAGCAGGTCGAGGCCCGGCGCTTCGACTACCTCCCGCTCACCCGGATCCAGGCCGTCAGCGAACTGCCCACCGACCAGGCCCTGTTCGACTCGCTCGTGATCTTCGCCAACTACCCGGTCGACACCGACACGGCGGCCGGTCGCGGGCTGCGGATCAGCGAGGTCACCGCGGTCGAGGCGACCAACTACCCGCTCAACCTGGCGGCCTACACCGGCGTCGGGCTCACCCTCGACCTGCTGTACGACCCGGCGATGTTCGACGAGGGCACCGTCGAGGGCCTGCGCGACCAGCTGGTCCGGCACGCCGAGAGCGTCGTCGCCGCCGACGGCTCCACCACCCTGGCCGGGCTCGACCCGCTCGGCGCCGACCAGCGCCACCAGGTCCTCGACGACTGGGGTCGCGGGGCGCCGGCCGAGCCGGACACCACGCTCACCGCGGTCTTCGCCGAGCAGGTGCGCCGCGACCCCGGCCGGATCGCCCTGGTGGTCGGGGACGAGGAGGTCTCGTACGGCGAGCTGGACGTGCGGGCCAACCGGCTCGCCCACCGCCTGATCGAGCTCGGGGTCCGCCCGGACTCCCGGGTCGGGGTGTGCCTGGGGCGGCGCACCGAGCTGTTCGTCGCCCTGCTCGCGGTGCTCAAGGCCGGCGGCGGCTACGTGCCGCTGGACCCGGAGTACCCCGCCGATCGGCTGGCCTTCATGGTGAGCGACTCCGGCGCCGAGCTGGTCATCACCGACGCCGCGAGCGCGAGCGCGCTGCCGGCCGGGGAAGTCCGGCTGCTGCTCGGGGACGACCCGCAGGAGGTGGCCGCCGTCCAGCGCCGGCCGCAGACCGATCCGCAGGTACCCGTCCACCCGGACAGCCTGGCGCACGTGATCTACACCTCCGGCTCCACCGGGCGCCCCAAGGGCGCCGTGATGCCGCACCGGGGCGTGCTGCGGGTCGCCCACGACCCCAAGCTCGCCCTGACCGCAGAGGACGTGGTCGGTCAGCTGGCCACCATCTCCTTCGACGCGGGCACGCTGGAGATCTGGAGCGCCCTGCTGAACGGCGCGGCGCTCGCAGTGAGCCCCAGCCGCAGCATGTCGGCCGCCGAGCTGGGCGCGTTCCTGCACGGGTACCGGGTGTCGGTGGTCTGGATCACCGCCGGGCTGTTCCACGAGATCGTGGACAGCGACGTCCAGGCCCTCGGCGGCCTGCGGCTGGTGATGTCCGGCGGTGACACCCTCTCGCCGGCCCACTGCGTGCGGGTGGTCGAGCAGGTGCCCGGCATCCGGGTGATCAACGGCTACGGGCCGACCGAGGGCACGGTGTTCACCTCGCTGTTCACCGTCAACGGCAACTACTCCGGGAACGGCCCGATGCCGATCGGCACCCCGATCGGCGGCACCCGGGTGTACGTCCTGGACCCGGCCCTGCGGCCGGTGCCCCCGGGCGTAGAGGGCGAGCTGTACGTCGCGGGCCAGGGCCTCGGACGCGGGTACGTCAACCGGCCCGGGATCACGGCCGAACGCTTCCTCGCCGACCCCTTCGCCGCCGACGGCTCGCGGATGTACCGCTCCGGCGACCTGGTGCGCTGGCTTCCGGACGGCAACCTGGACTTCGTCTCCCGGACGGACTTCCAGGTGAAGATCCGCGGCCTGCGGATCGAACTGGGCGAGATCGAGGCGGCCGTGGCCGACTACCCGGGCGTCGCCCAGGCGATGGTGCTGGCCCGCGAGGACGGCCCGGGCGGCAAGTGGCTGGTGGCGTACCTGGTGCCCGAGGCCGGTGCGCCCGCACCGGACCAGGCGCAACTGCGGGAGTTCCTGGCCCGCCGGCTGCCCGCCTACATGGTCCCGGGCGCGCTGGTGGCGCTGGAGGCGTTCCCGCTGACGCCCAACGGCAAGGTGGACCGCCGGGCCCTGCCCGCCCCGGGCACCACGGGCGGCTCGGAGGAGGAGTACCGGGCCCCCGCCACACCCATCGAGGAACTGCTCGCCGACATCTGGGCCCAGGTGCTCAAGACGCCGCGGATCAGCGCCGAGGCGAACTTCTTCGACCTGGGCGGCGACTCGATCCTCAGCATCCAGGTGATCTCCCGGATCCGGGAGACCTTCACCGTCGACCTGTCCGCCCGGACCCTGTTCGAAAACCCCACGGTCGAGGAGCTCGCGACAGCCGTCGAGGCCGCCCTCCTGGCCGCACTGGAACAGCAGGCCGACCAGCCGTAGCGCGGCCACCGCGAGACCGGCGCACGCTCGTGCGCCGGCCCCGCGGGCCCGCCGAACTCGAACCGACGTGCACACACGAAGAGGAGACACCCGATGGACGCGGCACGTGAGCGCCTGATCGAGTCGCTGCCGGAGCACATGCGGGCCGCGATGCGGGCGCGGCTGGCGGAGGGGGGCGGCAAGGACCGGCCGGGCCGGATCGTCCCGGCCGGCCGGGACCGGGCGCTGCCGCTGTCCTTCGCGCAGCAACGGCTCTGGTTCCTGGACGAGTTCGAGCCGGACAGCGCGGAGTACAACACCTGCAGCTCGCTGCGAATCACCGGAGAGCTGGACGTACGGGCGCTGTCGCTGGCGCTGTCCGCCCTGGTGGTGCGACACGAGGTGCTGCGGACCACCTTCGACGCGGTGGACGGCGAGGCGGTGCAGCTGATCGGCGCGCCGTTCACCGTGCCGGTGCCGGTGGTGGACCTGCCCGGCGCCCCCCACCCGCAGGACCGCGACGACCGGGCCAAGGAACTGCTGCGGGCCGAGGTCGCCCGCCCCTTCGACCTGCGCACCGGACCGCTGCTGCGGGCCCTGCTGGTGCGCCTGGACGAACACGAGCACGTCCTCGCCCTGACGGTCCACCACATCGTCACCGACGGATGGTCGATGGGCGTCGTGGCCCGCGAGCTGGGGGCCCTGTACGGGGCCGCGCTGGAGGCCGCGGCGGCGCAGCCCGAGGAGATCCTGGCGAAGGCGGGCCTCGCGCCGCTGGCCGTGCAGTACGCGGACTTCGCCGTGTGGCAGCGCGAGCGCCTGGCCGGCGCCGCGCTGGACGAGCAACTGTCGTACTGGTCCGGCAAGCTGGCCGGAGTGCAGGCGCTGGAGCTGCCGACCGACCGGCCCCGCCCGGCGGTGCGCACCTCGGCCGGCGCCCAGTACCTGTGCCGGCTGGACCCGGAGGTGACGGCCGGCCTGACGGCCGCGGCCCGGGCACGGGGCGGCACGCTGTTCATGAGCCTGGTCGCGCTCAGCTCCCTGGTGCTGTCCCGCTGGTCGGGCCAGCAGGACATCGCCCTGGGCACCTCGGTCTCCGGCCGCGAGCGGGCCGAGGTCGAGGACCTGATCGGCTTCTTCGTCAACACCCTGGTCCTGCGCACCGGTGTGGACGAGACCCGCTCCTTCGCCGACCACCTCGGCGCCGTCCGGGAGACCGTCCTGGAGGCGTTCGCGCACGCCGAGGTGCCCTTCGAGCGGGTCGTCGACGCCGTCGTCATCGAACGCGACCTCAGCCGCTCCCCGCTGGCCCAGGTCATGGTCTCGCTGCAGAACACCCCGGCCGAGAAGCTGCGGCTGTCCGGAGTGACCCTGGAGGAGTTCATCTTCTCCCGCGAGCAGTCCCTCTTCGACCTCGACCTCGACTTCTGGGAGCAGGACGGCGGCCTGCTCGCCGCCGTGCAGTACAACCCGGACCTCTTCGACGCCGCCACCGTCGAGCGCCTGTGCGGCCACCTGCGCCTGCTGGCCGGCCGACTGGCGGCCGAGCCGCAACGGCCGATGGCCGAGCTGTCGATGCTCGCCGACACCGAACTCGACCTGCTGCTGGGCACCTGGTCCGGCACCGCCGACCGGCTCCCGGTCACCACCCTGCCCCAGGAGTTCGAGGCCCAGGCCCGGCTGACCCCGCACCGCACCGCGCTGGTCTGCGCGGGCACCCGGCTGGACTTCGCCGAACTGGAGGCCCGGGCCAACCGCCTGGCGCACCACCTGATCGGCCACGCAGTGGGCCCCGAGGCGCTGGTGGCCCTCGCCCTGCCGCGCACCGAGGACATGGTGGTGGCCGTCCTCGCGGTCCTCAAGGCCGGCGGCGCCTACGTCCCGGTGGACCTCGAACTGCCCCCCGAGCGCATCGACTTCATGCTCGACGACGCCGCCCCGGCCCTGGTGCTGACGGCCGGCGCAGCCCTCGCCCCGGCCGGGCGCACCGCACTGGACCTCACCGACCCCACAGTGCGGGCGGCCGTCGCCGCACAGCCCGCCACCGCGCCCACCGACGCCGACCGGCTGCGCCCGCTGCACCCGGCCAACCCCGCCTACCTGATCTACACCTCCGGCTCCACCGGCCGCCCCAAGGGCGTTCTGACCACCCATCAGGGCCTGCTCAACCTGTACCGCAACCACCACGACGAGTTCATCCGGCCCGAGCAGGCCCGCGCGGGCGGGCGCACCATGCGGGCCGCGCTGACCGCCGTGTTCTCCTTCGACACCTCGTGGGAGGGCATGCTCTGGATGGTCGCCGGCCACGAGCTGCACCTGATCGACGACGAGACCCGGCGCGACCCCGAGGCGATCGTCGAGTATGTGGCCACCGAACGCGTCGACCTGCTCGACCTGACCCCCACCTACGCCGAGCAGGTCCTGGCCGCCGGCCTCCTGACCGACCCGCGGCACCGCCCGGCGATCCTGATGCTGGGCGGCGAAGGCGTCGGCGAGACGCTCTGGCGCGAACTGCGCGAGGCCGCCGACACCACCGGCTACAACTTCTACGGCCCCACCGAGGCGACCGTGGACACCGTGTGGTGCCGGCTGGAGCAGTCTCCGCGCCCGGTCGTCGGGCGCCCGGTGCACAACACCGGTGTGCGCGTCCTGGACCGCCGGCTGCGGCCGGTGCCGGTCGGCGTGGCCGGCGAACTCCACCTGACCGGGCCCTCGCTGGCCCGCGGCTACCTGCGCCGTCCGGGCCTGAGCGCCGAGCGCTTCGTCGCCGACCCCTACGGCGCCCCCGGCGAGCGCATGTACCGCACCGGAGACCTGGTGCGCTGGAACGCCGACGGGGTGCTGGAGTACCTGGGCCGCGCCGACGACCAGGTGAAGGTCCGCGGCTTCCGCATCGAACTGGGCGAGATCGAGTCCGCGCTCGCCGCCCACCCCGCGGTCGCGCAGGCCGTCGTGGTGGCCCGGGACGGCCGCGCCGGCGGCAAGCAGCTGGTCGGCTACGTGGTGGCCGTGCCGGGCGCACAGGCCCCGGCCACCGCCGAACTGCGCGCCCTGCTGGCCCGCAGCCTGCCCGACTACATGGTGCCCACCGCCGTCGTCGCCCTGGACACCCTGCCGGTGACCAGCAGCGGCAAGGTGGACCGGGCGGCCCTGCCCGCACCGGACCCCTCCGTCGTCCCCGTCCACGAGCGCATCGCCCCGCGCGACGCGGTCGAGGAGGCACTGGCCGGCGTCTGGGTGCAGGTGCTCGGGCTCGACGGGGTCGGGGTCACCGACAACTTCTTCGAGCTGGGCGGCAACTCGATCCTGAGCATCAAGGTCATCTCCCGGCTGCGCCGGCTCTTCGGGATCGAGCTCTCCGCTCGCTCGCTCTTCGACCGCCCGACCATCGAGGGCCTCGCCGAACTGGTGACCCAGGGCCGCGCGGCCCGACACACCGCCCGCATCGTCCCGGTCGGCCGCGACCGGGCACTGCCGCTGTCCTTCGCCCAGCAACGCCTCTGGTTCCTCGACGAGTTCGAGCCCGGCAACGCCGCCTACAACGCCGGCGGAGTGCTGCGGCTGAGCGGCGAACTCGACCTTGGGGCACTGTCGCTGGCCCTGTCCGCGCTGGTGGTCCGGCACGAGGTGCTGCGCACCACCTTCGCCGTCGCCGACGGCGAGGCCGTGCAGGTCGTCGGCGAGCCGTTCACCGTACCGGTGCCGGTGGTCGACGCCGCCGACGACACCGACCGGGTCGAGGAACTGCTGCGCGCCGAGGTCGCCCGCCCCTTCGACCTGCGCACCGGACCGCTGCTGCGGGCCCTGCTGGTGCGCCTGGGCGAGCACGAGCACGTCCTTGCCCTGACGCTGCACCACATCGTCACCGACGGCTGGTCCATGGGCGTCATCTCCGGCGAACTCGGAGCCCTGTACGGCGCCGCACTGGACAGCGACCCGACGGCGCAGCCCGAGCAGGTGCCGGCCAAGGCCGGCCTCGCGCCCCTGGCGGTGCAGTACGCGGACTTCGCGCTCTGGCAGCGCGAGCACCTGGCCGGCGCCGTCCTGGACGAGCAACTGTCGTACTGGTCCGCCAAATTGGCCGGCGTCCAGGCCCTGGAACTGCCCACCGACCGCCCCCGCCCGCCGGTGCGCACCTCGGCCGGCGCCCTGCACACCTTCCGGCTCTCTCCCCGGGCCACCGAAGGCATGGCCCGAACCGCGCAGGAACACGGCGCGACCCTGTTCATGGCCGTCACCGCCCTCAGCTCGCTGGTGCTCTCCCGCTGGAGCGGCCAGCGCGACCTCACCCTCGGCACCCTCAGCTCCGGACGCGAGCGCGCCGAGGTCGAAGGCCTCATCGGCTTCTTCGTCAACACCCTGGCGCTGCGCACCGACGTGGACGAGACCCGCTCCTTCGCCGAGCACCTCGGCGCCGTGCGCGACACCGTCCTGGAGGCGTTCGCGCACGCCGAAGTGCCCTTCGAGCGGGTCGTCGACGCCGTCGTCACCGAACGCGACCTCAGCCGCTCCCCGCTCGTCCAGGCCCTGGTGGCCTTCCAGAACACGCCCTCCGAGCCGATGCGGATGCACGGGCTGGAGCTGTCCGAGCAGCCGTTCGCCCGCGACTTCTCGCTTTTCGACCTCACCCTCAACTTCTGGGAGGAGGACGGCGCGCTGTGCGGCTCGCTGGAGTACAGCACCGACCTCTTCGACCCGCGGACCATGGCCCGGCTGGTCGGCCACCTCGAGGAACTGGCCTGCCGGGTCACCGCCGAACCCGCCCGGGCCACGGCCGAACTGCCGCTGCTCACCAAGGCCGAGCAGGAGGAGATCACCGCCCGCCAGTCCGGCCCCGAGCGGACCCTGCCCACCTGCACCGCCCCCGAGCTGTTCGAGGCCCAGGTCCTGCGCACACCCGACGTCCTCGCCGTCGCGGCCGACGACGACGAGCTGAGCTACGCCGAACTCAACGCCCGCGCCAACCGCCTGGCCCGGCACCTGCGCACGCTCGGCGCCGGCCCGGAGACCGTGGTGGCCGTCGCGATGCCCCGCACGGCCGCCCTGCTCACCGCCCTGTACGCCGTGCACAAGGCCGGCGCCGCCTACCTGCCGGTGGACCCGCAGTACCCGGCCGAGCGGATCGCCACCCTGCTGCGCGACGCCCGACCCGTCTGCCTGATCACCGCCACCGACGACGCCCTCCCGGCCGAACCCGCACCCGGCACGGCGCACCTGGCGCTGGACGCGCCCGAGGTCCGAGAGGCTCTGGCCGCCCACGCGGCCGACAACCTCACCGACACCGAGCGCGGCGGGCCGCTGCTCCCGCAGCACCCGGCCTACGTCATCTACACCTCGGGCTCCACCGGCACCCCCAAGGGCGTCGTGGTGCCGCACACCGGCCTGGTGAACTACCTGTACTGGTGCGACCACACCTACCCGGGCATCCGGGGCGGCGCCCTGCTGCACTCCTCGGTCTCCTTCGACCTCACCGTCACCACCCTGTTCGCCCCGCTCGCCTTCGGCGGCACCCTCTACGTCGGCGACCTCGACGAACTCGACCCGAAGCGCTGGCAGGGCCGGCGCCCGGTGCCCACCTTCGTCAAGGCCACGCCCAGCCACCTCCCGCTGCTGGAGGCCCTGCCCGAGGGCGTGCTTCCCGAGGGCGACCTGGTGGTCGGCGGTGAGCAGCTGCTCGGCACCACACTGGCCCACTGGCGGGCCAAGCACCCGGGCGCCGCGGTCGTCAACGAGTACGGTCCCACCGAGGCCACCGTCGGCTGCGTCGTCCACCGCCTGGCACCCGGCGAGGCCGACCAGGACGGCGCCGTCGCCATCGGCACCCCGCTGTGGAACATGCGCGCCTACGTGCTGGACGCCCTGCTGCGCCCGGTGCCCACCAGCGTGGCCGGTGAACTGTACGTTGCCGGAGCCCAGTTGGCCCGCGGCTACCTCGGCCGTCCGGGCCTGAGCGCGGAGCGCTTCGTCGCCGACCCCCACGGCGCGCCCGGCGCGCGGATGTACCGCACCGGCGACCTGGTGCGCCGCGACCGCGACGGCGTCCTGGAATACCTGGGCCGCACCGACGATCAGGTCAAGATCCGCGCCCACCGGATCGAACTGGGCGAGGTGGAAGCGGCGTTGACCGCAGCGCCCGGGGTCGGTCAGGTCTCGGTGGTCGCCGTCGACGGGCCGGGCGGGCTGCGCCTGGCCGCCTACGCCGCGCCCCGCCCGGGCGAGAGCGAGCCGGCCGTGGAGGCGCTGCGCGAGTTCGCGGCCGCGGTACTGCCGGACTACATGGTCCCGGCGCTGTTCACGGTGCTGCCCGAGCTGCCGTTGACCGTCAACGGCAAGGTGGACCGCCGGGCCCTGCCCGACCCGTCCGCCACCGCCCCCGAGCCGGCCGCCGAGAGCCCGCGGGACGAGGCCGAGCGGCTGATCGCCGGCGTCTTCGCCGACCTGCTCGGCCTGGAGCGGGTCGGCGTGACGGACAGCTTCTTCGACCTCGGCGGCGACTCGATCCTGAGTATCCAGCTGGTCGCCCGGCTGCGCCGGGCCGGGCTGACGGTCAGCTCGAAGGACGTCTTCAGGGGCGGCAGCGTCCGTGCCCTGGCCCAGCTGCTGGCCGAGAAGTCGCCCGAGCAGCCGGCCGGATCCGCCGCGGCGCCGGCCCCCGCCACCGGCCCGGCGCCGCTGGCCCCGGTCCAGCAGTGGTTCTTCGAGCGCTACCGCGAGGAGCCCGGCCACTACAACATGTCCGTCCAGCTGGAACTGGCCGAGGACGTGCGGCCCGAGGCGCTCGCGGCGGCGGTGGCCGGTCTGACGGCGCACCACGAGGCACTGCGGATGCGCTTCACCGGCGACGGGGCCGAGCGGCGCCAGCAGCCGGTGGCCCCGGAGCAGGCGGCGTCGCTGGAGCGGGTGGACCTGTCGGCGGTGCCGGCGGACGCCCGGGCGGCCGAGGAGGCCGCCCGGGTCAGGGCCGCGCAGCGCTCACTGGACCTGACGGCCGGCCCGGTCTTCCGGGCGGTGCACCTGGACGGCGGCCCGTCCCGCCCGTCCCGGCTGCTGCTGATCGCGCACCACCTGGTGGTGGACGCGGTGTCCTGGCGGATCCTGCTGGACGACCTGGCGAGCGCCTACCGGCAGGCGGTGGCGGGCGAGCCCGTCCACCTGGAGCCGGTCGCCACCTCCTACACCGGCTGGGTGAGCGCGCTGCGCGAGCACGTCGCGGGCGGGGCGCTGGAGGACGAGCGCCCGTACTGGGCGCACATTGCCGCCGGAGAATCCCCGGCAATACCCCTGGATCACGCCGGTGGTAATACGGTATCGTCGGAGGCGGATATTTCGGCCGAATTGGACGAGGCAGAGACCGCGAAACTCCTGCGGACCGCCCCGGGCCAATACCGGGCGCGCACCGAGGAAATTCTGGTGGCGGCGCTCGGGGCGGCCCTGACCGGCTGGTCCGGGGGCTCCGGAATCCTGGTCGACCTGGAGGGGCACGGCCGCGACAGCGAACTCGACGGCTGCGACGTCGCGCGCACCGTCGGCTGGTTCACCACCATCTACCCGGTCCGGCTGCCGGCGCCGGCCACGGCCGACCCGAAGGCCCGGGTGCGGGCCGCGGCGGGCCTGCTGCGGGCCGTCCCGGGGCGCGGCATCGGCCGCGGAGCGCTCGCCCGGTACTCCGAGGCCGGCGACCCGGCCGCCGGGGCGTCGCCCGAGGTGATCTTCAACTACCTCGGGCGGTTCGAGGAAACACCTGGTGGGGGGCGACAGGACGGCCCGTTCAGGGCCGTGCTGCCGATCGCCGACCAGCAGAGCGAGCGCGGCCGGCGCCCGCACCTGATCGACATCGCCGCCGCGGTGAACGGGAACCGGTTCACGGTCACCTGGCGGTACTCGACCGAACTGCACCGCGCGGAGACCATCGCGAAACTGGCCGATAGCTTCCTGGCCGAGCTGCGTGACCTGCTGAATCCCGCCCGCTAGTTTCAGACCGCGGTTCAAAAACCGCCGGTTCCGGCGGGTGCGAAAAAGGGCCTGCCCGGCGGAAATCCCGACCACCGAATGCGACAAAGGGGAGAACCATGTCCAACCCGTTCGAGAACGACGATTCCGAATACCTGGTGCTGGTCAACGACGAGGGCCAGCACTCGCTCTGGCCGACCTTCGCCGAGGTTCCCGGCGGCTGGCACCGGGAATTCGGCCCGGCCGCCCGCCAGGAATGCCTGGAATTCGTCGAGAAGAACTGGACCGACATGCGCCCGAAGAGCCTGATCGAGGCCATGGGGGCCTGACCCGCCCGGCCGTACCACGCGTGGAGGAGACAACATGAACGGGACGCTGCCGCCGGAGTTGGCGGTGCTCGGCCCCTGTACCGGCCGGGTCGAGGGCAATGCAGACACGGCCGTGGTGGTCTACCGCCCGGCCGCGGGCGGACTGGACATCGCCCAGTGGGCGACCGAGCACCGCCCGCACCTGATGGACGCGCTCGCGACGTACGGCGCGGTCCTGGTCCGCGGGGTCGTGCACGAGGCCGCCCTGCTCAACGAGGTGGCCGGCCGCATCGGCGGCGAACTGCTCACCTACAACGAGCGGTCCACGCCGCGCACGCAGGTCAGCGGCAACGTGTACACCTCGACGGAGTACCCGGCGGCGCAGACCATCGTCCAGCACAACGAGAGCGCATACTCCGACGGCTACCCGCTCTGGCTGTTCTTCGCCAGTACCGTGGCCGCTGAGACCGGCGGCGAGACCCCGCTCGCCGACAGCCGCGCGGTGGCCCGGCGCCTGCCCGCCTCCCTGGTGGGCCGCTTCCGCGCCAAGGGCGTCCTGTACACCCGCGCCTACCGCGAGGGCATGGGCCTGACCTGGCAGGAGTCCTACCAGACCGAGGACCGCGCCAAGGTCGAGGAGTACTGCCGCTCGCACGGCATCGAGTGGACCTGGACGGAGGACGGCCTGCGCACCCGCCACCGCCGACCCGCGCTGATCACCGACCCGCGCACCGGCGAGGAGTCCTGGTTCAACCAGGCCCACCTCTTCCACTCCTCCAACCTGCCCAAGGAGACCCGCGAGGCGCTGGAGGAGATGTTCGACCCCGAGGACATGCCGCGCGGCGCCTACTACGGCGACGGCACGCCCATTCCGGACGAGGAGCTGGACCTGGTCCGCCAGGCCTTCGAGGACAGCGCCTTCGCCTTCCCGTGGGTCGAGGGCGACCTCCTGATGGTCAACAACCTGCTGGTCTCGCACGGCCGCCGGCCGTACACGGGCAAGCGCACGACGCTGGTCGCGATGGCCGGGAACGGACACGGTGACGCATGAGCACTGAACGGACGGCAGGCACCGAGCAGGTGCGCACCTACTACGAGCTGGTGGACGCCCAGGACGTGGAGGGCCTGATCGCCCTGTTCGCCCCGGACGCGGTCTACCGGCGCCCCGGCTACGACCCGATGCGCGGCCACGACGGCCTGCGGGCCTTCTACACCGGGCAGCGGGTGATCGAGTCCGGCCGGCACACCATCACCTCGCTCACCGCCCAGGACGACCGGGTCACCGTCTCCGGGGTCTTCGAGGGGCGGCTCAAGGACGGCAAGGACGTCTCCCTGGAGTTCGCCGACTTCTTCACGCTCACCCCCGAGGGCCTCTTCCAGCGCCGGGACACCTTCTTCTTCGCCCCGCTGGTCTGACCCCCACCATCCGGGCCCTTCCCTTGCGGGCCCTTCCCGCCGGGCCCCTCGGCCCGACCCCGCCCCGGCCGGCCGCACCCGGCCGGGGCCGGCCCCACCCGAAGACCGTCCACAGGAGGCCGAGTGTCCCCGCGCATCGAGAGAAAACCCCTGGAGCACCCGCTGCCCGTCGCCGAACGGCTCGAGCGCACCCGCTCCGCCGCCTTCGGCTCGGCCCTGACCGAACACCTGGTCTCCGTCGAGTGGGACGCCGAACAGGGCTGGCACAGCGCCCAACTGCAGCCCTACGAACCACTGCTGATGGACCCGGCGATGGTCGGCCTGCACTACGGGCAGGTCGTCTTCGAAGGCGTCAAGGCCTTCAGGACACCCGATGGGGCGATCCGCATCTTCCGCCCCGAGGCCCACGCCCGCCGCTTCCAGGACTCCGCCCGGCGGCTGATGATGCCCGAGATGCCGCAGGACCTCTTCGTCGCCGCCCTCGACGAGCTGACCCGCCAGGACCAGGACTGGCTACCCGACGACCCCGAGATGAGCCTCTACCTGCGTCCGCTGCTCTACGGCAGCGAGCGCACCCTCGCGCTGCGCCCCGCCCGGCAGTACCGCTTCCTGCTCATGGCCTTCGTCACCGAGGCCTACTTCGGCCGGGACCAGAAGCCGGTGCGGGTCTGGGTCACCGAGGAGTTCTCCCGCGCCGCGGCCGGCGGCACCGGCGCGGCCAAGTGCGCCGGCAATTACGCGGGCAGCCTGCTGGCCCAGGAACAGGCCAAGGCCAAGGGCTGCGACCAGGTGGTCTGGCTCGACTCGGCGGAGCACCGCTGGGTGGAGGAGATGGGCGGGATGAACCTCTTCTTCGTCCACGGCTCCGGCGCCGACACCCGGCTGACCACCCCGCCGCTCACCGGCACCCTGCTGCCCGGCGTCACCCGGGCCTCCCTGCTGGACCTCGCCGCCGACCTGGGCATCCCGGCCGCCGAGGAGCCGCTCAGCCTGGACGCCTGGCGCGCCGGCTGCGTCTCCGGCGAGATCACCGAGGTGTTCGCCTGCGGCACCGCGGCCCGGGTCAGCCCGGTCAACGAGGTCGCCACCGCCGACGGCTCCTGGGTCATCGGCGACGGCCGCACCGGCCCGCTCACCGCCCGCCTCGCCGAACTGCTGACCTCCGTCCAGCAGGGCACCGCGCCCGATGCGCACGGCTGGATGCACGACGTCCCGCTCGCCTGACCGCCGCCCCATCCCTTCACAACGACAGCCAAGGAGTACCCATGCCCAACAAGATCGTCATAGTCGGTGGCGGGACGTCCGGATGGATGACCGCCGCGTACCTGCGCGCCACCTTCGGCCCGAACGTCTCGGTCACCCTGGTCGAGTCCAAGCGGATCAAGACCATCGGCGTCGGCGAGGCGACCTTCAGCACCGTGCGGCACTTCTTCGACTACCTCGGCCTGCCCGAGGAGGAGTGGATGCCGCGCACCAACGCCACCTACAAGCTCGGCATCAGGTTCGAGAACTGGCGGCGCAAGGGCCACTACTTCTACCACCCCTTCGAGCGGCTGCGGGTCGTCGACGGCTTCCCGCTCACCGACTGGTGGCTCAAGGACCGGCCCAGTGACCGGTTCGACCAGGACACCTTCCTGATGACCTCGATCTGCGACAACGAGCGCTCCCCCCGCTACCTGGACGGCACCCTGTTCGAGCAGGAGTTCGTCGAGCGCCCCAAGGACGGCAACGCCTCGCGCACCACGCTGTCCGAGCAGGCCACCCAGTTCCCCTACGCCTACCAGTTCGACGCCTCGCTGCTCGCCGACTTCCTCTCCGAGTACGCCATCGAGCGCGGCGCCGTTCATATCGAGGACGACGTGCTGGAGGTCGTCCGTGACGACCGCGGCTGGATCAGCCACCTGCGCACCCGCGAGCACGGCGACCTGTCCGGCGACCTGTTCATCGACTGCTCCGGCTTCCGCGGCCTGCTGATCAACCAGGCCCTCGAAGAGCCGTTCATCTCCTACCAGGACACCCTGCCCAACGACCGCGCCGTCGCCCTGCGCGTGCCGGTGGACATGGCCAAGCGCGGCCTGCGCCCGGCCACCACCGCCACCGCCCAGGAGGCCGGCTGGATCTGGAGCATCCCGCTGTTCGGCCGCCTGGGCACCGGCTACGTCTACGCCTCCGACTACACCACCCCCGAGGAGGCCGAGCGCACCCTGCGCGAGTTCGTCGGCCCCGACGCCGAGGACCTGGAGGCCAACCACATCAAGATGCGGGTCGGGCGCACCCGCAACGCCTGGGTCAACAACTGCGTGGCGATCGGCCTGTCCAGCGGCTTCGTCGAGCCGCTGGAGTCCACCGGTATCTTCTTCATCCAGCGAGGCATCGAGCAGTTGGTCAAGCACTTCCCGAACGCCGACTGGGACCCGCAGCTGCGCAAGTCCTACAACAGCGCGATGGCCCACACCCTCGACGGCGTCCGCGAGTTCCTGGTCCTGCACTACAAGGGCGCGGCCCGCGACGACAACGCCTACTGGCGCGACGCCAAGACCCGCGTCATCCCCGACGGACTGGCCGAGCGGCTGGAGCAGTGGCAGGTCAAGCCGCCGACCAGCGACACCATCTACCCGCACTACCACGGCTTCGAGGCGTACTCCTACCTCGCCATGCTGCTCGGCCTCGGCGGCATTCCGATCAAGGCCGTCCCGGCGATGTCGCTGATGGACTCCACCGCCGCCGCCAAGGAGTTCCAGCAGCTCAAGGACCAGGCGCAGGATCTCGTCAGGCGCCTGCCCAGCCAGTACGAGTACCTCGCCCAGCGGCACTGACCGTCCGTAGAGACAGGGAGAGCATTCGTGTTGGCGAGTACGTTCATCGAGCCGGCCCTGGTGGTCCTCGTGCTGGTCCCCGGCGCCCTGCTGGGCCGTCGGGCGGCCAAGGCGCTGGGCCAGCCGGCCGTGGTCGGGGAGATCGCGGCCTGTCTGGCGCTGGGCGCCCTGCTGAGCTCCCGGGTGCACTGGGGCACCCAGTCGCCCGGCTGGGACCTGTTCAAGGAACTCGGGCACCTCGGCCTCTGCCTGTTCCTGGTCGGCGCCGCCCACGAGATCCGCGGCGGCGGCCACCGCCTGCCCAGACGGGCGCTGGCCTGGCTGTCGGCCGGGTCGATCCTGGTCCCGATGGGCGCCGGCGCCCTGCTCGCGGCCTGGATCATCGCCGGCGGGGGAGGCCCGCACCTGCGCGGGGACTCCGGAACACCCGCCTTCGTGTTGATGCTCGCGATCGCACTGGCGGTCACCGCCGTGCCGGTGCTCGCCGGCATCCTGCGCGACCGCCGCATGGAGCACACCGAGGAGGGCCGGCTCTCGATGGCCTCCGCCGTCCTCATCGACGCCGTCACCTGGGTCCTGCTCACCCTGGCGATCGGCCTGCACAAGGGTGGCGACGGCCCGCTGCGCGCCGTCCTGGTGGTACTGGGCGGGGCGATGGGCGCGCTTGCCCTGCGCCGCCTGGCCGGCACCCCGGCGGTGGACCGGGCGGCCTGCGGCTACCCGAGGGCGGCGGTGCTGGCGGTGGGCCTGCTCGCCCTCGGCGCCGCCCGGCTGACCCAGGACCTGGGCCTGAGCGACGTGTTCGGAGCCGTCATGGTCGGCCTGGCGCTGCCGCCGGACGGCGGCCTCGGCCCCTGGACCAGGTCGGCCGATCTGCTCGGCAAGCTGGGCCGCGGCCTGCTGCCGGTGCTGTTCCTGACCGCCGGGACCACCCTGGCGGCCGCCCCCGGCGGAGCGTTCTCCTGGTCGGCCACCATCGTCGCCACCGCCCTCGCGCTGGCCGGAAAGCTCGTGGGCAGCTACCTCGGCGCCCGGGCCGGCGACCAGCCGCCGATCTCCTCGTTCAAGCTGGCCGCGCTCATGAACACCCGCGGTCTCACCGAGATCGTGATCCTGCAGATCGGGTACAGCGCGGGTCTCCTGCCGCCGGCGCTCTACGTCGCGCTCGTCATCATGGCGCTGATCACCACGGGGCTGAGCGGGCCACTGCTGTGGCTGGCCGACCGGATCGGGACCCGTGCGCCGGTGGCCGCCGAACCGATCCTCCAACAAGTCGAGCGGTGAGTCTCATGGAAGTCGTCGCAAACCCTGACACCATCCGTACCGCCCCGCCGAGTTCGCCCGAGGAGTTCCGGTCGCTGATGGCCGGCTTCCCGACCGGGGTCGCCATCGTCACCGCGGTCGACCGCGACGGCCGCCCCTGGGGCATGACCTGCTCGGCGCTGTGCAGCGTCAGCGTGGACCCGCCCACCCTGGCCGTCGGCATGCGGGCCGAGAGCCCGACCCTGCGGGCGGCCCTGGAATCGGACGCCTTCACCGTCAACCTGCTGCACGCCCAGGGTCGTTCGGCCGCCGAGCTGTTCGCCTCCGGGGCCCCGGACCGCTTCGACTCCACCGAGTGGAGCATGCCCGAGTACGCCGCCGGCCCCCACCTCACCGAGGCCGCGCACGCCGTCGCCGACTGCCGCATCACCCAGATCGTGGTGGTCGGGGAGCGGCGGATGGTCTTCGGCGAGGTCATCCAAGTAATCCAACTCGCAGACGACGACCCGCTGTTGTACGGAAGCCGACGCTACGGCACCTGGTCTGCCACCCAACCGAGGAGTCACCGATGAACGCAGCCGCCCCCCGCGGTGCCGTCACCCGACACGCCCGCCCCCGGAACTTCCTGATGTGCCGCCCGACCCACTACGACGTCAGCTACTCCATCAACCCGTGGATGGAACCGGCCAAGCCGACCGACACCTCGCTCGCCGTCGCCCAGTGGGAGCGGCTGCACGATCTCTTCCTGGAGCTCGGGCACACCATCGAGCTGATCGAGCCGATCCCTGGCCTGCCCGACATGGTGTACGCCGCCAACGGCGCCACCGTGGTCGACGGCAAGGTGTTCGGCGCACGCTTCCGCCACCAGGAGCGGGTCGCCGAGGGCCCCGCCTACCTGGACTGGTTCCGCGCGCGCGGCTACACCGAGCTGCACGAGCCGCAGTACGTCAACGAGGGAGAGGGCGACTTCCTCGTCACCGACAGCCACGTGCTCGCCGGCTGGGGCTTCCGCAGCACACTCGAGGGCCACGCCGAGGCCCAGGAGTTCTTCGGCCGCCCCGTCGTCGGCCTGGAACTGGTCGACCCGCGCTTCTACCACCTGGACACCGCCCTGGCCGTGCTCGACGGCGACGAGATCATGTACAACCCGGCCGCCTTCTCCGCCGGAAGCCTCGCCGTGCTGCGCCGCCTCTACCCCGACGCCCTGCTCGCCGAGCCCGCCGACGCGGCCGTGTTCGGCCTCAACGCGATCAGCGACGGTCGGCACGTCGTGTTGCCCGAGGCTGCCACCGGCTTGGCCGGGCAGCTGCGCGAGCGCGGCTTCGAGCCGATCGGCGTCGACCTGACCGAACTCCTCAAGGCGGGCGGCAGCGTCAAGTGCTGCACGCTCGAACTAAGGCCCCGCGGCTGAGCGCCGCCGTCCCGGTCGGCGCCCCGCCGCCGGCCGGGCCAGCTCCAACTGACCGGAAGCGTCGTGACCGTTCCGCCATCGGTCGCGGCGCTTCCCTCTGCCCTGAGGTCGCGTGGTGACAGTGGAGATGACGATGACGCAAAGCATGCACGGCACAGGAAGCACCGGCAGATCCGACTGCGGGCGCCAGCTCCCCAGCCCGATGCCGGTGCACAAGTACCGCCCCTACCGACCGATCGGCCTCACCGGCCGCACCTGGCCCGATCGCACCCTCGACCGCGCCCCGCTGTGGTGCAGCGTCGACCTGCGCGACGGCAACCAGGCCCTGATCGACCCCATGGGGGTGGACCGCAAGCAGCGCATGTTCGACCTGCTGGTCGCCCTGGGCTTCAAAGAGATCGAGGTCGGCTACCCGACCGCCTCCCGGGACGACCACGACTTCGTGCGCCGGATCATCGAGACCGGCGCGATCCCCCAGGACGTGGTCGTCCAGGTCATGGCACCGATCCGGGACGGCTTCCTGGAACGCACCGTGGACTCGCTGCGCGGCGCCCGCCGGGCCGTGCTGCAGGTCTTCAATCCGACCTCCGAACTGCAGCGCCGGCTCGTGTTGCGGATGGACCGCCAGGAGACCCTGGACCTCGCCCTGCGCGGCGCCGAGGAGGCGCTGCGCCTGCAGGATTCGCTGCCCGGCACCGAGCTCTACCTCCAGTACGCCCCGGAGTCCTGGACCCAGACCGAGCCCGAGTACGCGCTCGAACTGTGCAACGCCGTCCTGGACTTCTGGGCGCCCCGAGCCGCCCACACCCTGCGCGTCAACCTGCCGGCCACCGTCGAGGTCTTCCCGCCGCACGAGTTCGCCGACCGCATCGAGTACATGCACCGCAACCTGGCGCACCGCGAGCGTACCCTGCTGTCCGTCCACCCCCACAACGACCGCGGCAGCGGGGTGGCGGCCGCCGAACTGGCCGTCCTCGCCGGCGCCGACCGGGTCGAGGGCACCCTGTTCGGCAACGGCGAACGCTCCGGCAACGTCTGCCTGGTGACGCTCGCCATGAACCTCTTCTCCCAGGGCGTCGACCCGATGCTCGACCTGCGCGACCTCGACGGCATCCGCCGCGTGGTGGAGGACGTCAACCGGCTGCCCGTTCCGGTGCGCCAGCCCTGGGCGGGCGACTTCGTCTACACCTCCTTCGCCGGCGCCCACCAGGACGCCATCAGCAAGGGCTTGGCCGCCCGTATCGGCGACCCTGACGAGCCCTGGCAGGTGCCCTACCTGCCTGTCGACCCGCGGGACATCGGGCGCGACTACCAGGCGCTGATCCGGATCAACACCCAGTCCGGCAAGGGCGGCGTCGCTCACCTGATGCGCCGTGAGTACGGCATCGACCTGCCGCGTCGGCTGCAGATCGACTTCGCCACCGTCATGCAGCGCGTCTGCGAGCAGATCGGGGGCGAGGTCGACTCCGCCGAGCTCTGGCGCACCTTCGAGAAGACCTATGTCGCGCCCGGCCAGGCGCCCGACGAGGCCGAATCGGCGACCGTGACGGGCCGCTTCGACGAGGACGGGCCGACGGCTGAGGGGGAGTGGGCCGAACAGGCCCGCTCGCTGCTCGCCGCCGCCGGCGGCACCGCTCGGCTCGGGCACCTGGACCTCCACAAGGCAGGCGGCCGCACCCAGGCGGTCGTCGCCTGCTGCGAACTTCTGGTGGACGGCCGCCCGGTGTGGGGAGTGGGTATCCACGAACGGGCCGGGCAGGCCGTGCGGGCCGGGGTGTGCGCGGCCCTGGAGCGCATCCGCCGCACCGCCCGGCCCGTGGACGGCGCCGCGATCAGGACACCGTCGTCCGCGGCGCACTGACGGTCACCCAGTGATCCAGCAGGGCCGCAGCGGCCCCCGAGTCGACCACTTCGGCGGCCCGCGCCAGCGTAGCCGCCAAGCGGTCGGCGACCGGCTGGTGCGACGGCTCCAGAGCGGCCAGCCCGGCCGCCGCGGACAACAGGACCGCGTCGCGCACCGGACCGCGCTCGCCGCCCAGCACCGAGCGTGCTACGGCGGCGTTGTGCGCCGCGTCGCCGCCGCGCAGCGCGCCGCGATCCGCGAGCGCGATTCCCAGCCGACGCGGGTCCAGGCGCTCGCACTCGACCTGTCCGCCGTGCGTCGACCAGATCGTGGAGGAGCCGGTGACGGTCAGCTCGTCCAGGCCGTCGTCTCCCCGGAACACCAGCGCGCTCACTCCCCGCTCGGCCAGGAACTCCGCGATCAGCGGCCCCAGCCGGGGGTCCGCGACCCCGACCGCCAGCGCGCCCGGGTCGGCCGGATTGGTCAGCGGGCCCAGCGCATTGAACACCGTCGGCACCGCCAACTCCCGCCGCACGGCCGAGGCGTGGCGGAACGCCGGATTGAACGCCGGGGCGAAGCAGAAACCGATGCCCACCTCCCGCACCGAGCGCACCACCTCCTCGGGCGAGGACTCCAGGCCCACGCCGAGGTGCTCCAGCACATCGGCCGAACCCGACGCGGAGGACGCCGAACGGTTGCCGTGCTTGACCACCCGTGCCCCGGCCGCCGCAGCCACGATCGCCGACATGGTGGACACGTTCACCGTATGCGCCCCGTCCCCGCCGGTGCCCACGATGTCCACGACGGGCCCCGGTACGCTCAGCGCCACCGCGTGGCTGCGCGCGCAGGCGACCAGTCCGGCCAGCTCTCGCGCGGTCTCGCCCTTGGCCCGCAGCGCCACCAGGAAGCCGGCCAGCTGCGCCGGGCCCGTCTGGCCGCGCATCACCCGGTCCATCGCCCACGAGGTGTCGGCGGCATCCAGATCGGTCCCGGCCAGCAGCGCGGTCAGCAGCCCCGGCCACGTCCTCTGATTGATTCCCACCATGAGTTCCTCACCTGATATCGGATTCCGGTTTCGTCTGCCGGGCCGTTCGGCCCCGCATCGGGAATTCTTCCGTCGGAAATCCGCGTGCCACCAGACCAATTGACCGCTGCTCCCTCGGACCGCTTTTCCACGACAATTCCCCAAAGGGAGTACCGATGACTTGGCACACGCTGATCGAGGTCTCACGGAAAGCCGGACCCTCACTCACCGCCCAGATCCAGGGCACACTGCGGCGCGAGATCACCGAGGCGGTCCTGCTGCCCGGCACGAGACTGCCCTCCAGCCGCCAGCTTGCCGAGGACCTCGGCGTCTCGCGCAGCGTCGTGGTGGAGGCCTACGGGCAACTGATGGCCGAGGGCTACCTGGAGGCCACGCCCGGCTCCGGCACCCGGGTGGCCGCTCGCCCCACCGCCGCCTCGCCCCCGCCCACCCTGCTGCGCGAGGACCCCGCCCCACCGGTGCGCTGGGACCTGCGCACCGGCACCGCCGGCCTGCCGAGCTTCCCGCAGCGCGAATGGCTGGCTTGCTACCAGAACGCCGTGCGTGGCGCCTCCCGGCGCGACCTCGGCTACCCCTCGCCCTCCGGGGTGCCCGAACTGCGCGCCGAACTGGCCGGCTACCTCGGCCGGGTCCACGGCGTGCACACCACGCCCGAACAGGTCGTGGTGGTGTCCGGTTTCGCCCACGCGCTCGGCCTGGTGTGCGCCGTCCTGCCGGAGTTGGGCATCGACGCGCTCGGCATGGAGGACCCCTGCCACCTGCGCCAGCGCCAGTTCGTCCGTGAGACCGGGCTGCGCCCGCACGCCGTCCCGGTGGACGGCGACGGCATCGACGTGGCCGCGCTGTACCGCTCCGGGCTACGGGCCGTCCTGGTCACCCCCGCCCACCAGTTCCCCACCGGCGCGGCGCTCACCGCCGAACGCCGCGAGTCGCTGGCCCGATGGGCCAGGGACGTCGACGGCTGGGTCATCGAGGACGACTACGACAGCGACCTCTGGCTCGCCCGCGGCGTGCGCGTCCCCGCCCTGCAACGCCTGCTACCCGAACGCACCCTCTACGGCGGCACGGCCAGCAAATCCCTGGCCCCCGGCCTGCGACTGGGCTGGCTCGCCGTGCCCCGCCGGCTGCTCGCCCCGTTGGAACGGGTCCGCTCCCGGCGGGACCTCGGCTCCGACGTGCTCACCCAGCTCGCTCTCGCCGAACTGATGCGCTCCGGACTGTTCGACCGCCACCTGCGCGCCCAGCGTGCTCACCTGCGCGGCCGCCGCGAGAGCCTCGAACTCGCCGTCCAGCGCTTCCTGCCCGGCACCCGGATCCTGGGCACCGCCATGGGACTGCATGCCTACCTGCGCCTGCCCGACCACGTGGACGAGGCCCGCTTGGTGGCGGCCGCGCTGCGCCGCTCGGTACTGGTCCAGGGCGGGCGGCTGTTCCACCACCGCCCGCGCCCGGACGCCCCGGCCCTGGTGCTCGGCTACTCCAACCTCCCGCGCTCGGCGGTCACGGAGGTCCTGCGCACCCTCGGCGAGGCCTGCGCCGAACAGCCGGCCGGGCGCCGCCGCAGCTGCGCCTGACCGGCTGTCCGGAATCTGTTCTCAGGAGCGGGCCCCAGCCGCCAGGAAGTTCTCCAGCAGCCGCATCCCACCGGTGGTAGTGATGCTCTCCGGGTGGAACTGCAGCCCCTCCACCGGCAGGCTGCGGTGCCGCAATCCCATCACGTAGCCGTCGTCCGCGGCGAGCGCGGTCAGCTCCAGCTCCTCGGGCAGCGGCTGCGCCACGACCAGCGAGTGGTACCTGGTTGCGGTCAGACTGTTGCCCAGCCCGGCGAAGACGCCCCGGCCATCGTGCGTCACCGTGCTGGTCCGTCCGTGCATCAGCCGGCCCGCCACCTCCACCCGGCCGCCGAAGGCCAGCGCGATCGCCTGGTGCCCCAGGCACACGCCGAGCAGTGGGATCCGCCCGGCGAAGGCGTGCACCAGCTCGACGTGGCCGGAGGCCGCCGGGTGTCCCGGGCCCGGGCCGAGCAGGATTGCGTCCGGGGCGGATGCGGCCAGCTGCCCGGGGGTGCGGGTGTGGGCGCGCACGACCTCGGTCTGCGCGCCCAGCGAGCGCAGGTACTGGTCGATGATGTGGACGAAGCTGTCCCTCGCGTCCACCAGCAGGACCTTCACGCCGTCAGCTCCTCACCGGTCAACGCCCAGTACCCGGCGCCCAGTTTCGCCAGGGTCTCGTTCCACTCCGCCTCCGGCGTCGAGTCGGCCACCACTCCCGCCGACGCCTGCACCGAGTACACCCCGCTGTGGTGGGAGACGGTGCGGATGCACAGCGCCAGCTCGCTCCAGCCGCCGACGTCGATCAGCCCGACCGCGCCCGCGTAAGCGCCGCGCGGCTCGTGCTCGATGTCCTGGATGAGCTCCATTGCGCGCAGCTTCGGCGCGCCGGTCATGGTGCCGGCCGGGAACGTCGCGCAGAGCGAGCGCCACACGTCCGCCTGCGGCTCCAGGCGGGCGGAGACCGTCGAGACCAGGTGGAAGACGTGCGAGAAGGTCTCCACCGTCATCAGGCCCTCCTCCGTCAGCGAGTGCGGACGGCACACCCGGCTGAGGTCGTTGCGCGCCAGGTCGACCAGCATGATGTGCTCGGCCTGCTCCTTCGGGCTGGCCAGCAGCTCCTTGATCCGCCGCTCGTTGGCCTCCGGGTCGCCGTCGCGGGGGGTGGTGCCGGCGATCGGGCGCATCACGATCCGCTCGTCCTCGATCCGGAACAGCAGCTCGGGGCTGGCGCCGATCAGCGTGCCGCCCGCGTTGGGCAGCAGGTACATGTGCGGCGAGGGGTTGCGCGAGCGCAGCCGCCGGTACACCTGCTCGGGGGTCAGCGCAGTGCACACGTCGATCCGGTGGCCCACCTGAATCTGGTAGATGTCGCCGACCCCGATGTGCTCCAGGCAGCGCCGCACCCAGCCGAGAAAGGTGTCGCGCTCGACGGTGTCGCGCACCGACTGCGGGCGGGCGGCGGGCGGGCAGGCCTGCGCCGGTGGCGCCTGGGCGGCCTCCCGGGCCGCGGCCGCCACATCCGCACCACCGGCCGTACCGAACGCGGCGCACTGCGCGCTCAGCAGGAGCGGCCGCTCGGGGTCGTCGAAGCGCACGCAGTCCCTGAAGAGGGTGAACACCGCGTCCGGGCGCTGCGCCGGCCGGGTACGCGCGGGCAGCTCGTCCATGTGCCAGGCCGCGTCGTAGGCCAGGTTGGCGAGGAAGCCGAAGCCGAACCCGGCCGGAGCCCGCTCTCGGTCCACGGCGAACAGGCCCTGGGCCCTGCGCAGCAGCTCCCACACCACGGTTGCGTCTCCCAGGTCCAGCCGGTCCAGGCCCTCTCCCGGGGTCGCCGGGAGGCCCAGGTCCGCGGCCACGGAGCGCAGCGCGGCGCGCAGCTCGGGCATGCCGTCGATCTCCAGGTAGGTGTCGTACAGCCTGATCTCGGCCAGCCGCCCGTAGCCGACCATGGCGGGCCCGCCGGGGTGGCCGGTGTCGGTCAGGCTCTCCAGCAGGTACACCTCGCCCTGCCCGTGGCGCCGGCCCAGCCGGCTGTACAGCTCCAGCGGGTCGTGCGCCGGCAGCGCTGCGGCGCCGATCCGGACGGCGAACGGGGGCGGTGGCGGAACTTCTGGCATCGGAATCCTCATCGCGAAAAGGCCAGGTCGGTATGGCCGGTGGACTTCGCATCCCAGTCAAACCGGCGCCGCCACAGGCCGGACAGACCAGTTCCCGGAAAGTCGAGCGGACCAATTCGCACTCGCTTGACCGGTTTTCCGGCAGTGGGTTGCAATGGGCGGACCCCTGCGATTTCCCCATTCGCCGGATTCCAGTGGAAGGCCACCATGAACCTCATTCCGCAGTACGAGCCGGGCGCCGCCTGGCGATCACTTCCGGCGGCTCAGCAGCCGAGCTGGCCCGACCAGGCGCAGCTGCGCGAGGTGACCGCCGCGCTTGCGGCCGCGCCGCCCCTTGTCTTCGCCGAAGAGTGCGACCGGCTGTCCGAGCGCCTGGCAGCCGTCGCCCGCGGCGAGGCGTTCGTCCTCCAGGGCGGTGACTGCGCCGAGACCTTCGACGCTCTCACCGTGGACGCGGTCACCGGCAAGCTGCGAACCCTGCTGCAGATGGCGGTGGTGCTGACCTACGCCAGCGGCGTGCCGGTGGTGAAGATCGGCCGCCTGGCCGGGCAGTACGCCAAGCCGCGGTCCCAGCCGGACGAGACCAGAAACGGCGTCACCCTGCCCGCGTACCGGGGCGACGCGGTCAACGGACTCGCCTTCACCGCCGAGGCCCGCCGCCCGGACCCGCACCGCATGCGGCGGATGTACGAGGCCTCGGCGGTCACGCTCAACCTGGTGCGCGGGTTCGCCGGCGGCGGCAGCGCCTCGCTCCACCAGGCCCACGAGTGGAACCGGGGCTTCGTCAGCGACTCCGCCGTCGGGCGCCGCTACGAGGAGCTGGCTGATGGCATCGACCGGGCGCTGCGCTTTCTGCGGGCCTGCGGCGGCCCCAACAAGAAGCTGCGAGAGGCTGAGTTCTTCGCCAGCCACGAGGGGCTGCTGCTGGACTACGAGGAGGCCCTGACCCGGACCGACCCGCGCACCGGCCGACGCTACGCGACCAGCGGGCACCTGCTGTGGATCGGCGAGCGCACCAGGGACCTGGAGGGCGCGCACGTCGCCTACTTCGCCGGGATCAACAACCCGATCGCGATGAAGATCGGCCCCGCGGCCACCGCCGAGACCGTCCTGCCCTATCTGGAGCGCCTCGACCCCGAGCGTCGGCCCGGCCGGCTCACTTTCGTGGTGCGCATGGGCGCCGACCGAGTTCGCGACCTGCTGCCGCCGATCGTGGAGAAGGTCCGCGCCGAGGGCCGGCAGGTGGGCTGGCTCTGCGACCCGATGCACGGCAACACCGTGACCGCGGGCGGGCGCAAGACCCGTCGCTTCGACGACATCGTCGACGAGGTCCGCGGCTTCTTTCAGGTCCACCGCGAGCTCGGCACCCACGCCGGCGGCATCCACGTCGAGCTCACCGGCGACGACGTGACCGAGTGCGTTGGCGGGGGAGACCAATTGCTGCCCGAGAATCTGCACCAGCGCTATGAGACCGCCTGCGACCCCCGCCTGAACCACCGCCAGTCCCTCGACCTCGCCTTCCAGGTGGCCGAGATGCTCGCCCGCCAGTGACACGGTCCGTTGTTGTGCCATCTCGTCGAGCCATGGCGGGCAGGCCGAGGGAGACGCTCGTCCTGACAGAGGATTGAGAGGCGTACGCTCGAGAGGTCGGCGAGTCGGCGCAAGACCGGGACACTAACCGAGCAGGGCGTACCCGACGAAGCCGAGGCTCAGCACCACCGCAGTCGTTCGTTGGGCCGTGGAGACGCCCGTCCACGGCTGTTCGAACCGCCGGGTCGCCAGGCCGATCGCGATCAGCGCGACGGCGAACAGCGGGATCCAGCAGAGCCGGGCCAGCGCCCACCCGGGCGAGTCCGGGCTGGTGGTGAGCCCAGGGACGGCGCCGACCAGGGTTGCGGACAGGCCGCCGGACAACATCGCGCTCTGGTGCCAGCAGAAGACCGTCATCGCGGACAGGTTCAGCACCACCGCGGTGCTCCACAGCCCCGGGTGCGAGAGCAACCGGCCCAGGCGCTCGCGTACCAGCACTGCCAGCCCGCACTGCACGCACGCCAGCGCGGTCACCAGCAGGGACGGCGGGTGGGAGTTGGTGCGCTCCACGCCGGGCACGCCGACCATACTGGCCGGGTAGTGGAACTGCGTCAGCAGGACGGTGAAGAGTGCGATCCCGGCCACCAGCAGGAGCCGCGCGCCCGGCCGACCCAGGCGCCGCTCGCTCCAGCAGACGCCGAGCTGGTAGCCGAACAGCCAGCCGGGCACCAGGTTGACCAGCCCGATCCAGGACGGAACGGCGTCGCTCGCCGGGCCGTAGCGCAGCAGGTCCACCATCGCCACGACAGCCACCAGCGGCAGCACTGACCAGCAGCCCGCCCTCCGGGCGGCCGCCCGGCACAGCGGCGTGAGCGTGGTCAGCCCGGCGTACACCGCGACGAACCACAGCGGCTGGATCACCAGGGTGGCCGCGGTGTGCAGCGAGTCCCCGGGTACCCCGAGCAGGCGCAGCGCGACCAGCAGCACCGCCCAGATCGCGGTCACGGCCAGGGTCGGGCGGCCCAACCGCACCATTCGGCGTCGGATCCAGTCCCCGGTGCCCTCGCCGCGCCCGACCGTGCGCCCGAGCGAGAGCGCCGAGGAGTAGCCGCCGACCAGGAAGAAGATGGCGAGCATCTGCAGCACCCAGCTGACCGGGGAGAGGTAGCCCATCGCGGTCAGCGGGCTGGCGTTGTGCAGGGCACCGCCGTCGTCGACGGTGAAGCCGCCGAGCAGCCAGTGCCCGAGCGGGACGGAGAGCAGGGCCAGGGCGCGCAGCCCGTCGATTCCGCGGTCGCGGTCCAGCGGAGTGGTGATCTCGATCCGGTGGACGACGGAGCGCAGCGGCTCCAGGACGGAGGGGCGGGTGACAGCCGGTTCAGTCAAGGTCATGGCGGCAGTCCTCAGCGGGTGGGGTGGCGGCACAGCGTACGGACGGGTACGAACCGAGGATGATGCGGGCGAAGTTGGCGAGCGATTCGGTGCCGGGCACGAAGTAGCCGGCGTGCCCGTCGGCTCCTTCTGCCGAGACCACCCGGGCCCCGAAACCGGGATCGGTGGGGTCGCGGCCGTGGCCGAGGCCGAGCAGTTCCAACTTGGGGACGTCGCCGACCCAGTCGGAGTCGTTGCGCACCGCCCACACCCGGGCACTGGTCCCCAGGTCGGCGGCGCTGTCGGCGTGCATGCCCGGGCTTGCCACCGCCACCAGGTCGACGACCAGGCCGGGGCGCAGCCCGTCCACCGCCTTGGCGCACAGCACCGAGCCGTAGCTGTGGCAGATCAGCGCCGGGGCGGGGGAGTTGACGGCGGCCAGGCCCTCCAGGAAGCGGCGCAGCCGGGGCGCGCCCAGGTCGGCGAGGCGGGTCGTGGCGGCGTCGACCCCGACCCCGACCGGGGTGGTGTACCCCACCCAGGCGATGGTGGCGACCCTCGTTGCGGGCGCCTGGCGGGCCATCTCCTCACGCAAGGCGCGGGCCTGGCCGGCGGTGCGGGCGTACGGATCCCCACCCTGGTCGAAGGTGGCAAGGTCGATGTCCGATCCGGGGACGACGACGGCGACGCGCTCCGCGGTGGAAAGGTCGCCGAAGACCTCGGTGATTTGGCCGCGCCCGCGCGGGTCGAAGGCGAGGTACTGGCCGTCTTTCGCGAGCAGTTCGGCGTACCGGTCGGTCAGCGTCGCCGCCTGCTCCCGCTCCCGGGCCGGCAGGGCGCCGTCGTCGGCCTCGGCCCGTTGCTGGTCGCGCTCCCGGCGAAGGGCGAGCGCGTTGGCGCGGTAGCGCAGTTCGACGGGAGCGCCGTCGAGGCTGCCCACCACCAGCGGGTGGCGCTCGGCCAGGGACGCCTGCTGCGTCGGGCTCAACGTGCCCGTGAAGTCGGCGATTTCGGAGACCGGGGTGGTGTCCGGGGCGGGCAGCTTCCGGCCCAGGGAGTGGTCGGCCAGCCAGGCGCTGGTGCCCACCGGCGGGCCTGTGACGGCGTTCTGGCTGTCGCCGGCGGCCCAGCCGGCCGTGGCCGGCACTGCCACGCAGACCAGGACGGCGGCGGCCAGCCGGCGGCGCAAACGGAAGCCTGGCATCGGGCGAGCCACTCCTTCAGACGTTCGAGGAAAGGGAGTTCGCAACTCGACCCACCCGGGCGAGTCGCCGCTATCAGGGTCGCCCGCGACCCGGTGCCGGGTCAGTGGGGCGTGTGCCCCAACCGGGGTGGGGCCCGCACCACCAGCGACACACCAGGCACCACCACCATGTCGGTACGTATTGACGACGCTCCGTCAGTTTGTGGACGTAGGTGGTAGGTTGATCCTCGGTTGCGCGCAACGGGGGCACCGGAGAGTGCGCAGGAGCCCTGGGCGTCCCGCCGGGCTTTGTGGAACGGAGACTTCCGTGCGTGTGGTGATCGCGGAGGACAACACCCTGCTGCGGGAGGGCCTCGCGGCCCTGCTCGGCGGAGCCGGGCACGAGATCTGCGCGACGGTGCGCGACGGCGACGAACTGGCCCCCGCCCTGCTGCGCCACCGCCCCGACGTCGCGGTGGTCGACATCAGGATGCCGCCGACCTACCGGGACGAAGGCGTGCGCGGCGTGGCCGAGGCCCGCCGCCTGATCCCCCGGCTCCCGGTGCTCTTCCTCTCCCAGTCCGTCGACCGCCTGGTGGCCGGCGAACTGCTGAGCAACGGCGCCTCCGGCGTGGGCTACCTCCTCAAGGACCGGGTGGGCCGCGTCGAGGACTTCCTGGGCGCCCTGTGGCGGGTCGTCGAGGGCGGCACCGCCCTCGACCCCGAGGTGGTCGGCGAGCTGATGGCCTGGTGTCGAGGCGACCAACCGCTGGAACTGCTCACGCCACGCGAGCGGCAGGTGCTCGCCCTGATGGCCGAGGGCCACCACAACACCGGCATCGCCGAGCGGCTGCGCCTGGCCGAGAGCTCGGTCGGCAAGTACGTAGGCAACATCTTCGGCAAGCTGGGACTGAGCCCGGAGGGCGCCGGTCACCGCCGCGTCCTCGCCGTGCTGACCTATCTGGAGGCCGTGCAACCAGCGTGATTAAGGCAGCTGTGAAGTTCTTGGAGCCACACGGGCGGCGGTGAGACTCTGCTGTGGGCGCCGTGCACAGGTCACGGTGCCGTCTCGCTGACAGGAGCCCGTCCCGTGTCCTACCGGACCGCAGGACTGACACGTCGAGCCACCCTGGGTCTCGGCACCGCCCTCGCCGTCACCCCGGCGCTGGCCCAGGCCGGCCGGGCGTTTGCCGCACCGGAGCCGAACACCACCGGCCCCGACCCCTTCCCTCAGGAGTCGCCCGACCGGCCAGGTCTGGAGGAAGCTTCACTGACCGACCTTCAGAAAGCACTGTCCAGTGGGCTGTTGTCCTCGGTCGACCTGGTGCGCTACTACCTGTCCCGGATCGAACGGCTCGACCGCCACGGCCCCACCCTCGGCTCCGTCCTGGAGACCAACCCCGATGCCATCGCGCAGGCCCGCACCCTGGACGAGGAACGACGCGCCGGGAGGCTGCGCCACCCGCTGCTGCACGGCATCCCGGTCCTGCTGAAAGACGTCGTCGAGACCGCCGACCGGATGCACACCACCGCCGGCTCGCTCGCCCTGCTCGGCGCCCGCCCGGCCCAGGACGCCACCGTCGCCGCCCGGCTGCGCGCGGCGGGCGCCGTCCTGCTCGGAAAGGCCAACCTGACCGAGTGGGCCGGCAGCGAGGTCACCCGGGTCAATGGCTGGAGCACCCGCGGCGGGCAGTGCCGCAACCCCTACCGGCTGGACCGCTCACCCAGCGGATCCAGCGCCGGGCCCGCCGTCGCCGTCTCCGCGAACCTGTGCTCCGTCGCGATCGGCGCGGAGACCAACGGCTCGATCCTCAGCCCGGCCGCCGTCAACGGCGTCGTCGGCCTCAAGCCCACCGTCGGACTGACCAGCCGGGCCGGCGTGATCCCCTGCTCGCCCACCCAGGACTCCATCGGCCCGCTGTGCCGCACCGTCGCGGACGCCGCCGCTGTCCTCGGTGTCATCGCCGGGCCGGACCCGCGCGATGCGGCCAGTGCCGCCGCCGTCGGCCACACCCGGTCCGACTACACCCGCCACCTGGACCCGGACGGCCTGCGCGGCGCCCGTATCGGCGTCCCCCGGCAGGTCTTCTTCGGCTACAGCAGCCACGCCGACGCCGTCGCCGAACAGGCCCTGCGCACTCTGGCAGCGGCCGGTGCGATCCTGGTCGACCCGGCCGACATCCCCACTGCCCAGGAGATGGCCACCGCCGAGGCCCCCGGAACGGTGGCCCTCTACGAGAGCAAGCACAGCTTCGACAGCTACCTCGCGAGCACCCCTGGCGACCACCCGCGCAGCCTCACCGAACTCATCGCGTTCAACGAGCAGCACGCCGGCCAGGAACTGCGCTACTTCGACCAGTCCCCCCTGAAGATGGTGGACACCGCCACCGACGGCGACCTCACCTCCGAGCGCTATCGCAAGGCCCTCGCCGACACCCGGGACATGGCTCGCACCCGCGGCCTGGACGCGGTTCTCGCCGAACACCGCCTGGACGCCCTGGTCATGCCCACCTGGAACCCGGCCTGGAAGATCGACTACCTGAACGGCGACTTCTACCTCGGAGGCAGCTCCGGGCCCGCCTCCCTGGCCGGCTACCCCGCGATCACCGTCCCGGCCGGCACCGCCCTCTCCCTCCCGCTCGGCATCACCTTCACCGGCCCGGCCTGGAGCGAACCGGTGCTGCTCCGGCTCGCCTACGCCTTCGAACAGCGCACCCGGGCCAGGACCAAACCGGGCCTCCTGCCCGCCGAGACCGGGCTCTGACGCCCAAGCCGGACTCCCACCCCGCCGTTCGCACCGGAGGACCGATGAGTCGCCCCACCACCCTCGCCGACAAACTCTGGGACGCCCACGTCGTCCACGCCCAGGACGGCGAACCCGACCTGCTCTACGTCGACCTGCACCTCACCCACGAGGCCACCTCACCCCAGGCCTTCGACGGGCTGCGCCTGGCCGGGCGCACCGTGCGCCGCCCTGAGCTGACCCTCGCCGTCGAGGATCACAACGTGCCCACCGCATCGCAGGAGGTCACCGACCCCGTCAGCCGCCTCCAGTTGGAGACCCTGCGGACCAACTGCGCCGAGTACGGCGTCGAGCTGTACCGCCTGGGCCACGCCCGCCAGGGCATCGTGCACGTCGTCGGACCCCAGCTCGGCCTGGTCCAGCCCGGCATGACGGTGGTGTGCGGCGACAGCCACACGGCCACTCACGGCGCCTTCGGTGCCCTCGCCTTCGGCGTGGGCACCAGCGACGTGGAACAGGTTCTCGCCACCCAGTGCCTGACCCTGGAGCGGCCGCGCACGATGGCTGTGGAGTTCACCGGCGCCCTGCCGCCGGAGGTCGGCGCCAAGGACATGATTCTCGCGCTGATCGGCGCGATTGGCGTCAATGGCGCCCGCGGCCACATGATCGAGTACCGCGGCGAACCGGTCGAGGCCCTGTCGATGGAGGGCCGGATGACCCTGTGCAACATGAGCATCGAGGCCGGCGCCAAAGTCGGCCTGATCGCTCCCGACCGCACCACCATCGACTACCTGGCCGGCCGCCGGCACACCCCGACCGGATCCGCCTGGCAGCAGGCCGCCGCGTACTGGCAGACCTTGCGCACCGACCGCGGCGCCACGTTCGACCGCACCGTCACCATCGACGTCTCCCACCTGACCCCGTTGGTCACCTGGGGCACGAACCCAAGCCAGGTGGTCCCGCTCTCCGGCGTCGTGCCCGCACCCGACGACCTTACCGATCCCGGCGAACGCGCCGCTGCCCGCCGGGCCCTGGAGTACATGGACCTGACCCCCGGCACCGAACTGCGCTCACTGCCCATCGACGTGGTCTTCCTCGGCTCCTGCACCAACGGCCGCATCGAGGACTTGCGGGCCGCCGCCGCCGTCCTGGACGGCCGAACCGTCCACGAGAACACCAGGATGCTGGTTGTCCCCGGCTCGATGACGGTACGCGCCGAGGCCGAACAGGAGGGACTGCACGAGGTCTTCCTCGCAGCCGGCGCCGAATGGCGCCTGCCCGGCTGCTCGATCTGCCTGGGCATGAACGAGGATCGTCTGACGGGTGCCCAGCGTTGCGCCTCGACCTCCAACCGCAACTTCGAGGGCCGCCAGGGGGACGGCGTGCGCACCCACCTGGTCTCCCCGCAGGTCGCGGCCGCGACCGCCGTCGCGGGCCGCCTCGCGGTTCCGGCGGATATCCGGTGACCAGCAGCACACCGATTTAACCCAGCCGTTTTGGAGTTTTCGTGATGAATTTCGAAATACATTCAGGGCGCGCCGTCGTACTGGCCCGCGACGACATCGACACGGACCAGATCGTGCCTGCGGAGTTCTGTCGCAGAGTGGTGAAGAGCGGTTATGCGGACGCCCTCTTCGCCAACTGGCGGAAGGAGCCGGGCTTCGTCCTGGGTCGCCCGGAGAACCAGGGCGCCAGCATCCTCGTCGCGGGCCGCGACTTTGGTATCGGGAGTTCCCGCGAGCACGCGGTGTGGGCACTCAAGGACGGAGGTTTCCGGGTCGTGGTGGCGGCCGGCTTCGGCGACATCTTCCGGCGCAACGCATTGAACAACGGACTGCTCCCGCTTGACCTCCCCTACGCGGAGCTCGGCCGGCTCACCGGGCAGATTGCCGCCCACCCCGGCCTGGAGGTGGTCGTAGACCTGCGCGAGTGCACGCTGCGACTGGGCGGCACATGCTGGCAGTTCGAGGTCGAGGAGCGCGGCCGCCGGATGCTGCTGCGCGGGGAGGACGCCATCGAGGCGGTGCTGCAGCACGGCGGTCTGATCTCTGCCCACGAGGCCCGGCGCCCCGCCTGGCTGCCGACCGTCGGCTGATCCCGGCGGACCGTCTGAAATCCGGTCCATCCCCGTCCCGGCCTCCCCGCGGGCCCGTCCTCGAAGTCAGTCCCGGTCCTTCGGAAAACGGAATCTGGAATTCAGTTCGGTTCGTGATAGGATTCCGTGTGCAGAAGAATGAACCATTGATAGCCTGACCTCGCGTAACACGGCTGGCGGGGGCGCGCTATACCATTGGTCGGCTTTGACGCGGGGGAAACAATGCGGCGCATTCATTTTACGGCGGAAAGTCTGGCGAGCACTCGCTTTCTGATCGATATCGAGCAGATACGGGAAACGCTCCTGGCGCTCGACGTTTTGAGTACCGGAGTCGGCGGAGAGGCCTTCCGGGCCTGGCGCAAGAGAACCGCTGGCAGAAGTGACATCCGCCGCATGATCTCACTGGCCCAGGCACTACGACCGCTCCCGGACCTCGACCACGTCGTGCAGACCCTGTTACAAGGCGACCCGGACGCCCCCGAAGTCGCCACCCAGTCACGCCTGTCAGCTGATCTGGAAAGCTTCCGTCAGATCGCCATCGCCCCCTATTGGGCGAGCATCGAACGGCGCCTGGCCGCCGACCGCGCCGCCCGCAGTGAGATCGTACTCAGCGGAGGGTGGGATCAGATGTTCACCTCACTCCACCGCGCCATCCGGTGGGACCCGCCGGTACTGGAGGTTCCGGGGGAGGGGGAGGACGTCAAACTGGGGTCGGAGGGCCTGTGGCTGGCCCCCTCGCTATTCCTCGCTGCGCGCCCCCCGATCCTCTTCGACCGCTACCTCGGCCAGGACCGCCCCACGTTACTCTATCCCATCCCCATCGACTGGGGCCGCTCCTCCTCCATCTGGGACGCCGTCGAGGAAGGCAACGGCGCCCTGCACGCCCTCATGGGCCGCACCCGCGCCGCCGTACTCGTTGCACTTTCCAGCAGCGCCACCACGACCGAAGTGGGCGAACGCGTGGGCATATCCTCGGCTGCCGCCAGTCAGCACACCGCCGTACTCCGCGCCGCCGGCCTGATCACCACCCTGCGCTCCCTGAACCGGGTCCAGCACACCCTGACACCACTGGGCGCCGCACTGATCACCCGACTGCACTGACCCCGGTCCCCAACGGCAGGCGCGGCGCGGGAGAGCCTGAACTCACGGAAACGCTTCGCTTCTGACGATGAACCAGATAGTGAGGAGCGCACTCCCCGGGTCGGCAAGAAGAACGGCTCTGTCCCGGCATCGGCGGTGATGGCCATCGTTGGCATGGTGTGCGTGACTGTCAACGAGCTTGTGGGTGTGGTGTTTTCGGGACGGACCTGCACTGGCGGGTTGACGGGCTGGGGCCTCCCGGGGATCGGGAGGCTCCAGCCGTGAGCGGCCGCGCGGTTCCGGTCGAGTCGGCCGCAGGGCAGAAGAACCGGGTGCGTCGGCGGTCGTCCGTCAGGCGTTGCAGGTGACCACCGCGCTGGACTGCCAGAGGGTCGGGCTGAGCCGGATGGCGATCGGAGCACGGGTCAGCGAACACTGGGCGGTGGTGTAGCCCGCTGCCTTGGCCTGGGCGTAGGCGCTGTTGTAGGCGGTGATGTTCGAGGCGAACGGGCTGCCGCTGAAAGCGTTGCCGACGAAAAGGGCCTGGCCGGTGACGGCAGTCTGGGCGCCGGCCGGCAGTGCGCCGACGGTCAGCAGGAGGGCGCCGGCGGCAAGGGTGGTTCCGAGTGCGCGCTTGAGGACGGTCATGATGAGGCCCTTCCGGGGATGGTGGCTCCTCGTTCCGAGGCGCCTCGACTTCGAGGATCTGGGGAGCGCGGTGTAGATCGAATTCTTGTCGTGGCGGTGGGGTGCGGACAAGGGCTGTACCCGCTTTCTGTTCGTGCCGTCGCCGGCAGTGAAGAGTCCGCGGCCACACCATGGGCAGGACCCTGATGCCCGACTTCAGCCGAACGTCGTGACCGACTGCCGAGGTGCAAGATGCATGAGCTGATCCTCCGTCACGCAGCGGATCTCAAATACAAGATCGCCTTTGCCGATGCCGAGGACGCGGTGAGCTACGGTGATCTCGCCCGCCGTACTGCCCGGGTGGCCGGCAACCTCCCTGTCGATCGCGGCAGTCGGGTGGCGCTGTACCTGGGCAGCGGGGGGACCGCCATCGCGGCTACCCTCGGCGTCTGCCGTGCGGCCGCCGTCGGCGTTGTACTCGACCCGCGAAGCGGCGACGACGAGCTCCGGTTCCGTTTGGAGGACAGCGGCGCCGGGTTGGTGGTCACTGACCGCCAACACCTGGCGCAGGTCCGGCGGGTGGCCGGCACCGGTGTGGTGACCGTTGACGACCTGCTCGCGCCCACCCGGACGCCGCCACGCGACGACCTCGAGCCGGACGAGCCCGCCTGGCTCCACTACACGTCCGGGACCAGCGGGGACCCGAAGGGCGTGCTGTCGACGCAGGGAGCCTGGCTCCGGTCGGCGGAGCACGCCTACCGGGGACTGCTGGGCATGTCCGGCGACGACCACCTGCTCTGGCCGCTGCCGCTGTTCCACGCCTTCGGGCATTCGATGTGCGTGGTGGGCGTCCTGGCCCTGGGCGCGAGTGCCTACGTGATGGACCGTTTCACGGCGGACCGGGCTGCCGCCCTGCTTCGCCGGACACCGTTCACCGCACTGGGCGGCGTGCCGACGGTCTTCACCCAGCTCCTGGACGTCGGGGCTCCTCTGCCGCCCAGGTGTCTGTCGGCCGGGGCCCCGCTGCCGGAAGAGCTGCGGGTCCGATTCCGCCGCAGGTTCGACCGTGAACTGCACGACGGCTACGGCAGCACGGAGACGTCCGGAAAGATCGCCATCGATGGCGTCGTCCTGCCCGGAATCGACACCCGATTCGTGAACGGTGAGATCCACCTGAGGATGCCCGGTGCCGATCGGTGGCACGCCACGGGAGACCTCGGCCGCGAGGAGCACAGCCGTCTGGTGGTGACCGGGCGAGCCGGCGAAATGATCATCCGGGGCGGGGAGAACATCCACCCGGTCGAGATCGAGCGGGTGCTGGCTCGCTGTCCGGGCGTCCGGGACGTGGTCGTGGTGGGTGAGCCCGACGCGGTGCTCGGTGAGGTGCCGGTCGCCTACGTCGTGGGCGACGTGGATCCGGCGCCGCTGCTCGCCTTCTGCCGTCGCCGGTTGCCATCGCATCGGGTGCCGGAGGCAGTCCGCCCGGTCAGCCGGATTCCGCTGACCTCCTCGGGAAAGCCGGTGCGGAAACGGGTCCGGTTCCAGTACCTGCTCGACGTGGTCCGACGGGAGGCCGCAGGGATCACGGGCCTGTCACCCGAGGCGGACCAGCCATTCGTCGAAGCCGGTCTGGACTCGCTCGGCACGGTACGACTGCGTGACCGGCTGGGCGCGGAACTGGGTGTCGCACTGCCGCCGTCCCTGGTGTTCGACCACCCCACGCCCCGCGCCGTGGCCGACTACCTCGCCGGCGGGGCCGCCGACCCGCCGCCGCCCGCCCGCAAGGCCACCGAGCCGATCGCGATCGTGGGCATGGCGTGTCGCTATCCCGGCGGGATCACCTGCCCCGAAGACCTCTGGCGGGTGGTGGCCGCCGGCCAGGACACGATCACGGGGTTCCCCACGGACCGGGGCTGGCCCTTGGACGAGTTGTTCCACCCGGACCCTGACCATGTGGGCACCAGCTACGTCACGCGTGGGGGCTTCCTCGCCGACGCGGCCGACTTCGACGCCGGGTTCTTCCGGATGTCGCCGCGCGAGGCCCTGGCCACCGACCCGCAGCAGCGACTGCTGCTGGAGACGGCCTGGGAGGCGTTCGAGCGGGCGGGCATCGCGCCCGAGTCGGTGCGGGGCAGTAACACCGGTGTGTTCGTCGGCCTGATGTACAACGACTACGGCAGTCGCTTCCGGGGCGCCGCGCACCAGCTCGAGTCCCAGATCGCGTTGGGTGCGGCGGGGAGTGTGGCCTCCGGACGGATCGCCTACAGCCTGGGTCTGCACGGGCCGGCGCTCACCCTGGACACGGCCTGCTCCTCGTCGCTGGTCGCGATGCACCTCGCGGCAGACTCCCTCCGGGGCGGCCAGTGCGACCTGGCCCTGGCGGGCGGTGCGACTGTCATGGCCACACCGGACAGCTTCGTGGTGTTCAGCCGGCAGCGCGGCCTGGCCCCGGACGGACGGGTGAAACCGTTCTCCGCGGCTGCCGACGGCACGGCCTGGTCGGAGGGCGTGGGGCTGTTGGTCCTTGAGCGGGTGGCCGACGCGGTGCGCAACGGTCACCCGATCCTGGCCCTGCTGCGGGGATCTGCGATCAACCAGGACGGGGCGTCCAACGGCCTCACGGCGCCCAGCGGGCCGGCCCAGGCGGCCGTGATCCAGCAGGCGCTGGCCGACGCCGGGCTGACCGGCGCCGACGTGGACGTGGTCGAGGCCCACGGAACCGGCACCGCCCTGGGCGACCCGATCGAGGCGGCCGCGCTGCTCGCCACCTACGGTCAGGACCGGTCAGCTCCGGTCCTGGTCGGTACCGTCAAGTCCAACCTCGGGCACACCCAGGCAGCCGCCGGGGTTGCGGGCGTGATCAAATCCGTGATGGCGATGCGGCACCGCACCGTGCCGGCCACGCTGAACGTCGACGAGCCGACCCCGCACGTCGACTGGTCCGCCGGTGCACTTCGCCTGGTCACCGAGCGGACGCCCTGGCCGGCGCAGAACCGTCCGCGCCGTGCCGGAGTGTCGGCTTTCGGGATCTCGGGGACCAACGCGCATGTGATCGTCGAGGAGTACGAGCAGCTGCGGGTGGCGTTCCTCTTCCCGGGGCAGGGGGCGCAGCAGCGGGGGATGGGACGGGACCTGGCCGCCAGGTACCCGGTGTTCGCCGCGGCGTTCGAGCAGGCGTGCGCCCGGCTGGATCCGGAGCTACGCGAGGCGATCGACACCGACCTGGTGCACCGTACGGACATCGCCCAGGCGGCCCTGTTCGCCTACGAGGTGGCACTGTTCCGCCTGTTGGAGTCCTGGGGATACCGCCCGGACGCGCTGATCGGGCACTCCGCCGGGCAGATCGCGGCGGCTCACGTGGCGGGCGTCCTGTCGCTGCCCGACGCGGCGAGGCTGATCACTGCCCGCGGGCGGCTCATGCGCGAACTGCCGGCGGGAGGCGCCATGGTCGCCGTCCGGGCCGCCGAGAGCGAGATCAGGCTGACTCCTCGCACCGCGATCGCGGCCGTCAACGGACCGGACTCGGTCGTCGTGTCCGGCCCGGAGGAGGACGTGCTGGCCATCGCCGCCGGGTTCGAGCAGGTGACGCGGCTCACCGTCAGCCACGCCTTCCACTCTCCTCTCATGGACCCCGTTCTGGCCGAGTTCACGGAGGTGGCACGGAGCCTGACGTACCATCCACCGCTCATTCCGATCATCGGCGCCCGCCCGGACGATCCGCACTACTGGGTGCGGCACGTGCGCGAGACGGTCCGCTTCGCCGACCACGTGGCCATGGTCGACGGCGCGGCCCTGGTCGAACTGGGCCCGGGCAACACCCTGGGTGCGCTCGTCGAGGGTGTCATCTCCACCACCGACCCCGAGCAGGCAGCGAGCCGGCTGCGGGGCACCCGCGCCTTCCACCGGCAGCGCTACTGGCTCGACCGCGCCACCGAGCACCCGCTGATCGAGTCGACCGTGATCGTGCCCGGTTCCGGCGAGGTGGTGTGCATCGCCGACCTCAGCCCGGTGTGGCTGCTCGACCATGTCGTTGACGGGACGGCGATCGTGCCCGCCACGGCGATCCTGGAGCTGGTGCTGTACGCCGGGGAGCGGGCCGGCTGCGGCACCGTCGACGAACTGGTCCTGCACACGGCGATGCGCCTGCCCCGGACGCGGCGGGCCGAGATCGTCGTCCGCCCCGAGGTCGACGGCGCGCGGCCGTTCGAGGTGCACGCGAACGGAGTCCGCTGTGCCAGCGGCCGGCTGGCTCTGCTGGCCGGCGGGGGTCGGCCCGCGCCGCAGGTGGACATCGGCGAGTGGCCCCCGCCGGACGCTGAGGAACTCGAAGTCGAGCACGCCGACTACGGACCGGCGTTCCGCGGGCTGAGCAGGATGTGGCGCCGCGGCGACGAACTCTTCGGCGAGGTGCGCGGGGAGTTCCCGGACGCCGGGCGGTTCGCGCTGCACCCCGCCCTGTTCGACGCGGCGTTGCACCCGGCACGGCTGCTCTCTGACGGGGTGCCGTTCGCCCTGCGCGGCGTGCACCTGCTGGCGCGGGGCGCCACGGGTCTGCGAGTCCGCATCCACGAGGGGCGGATCGCCGCGACCGATCAGACGGGCCGGCCGGTGGCGTACGTCGAATCACTCACCGTGCGTGCGACCGGAACCGGCCGGGGAACGCTGTTCCGCCCGGAGTGGCACCGGGTTCCCGGCCGGCCACGGGGTCAGGTCCTCGAGGTGCCGCCAGGCGACGCCCCCGACGCCCTGGCGCTCACTCTGCGGGAGCTGCAGGCCGATCACGAGCACCTCACCGTTCTGGTCCGTCCGGCCGACCTGGCCGGCGCGGCGGTGGCCGGCCTGATCCGGGTCGCGCAGACGGAGCACCCCGGCCGGTTCACCCTGGCCGAAGTCAGCGATGGGCGGACCGAGATCGTGTCCGAGCGCGCGAATCTGGTCCCGGTGCCAGGCGGCGCCTTCACCTGGCGCGGGACCGTCCTGGTCACCGGTGGCGGCGCGCTGGGCCAGGCGGTCGCCGACCACCTGCGAGCCAAGGGAGTGCGCGTCGTGGTCGCCAGCCGCAGCGGTGAGACGCGCCTGGACGTCACCGACCGGGAGGCCCTGGCCGCGCTGGTCGACTCGATCGAGGACCTGCGGGCCGTCGTGCACACCGCCGGGGTGCTCGACGACGGGATCCTGGCGTCGATGACCCCGGCGCGCATGGATACGGTATGGCTCCCCAAGGCCGAAGCGGCGTGGCACCTGCACGAGCTGACCGCACATCGAGAACTGGACGCCTTCGTGCTGTTCTCCTCGGCGGCCGGTGTGCTCGGTCACGCCGGACAGGCCAACTACGCGGCGGCCAACTGCTACCTGGACGAGCTCGCTCGCCACCGGCGGCGACTGGGGCTCCCCGCTCTCTCCCTGGCCTGGGGCCCGTGGACGATCGGGATGATGGCCGACCGGACCGCTGATCCCGGCCTGGTGCCCCTCACGCCCGCAGAGGGCGTGGCACTCCTGGAGGCGGCGCTGGGCACCGACGAGCCGGTTCTGGTCCCGATCGCGTTCGACCGCCTGCCCCGGCCGAAAACACGCACCACGCCGGAACCGACCCCGCCGGCAAACCTGCTGGAGATGGTGTGCGCCGAGATCGCCGCCGTGTTGAGCTACCCGGACGTGCAACCGGACACCCCGATCCTCGACCTCGGATTCGACTCACTGACCTCGATCGAGCTGCGCAACCGCCTGGAGGGACGGACCGGCCTACGCCTCCCCGCTACGGCGGTGTTCGAAGCTCCCACGCCCAGGGCACTCGCCGAGCAGTTGCGTCCGCCGCCGCCCCCGGGGACGCTCGCGTACCTGTACCGCAAGCTGTGTGAGCTGGGCCGGCCTCGAGAGGCCATGCACCTGCTCGTCTCCGCGTCGTGGGCGCTGCCGTCGGCGGCAACGCTCCCTTCAGCCGCCCCACAGCGACTCAGCGACGGCGAAGGCCCGGCGATCGTCTGTTTCCCCGCCTTCGCCTCACCCCCTGGGGAGTACGGCCTCCTGGCCCGGCATCTGCCGGGCATGTGGCTGCTCCCGCACCCGGGGTACGACGGCGGCCCCGTGCCGGAGGACGTGGAGGCCCTCGTCCGGACACATGCCGCCTCGATCAGGAGGCTCGACCGACCGGTGGTGCTGCTGGGCCGCTCCACCGGCGGCCTGGTCGCGCAAGCCGTCGCGGAACGAGTCGGTGCCGAGGCGGTGGTGCTGGTGGACACCCACCCGGTCCGGGACGAGGAATGGCTCACCGAACTGCCGGTCCGCAGCGCGATCAGGCTCGACGAGCCCGGCCTCGCGGCGATGGGCGCGTATACCCGCATCTTTCTGGACCGGCAGGAGGAGACGACCATTGCGACACTGTGCCTGCGAGCCGGCGAAGTTCCGGGTGACCACTACTCAGTCCTCGAGGAGCACGCGGCCACGACGGCGGAAGCAATCCAGGCGTGGCTCTCCCGGACGGTGTCGCCCACGCCGGGGTGAGTGTCGGGGTGAGGCCCAGGCGCGCTCGAGCAGGCGAAGGCCTCTTCGGCGGCGGGGCACCCCGGGCCGGCGCCTCGGATTGTCCCGGCGCCTCGGATGGTCCCGGCGTCCGGCGGTGTCGATGTCCGGCCCGCCTGATACTGACAGGGGCAGGCAGGCGCGGTCGCGCGTGGCCATACTCGAATCCATGAGCAGCAGATCAGAGTTGGGGAGGTTCCTGCGGACGCGCCGGGCGCAACTGCAGCCCGCGGACGTCGGGTTGCGGATGTTCGACGAGGAGCGGCGGGTGCCGGGACTGCGCCGCGACGAGCTGGCGCGGTTGGCGGGTGTGAGCGAGTCCTACTACACGCGACTGGAGCAGGGGGTGTCGCTCAACGCGTCGACGGAGGTGTTGGAGGCGATCGCCCGAGCGCTTCGCCTGGACGGAACCGAACGCCGCCACCTGCACGATCTCGCAGGAGCGTGGCACAAGGGCGGCAACGAGCGAACCCGCCGGCAGGCGCCGGAGCACGTCAGCGATACGACGAGACAGCTGATCGGCGCCTTCGGGGACACCCCGGTCATCGTGCTCGGCCGCCGCAGCGACGTGCTGGCGTGGAATCGCGCGGGGCATGCGTTGTTCGCCGGACACCTCGACTACCGGAGCCCCGAGCATCCCGACAGGCGTCCGAACACCGCCCGCCTGGTCTTCCTGGATGCCCACACCCGCGAGCTGTACGAGGACTGGCCGAAGAAGGCCAGGGACGTGGTGGGCAGGCTGCGCATGACCGTCGGCCGGCACCCCGACGATCCGATGCTGGCCGCGTTGATCGGCGAACTGGTCATGCACAGTACCGAGTTCACCGCGATGTGGTCCGCGCACCCGGTCCGGGCCTGGGACACCGCGACCTACCGGATGCGCCATCCCCTGGTCGGAGCCGTGGACGTCACCCAGCAGGCCATGCCGGTCCCGGACGGGCCGGGACAGCGAATCGTGGCGGTCACCGCGGCGGCGGGTTCGGCCTCGCAGGCCGCGCTGACCCTGCTCGCTCAAGCCGTCGCCCCGGGCGAACAGACGCGCCCGGCAGGTACGACACCCGGACCGGAACCGATCGCTGGCACCAGCCCGGTCTCGTAGTCGTCGTCATCCCCTCCCTGGCCGGCGGCAACGATGCCGCCCGATCAGGACAGTCAGAGAAGGTCGCTGACGACGGCGCGTCTCAAGAAACCTGTCCCACCCTGCGCACGCGGTGGGCGACCGAAGACCCAACCCCATCTGTGGCACCCGTGAAAGGAACAAGCATGTCCGTGCTCTACACCACCGAGGCGATATCGACCGGCGACGGCCGGAACGGGGAGGTCCGCTCCCTGGACGGGGTGCTCGACGAAGTCCTGGCGGTCCCCAAGGAGATGGGCGGCCCCGGCGGCGACCGGACCAACCCCGAGCAGCTCTTCGCCGCAGGCTACGCCGCCTGCTTCCACAACGGGCTGCGACTGATCGCAGGCCGGCAGAAGGTCGATGTCGGTGCGTCCACCGTCACCTCCACGGTGAGCCTGCTCGCCCTGGACGAAGGACGCTTCACCCTCGCCGTCACGCTCTCGGCACACCTGCCCGGCCTCGACCAGGCCACCGCCGACCAGCTCGTGGCGACCACCCACCAGGTCTGCCCGTACTCCAACGCCACCCGTGGGAACGTAGAGGTGACGCTCAGGGCAACGGTCTGAGCCCAGGCGGCCGGACCGGGCGTATCCGTCACTGCCCGGTCCGGTCGGTGAGGGGCTGCCGGGAGGCGGTCGGTGGCGTGAACAGGGCCTGGACGGTACGGGTGGCCAGGTCTCGCAACCAGGTGTGGGCGCGGTCGTCGTCGTAGCGCCGGTGCCACAGCAGGTACAGGGGGACGTCGGGCAGCGGGAGTGGCGGCGGCAGGGTGGCCAGGCCGAGTCGTTCCCGGGCTGCACGGGTGACCGCGTCGGGGAGGGTGACGACCAGGTCGGTGTCGAGGGCGAGTTGCAGGGCGAAGGCGGCGGTGGGTCCGGCGGCGACGACGCGTCGTTCGAGGCCGTGGGTGGTCAGGGCGTCGTCTATCGGGTCGCGCAGGCTTCCACGTCGCGAAACGGTGAGGTGTTCGGCGGCTGCGTAGCGCTCGACGCTCAGCGGGCCGTGGGTGAGGGGGTGGTCCGGTCGGACGGCGACGACCAGCCGGTCGCTGCCGACGAGGCGGTGACGGATGTCGGGGAGCGTCGGAGCGCTGGAGCTCGATTCGAGGTCGACCTCACCCCGGCGCAGCTCGGCGTCGTCCGTCCCGGGTTCGGCGGACAGGCGCAGCCGGACGCCAGGGGCCCGGCGGTGGACGGCGGTGATCAGGGCGGTGCCGCAGGCGGCGGTCAGGGCGTCGTGCCAGCGCACGGTGAACACCCGGTCCAGAGCTGCCAGGTCGAGTTCCTGCTGCGCCGAGAGAAGGTGGTGGGCCTGCTGTACGAGGGCGTGGACCTGGGCGCGCATGGCCAGTGCGCGGGTGGTGGGAACCATGCTGCGGCCGGTGCGGACCAGGATCTGGTCACCGGTGGCCTTGCGGATGCGGCCCAGGGAGCGGCTCATCGCCGGTGCGGTGACGTGGAGGCGTGCTGCGGCGCCGGCGACGCTGCCCTCTTCCAGTAGTGCGTCCAGGGCTGTGAGCAGGTTCAGATCCAGTTGCATGACAGTAACTCTATGACTGAACAGCATGCACTTGTTGTTAATGATTGAGGGGCCTACCTTCGAAGTGCAGGCGCGAGACAAGCCGCCGCACACATCGAATCCAGGGAGCCCACCATGAGCACAGCCATGCCTTTCGCCGTCGGCACGACGCTCCTGTCCGAGGTGACCGCCGCGGTGAAGACCGCAGGCCTCACCCTGCGCGACCGCCACACCTCGCACGCCCGGGGCGTGAGTCTGGACGAGGTCGTCGCCGAGATCCATGCCAACGACGACGCGGTGCTGGACGTGTTGCGGGAGCCGCTGCTGCGGGCCCGGCGGGGATCACGGTGGGCCGAGGACGAGCTGGCCGGCGGTGCGCTCCCGTCGGGGGAGTGGTGGGTCGTCGACCCCGCCGAGGGCAACATCAACCACGTTCACGGCATGGACGACTGGGCCGTGACCGCCACCCTGGTCCGTGACAACCAGCCGGTGCTCACCGTCGTCCACCTGCCACTGACCGGTGACACCTACACCGCTGTCGCCGGCGGCGGTGCCCGCCTCAACGAGCGGCCCCTGAAGGTGTCCGCCAAGACCGATCCGGGCGCCGCGCTCGTCGGCACCGGCCAGGCCAGGCCCGGCGAGGACGAGCGCACCTTCCGGCGGATCGGTGACTCGGTCACCGCCATGCTCATCAACGGCCTGGTCGTGCGCGTGTCCGTTCCCGCCACGATGCAGCTCATCCATGTCGCGGCCGGACGCACGGACGCCTTCTGGCAGTTCTCCGACGTTCGCTCCGGTCTGGTCGCCGGTGCGCTGCTGGTCTCCGAGGCCGGAGGCACCGTCACCGACCTGGCGGGCGAGCCCTGGAACACGGGCAGCCGCGACTTCCTGGCCGCCGCCCCCGGCATCCACACCGACGCCCTCAAGGTCCTGTCGCCGATCGCCTGACCGGGCACCTCCGCTCCACCCACCTCACACCGCAAGGAGCATCACCTCATGACCAGCATCGGCATCCTGGGCGCCGGCCGCGTCGGCGCCAACCTCGCCGGCAAGCTCTCCGCAGCCGGACACCACGTCACCCTCGGCGTCCGGAACCCGGAAGAGACCTCCGCGGCCCTTGCCGCCGACATCGCCCCACAGATCGCCTTCGCCGACCAGCGCACCACCGCCCGCACCGCGGACATCGTGATCAACGCGACGCCCGGCGACAGCACCCTGGACCGTCTCACCGATCTGCGCGCCGAACTCGCCGGAAAGATCCTGGTCGACGTCTCCAACGCGACCCGCGACGCCGACGACGGCCTGCCCGGCGACCTGTGCTACCCCGGCAGCAGCCTCGCCGAGCAACTCCAGGCCGCCCTCCCCGACACCCGTGTGGTCAAGACCCTCAACACCATGTTGTTCATGGTCATGACCGCCCCCGAAACCCTGGCCACCCCGCCGACCGTCTACGTGTCGGGTAACGACGAACCCGCGAAGAAGACGGTCACCGGCCTGCTCGGCGACCTGGGCTGGCAGCCCGCATGGATCGAGGACCTCGGCGATGTCACCACCGCCCGCGCCACCGAGGCCATGATCCTCGTGGTTCCCCACATCCTGCGCCGACACGGCTTCCGGCCCTTCGCGGTCTCCCTCGCCCGCTGACCGCGGTCGTCGCCGGCCCCCAGGCCTGACCTGGATCCTGACCGTGGAGGGGTGGACTCCGGGGCCCGGGCCCGGGTCGGGGATCTCGGGTGGCCGCTTATGCTGGGGCCGTGACACCGAGAGCGGGGCAGGGGCCAGTACTGCGGGCCGATGCTGCGCGCAACCGGGCCCGGGTGCTGCAGGTCGCCCGCGAGCAACTGGCCGTCGGTGACGACTCCCTTCAGCTGAACGCCATCGCCAAGCTCGCCGGCCTGGGCGTGGGGACCGTGTACCGGCACTTCCCCAACCGCCATGCGCTGGTGGAGGCGCTGTCGGCGGACCGCTTCCGGGAACTGGTCGACGAGGCGCAGGCGGCCGCCGCCGACGAGGACGCGCTTGCGGGCCTGCACCGGCTGCTTCGTTTCGCTCTCGACCACGCGCTGGACGATCCGGGGTTCGCGGCCGTGCTGGAGTCCGCGAGCGATGCCGAGGCGCAGACCTCGCAGATGAAGGCCGAGCTGGACCGTGCCGTCGCGGAGCTGCTGGACCGCGCACGTCTGGCCGGTGCGATCCGGGGCGGCATTCGGGCGGACGACGTGCGCCGCCTGCTCTGCGGCGTCGAGCATGCCGTGCGCTCCGGCGCCAGCGACCACGCGCGTCGCGGGCTCTACCTCGACGTCCTTCTTCAGGGGCTGCGCTCTCCGCGCTGAGGGCAGCGCGCCCCCGGCGTCCGCCGACCGGTCCCGAGGGGTCGGCCGGTTCGTCCCACCCACCAACAACCGGATGACTATCCGCTTGTGCTAGCGTGCCCATCGAAGCGGATAGCTATCCGAATATGTGGAACGTGGGAGGGCGGACCTGTGGTCCAACGGGCAGTGGTGACGGCGGGGACCGGAGGCATCGGCCTCGAAACCGCGATGGGACTCGCGGCGCGCGGGCTCGCCGTCACCGTGGTCGGCCGCGACGCCGAGCGCGGTGGAAGCGCCATCGAGCGGATCGCGGCGGTCGCCACCGGAGCCGCTGCGCGCTTCGTGGCCGCCGACCTCGCATCGCTCGACCAGGTACGAGCGCTCGCCGCGCAGCTGGCGGACGAGGGGCCGCTGAAGGTGCTGGTCAACAACGTCGGCGCGATGTTCACGCAGCGGCGGCAGACGGTCGACGGGATCGAGGCGTCATTCGCCGTCAACCACCTGTCGCCGTACCTGCTGACCGAGTTGCTGCTCGATCAGCTCCGAGCCGGCGGGCCGAGCCGGATCGTCAACGTCACCTCAGGCGCGATCAGGGTCGCCAAGCGCGCCTTCGATGCGGTCGAACCGCCGGGTGGCTACTACGGCTTTCACTGGTACGGCCGCGCCAAGCTCGCCAACCTCGCCTACACCCTGCACCTGTCCGAGCGGCTGCGCGGCACCGGCATCACGGTCTTCGCGGCCGACCCCGGCGGCGCCGCCACCGATATGACCAACGGCACCATGGCCTCACCGAAGATCGTCTCCCCGGGGTTGCGTCTGCTGTGGCCACTGGTCCGACGGACCTTCGAGCGTTCCACCGCCGGCCCTGCCTCCGTCGCCGCCCGGCCGTCCGTCTTCGCCGCGACCGATTCCTCGCTCGACGGGAGGACCGGCCTGCTCATCGGCCCCCAGGCCCACCCCGTTCCCGCCTTCCGCGGAAGCGCCGACCCTCGGCTCATCGACAACGTCCTCAGGCTCAGCCGCCGGCTGGCGCCGCTTCGTGGAGGTGGTGGCGCCCAACCGAGGTGAGCCCGATGCCTGCTGCCCGATGCCCTGCTGCCCGACGGCTTGCGTTGGTGGCCGTCAGTGGCGTTCGGGGGCGAACGGGCCCTCGTCGACGAAGCGGCGCAGCCGGCGTGCGAAGGCTTGGGCGTCCGCCTGTGGCCAGGCGGCGAGCGAGGCCGCGATGCCGGCCGCCAGCCGCTGTCTGGTGACCGACACGATGGTGTGGCCCTCCTCGGTGAGCGCGAGGAGGGTCGCGCGGCCGTCGGCCGGGTCGGGGTGGCGCCGGAGCAGGCGGGCCTGCTCCAGCCGGTCGGCGCGACGGGTCACGGTGGTGCGGTCGAGTCCGATCTCGCGGCCCAGGTCGGCGGCGCTGCACGCTCCGGTCCGGGCCAGGCCGCTGAGGATCGGGTAGGTGAGGTCGTCGACCGCTTCCCCGAGCCCCTCGGTCAGCTGGGTGTGGAGGCGGGCGCGAGTGCTCCGCCGCATGAGCAGTCCCAGGGCGTCGGCGATGTCGTGTCCCGTCGAGTTCTTCACCTCTCGAGATTAGCGTGCTTGGCGCACGCTTTTCCTGGTACAGTCAGAAGCGTGCTTAAGGCACGCATCACCTGACCGATCCAGGGCGGGCCACGCCCACGCCCAACCGAAGGAATCCCCATGAACCACACCCACGCCCGCGCCGCCCTCACCGACCTGCTCCTCACCCCGGGACTCGACCTCGACGAGGCCGCCGACCGGCACTTCGCCCCCGACTACCGCCAGCGCACCGACGGCGAGTGGGCCGACCGCACCGAGTTCCTCGCCCACATCGCCCACCTGCGCACGGTCGTCGCCGGCGGCTCCGTCGACGTCCACGAGGAACTCACCACCGGCAACCTCTACGCCGACCGCCACACCATGACCGTCAACAAGACCGACGGCTCCACCGTCCGCATGGAGGTCTACCTCTTCGCCGAGTTCGCCGCCGACGGCCGCTTCCGCCGCATCGAGGAGACCACTCTCATGCTCGAAGGCGCCGACGCCGACCGGAACCTCGGCAGCGCCCGCTGAGCCACATTCCCACCAGGCGACACGAGGCCGGCCCCGTCCCGGCGCATCGGCGCGCGGCGCCGTCATGGCGCAACATCCGAAAAGCGAGAGGAAGTGGCTGTCACGCTCGACGTGCCCTCTCGCACGGAGCGGGCCGGATCAGCGCGCGGCGCCGCCGGCTCCCGGGCGGGGGTGCCCCCCATCCCTACGTGCATCGCCAGGCGGCCCCCGGCGCCGGACTGCCCATGGACCCCGCACCGCTCGCACAACCGGGGCGGTGCGGGCCCGGACAGGGCCCCGGGGTCTGCTCGACCCAGACGCAACTACTTCGCGTTAAGCTGTGTGCATGAGTGCCCGAGCGACCACACGCCCCGGCGGGCGCAGCGCCCGCGTCCAGCAGTCCGTGCACCAAGCCGTCCGGGATCTGGAAGCGGAGGTGGGGCGGGATGCGCTCACCGTGCCCCTGATCGCCGCCCGCGCGGGAGTGACGCCGTCCACCGTCTACCGGCGCTGGGGGGACCTGCGGGAACTGCTGTCCGACGTGGCCGTCGAGCGGCTGCGCCCCGACACCCCGCCGGCCGACCACGGCAGCCTCCGGGTGGACCTGGAGGCATGGGCGGCGCAGTTCGCCGACGAGATGTCCTCGACGGCGGGCCGCACGTACATCCGCGACGCCCTGCTGGGCGACCCTGAGCAGGGCAACGCGGTTCGCTGCTCCGATTACGCCGCCGAGCAGTTGAAGGCCATCGGTGTGCGCGCGGCAGGGCGGGGGGAGGCCGTGCCCGATGTGGAGACCCTGCTGGACGTCGTCGTCGCCCCCCTGATGTACCGCATCCTGTTCCGTCCCTCGGATCTGTCGGCGGCCTACACCGACCGCCTCGTGGCGACGGCGCTCGGCCGGAGTTCCGCTCCCTCCGCTCCCTCCGCACCCTCCGCTCCTAAAAGCTAAAAGTTTGCGTTTCGAGTGGCCCGGGGCCTACTCTTCCTAATGCAAAGCGTTTGCCTTTAGGTGTGAGAGGTGCTCCATGCTCAGCGTTGCAGCCCTGCCGTCCCGCCCCCGCCGCCTGCCCCTGCTGAGCCACCGCGGTGCCTTCCGGCTCCACGCCTCGGTCCTGGTCGGCCTGCTGGCCGCCTCCAGCGCACCGACCCCGCTCTACGCGCTCTACCAAACCGCATTCCACTTCTCGGCCATGACGCTGACCGTCGTGTTCAGCGCCTACGCGCTCGCCCTGCTGGCGGCACTGCTGACCACGGGCACGCTCTCGGACCACCTGGGCCGGCGCCCGGTCCTCGCCGGGGCGCTGCTGGCGGAAGGCGCCGCGATGGCCGGCTTCGCGACCGCCCAGGGGGTGCCGGCGCTGATCGCCGCCCGGATCCTGCAGGGCCTGGCCACCGGCGTGGCCACCAGCGCCGCCGGCGCCGCCCTGCTCGACTTCGAGGACCGCGACCGCCCGGGACGGGCCACCGCCGCCAACGGCATCGCCCCCGTGGCCGGCATGGCGGTCGGGGTGCTGGCTGCCACCGCCCTCGTGCAGTTCGCCCCCGCTCCCACCCGCACCGTCTACCTGCTGCTGCTCCTGCTGTTCACCGCGCAGGCGGCCGCAGTGCTTCTCACCACCGAGACCGCACATCCCCACTCCGGCGCGTGGCGCTCGCTGCGTCCCGGCACTGCCGTCGCCCCCGCCTCCCGCCCGGCCATGAGGCTTCTCGCCCCCGGCGTCGTCGCCGCCTGGGCGCTGGGCGGCTTCTACTCCTCCCTCGGCCCCTCGCTCGCCCGGCTCATCGCCCCGCACGCGAGCCGCGCCACCGGAGGCCTGGTCTTCCTCACCATGACGGCCGCGGCCGGCCTCGCCGGCCACGCCGCCCGGGCGCTGCCCGCCCGCACGGTGAGCCTCGCCGGCAGCGCGCTCCTGATCCCGGGAGCCCTGCTGACCCTGAGCAGCCCCCAACTGCACAGCCTGCCCGCGCTGTTCGCCGGCACCGCCCTGGCGGGCGCGGGCTTCGGCGCCGTCACCCAGTGCGCCCTGCGCCTCCTGCTCCCCCCGGCCGCCCCGGACCAACGCGCCGGCACGCTCGCCGCCTACTACGTCCTCAGTTACCTGGCGATGAGCATTCCCGCCGTCCTCGCCGGCCTGCTCACCAACCTGTACGGCCTGCAGACCGCAGTCTCGCTCTACGCCGCGACCGTCGTCCTGCTGACCCTGGTCGGCCTCGTCCGCGCCGTGCGGCGGCCGCGCACCGCCTGACCGAGCTCCGCCTTCCCGCACCGCACCACCCGAAAGGACCCACGATGAGCACCGTCACGCCCCGTCAGGCCGCCACCTCCACCAGCACGGGGTGGAGCCTCGGCGACATCACCCTCCGCCGCGTCGACGAGATCGAACTGCCTCGGGAGACCGGCCCCTGGCTGCTGCCGGACGCCACCAAGGAGGTGCTGGACGAGGCGTCGTGGCTGCGCCCCGACTTCGCCGACGCCGAGGTCCCACGGCTGGCGAGCCACAGCTTTGCGGTGGAGGCCGGCGGACTGCGGATCGTCGTCGACACCGGCATCGGCAACGCCAAGCCACGCGCCAACCCGGCCTGGAACGGTCTCGACACCGACTTCCTGGAGCGCCTGGCCGCGGCCGGCTTCCCGCCCGAGTCGGTGGACCTGGTGATCACCACACACCTGCACACCGACCACGTCGGCTGGAACACCCGCCTCGTCGGCGGGGACTGGGTCCCCACCTTCCCCAACGCCCGCTACCTCACCAGCCGGACCGAATGGGACCACTGGGCCGCCACCGACCTGGACGAGGCCCGCCGCCAGATGTTCCGAGACTCCGTCACCCCCGTCCGCGACGCCGGGCAGTACCACCTCGTGGACGTGCCCGAGCAGGGGCACGAAGTGGCACCCGGCGTCCTCCTGGTCCCGGCCCCCGGCCACACCCCGGGGCAGGTCGCCGTGGAACTGCGCGGCAGCGACCGCCGCGCCCTGATCACCGGCGACAGCATCCACCACCCCGTGCAGCTCTCCCACCCCCACGTGCACAGCTGCGTCGACATCGACTCCGCCCAGGCGGTCCGCACCCGCGCCCGGATACTCGACACGCTCGCGGACACCGACGCGCTGCTCCTGGGCACCCACTTCCCGCAGCCCACGGCCGGCACCCTCCGCCGGGAGAACGGCCGCTACCGGCTGCTCGCCGAGCCGGGCGTCGAGACCCCGACCATCGCGGCCTGATCACCCGGCCCGATCGCCCGGCCTGATCACGCGGCCGGTGCCGCTCGGCCGGTGCCGCTCGGCCGGTCCCGCGCGGGCCGCCGAACTGCCGCGGCGCCTTCAGCTGTCCACAACGAATCCTCGGCCTACAGGGCGTCGGCCACTCCGCCGCCCCCACCTCCACCGAGAGGGAGAACATCCATGCCCGCCGTCGAACTCACACCGCCGGAGGCCGCCCGCTGGGCCGCCCGCGCCGGACTCGCGCTGCCAGCCGAGCGTCACGCCGCGGTCGCCAACCACATCCACAGCGTCGTCGCGGTCCTGCGCGAACTGGACTTCGCGGACGTCCCGCCCGCCGCCGCCTACCGCGCCGTAGAGGAGAAGCACGATGCAGCCGTATGAGCTTTCCCTCGCCGCCGCCGCGGACGCGATACGTGACCGGCGACTGTCCCCCGTCGAACTGGTCGACTCAGTCCTCGATCGCATCGAGAAGGCGGAGCCGTCCCTCGGCGCCTACGTCACGGTCGCCGCGGAGCAGGCACGCCGGGCGGCGGGCGAAGCCGAACACGAAGTGGCGCAAGGCCGTTACCGGGGACCGCTGCACGGCATCCCGATGGGGCTCAAGGACCTGATCGATGTCAGCGGGATGCCCACCACGGCCAGCTCCCGGGTCCGTGCCGACCATCGCGCGACAGCGGACAGCACGGTCGCCGCGCGTCTGAGCGCAGCCGGCGCGATCCTGCTCGGCAAGACCCACACCCACGAGTTCGCGTTCGGCCTCACTACCCCGCAGACCCGCAATGCCTGGGACCGCGGCCGGGTCGCCGGTGGCTCCAGCGGCGGCTCCGCGGTCGCCGTCGCGTCGGGCACCGCGACCTTCGCCCTGGGCACCGACACCGGCGGGTCGATCCGGGTGCCCGCCGCGCTCAACGGGGTTGTCGGCCTCAAGCCGACCTACGGTCTCGTCCCCCGTCACGGCGTCACCTCCCTGTCCTGGTCGCTGGACCACGTGGGTCCGATCACCCGCACCGTCGAGGACGCGGCCCTGGTCCTGACCGCGCTGGCCGGACACGATCCGCGCGACCCCGCCTCGCTGTCCGTGCCCGCCGCGGACTACCGGCCCGGTGCCGGCACGAACCTGACGGGGCTGCGCATCGGGCTGCCCCGCACCTACTACTTCGACAACGTCGACCCGCGCGTGGAGACCGCCGTCCGGCACGCCATCGGGCAGCTGGAATCCCTGGGTGCACGGCTCGTCGAGGTCGACATCCCGATGACCCGCTACATCCAGGCCACCCAGTGGGGCCTGATGGTGCCGGAGGCCGGGGCCTACCACGAGGGCAGCCTGCGAGCGGTCGCCGAGCTGTATCAGGAGGACGTCCGCATCCTCCTGGAGGCAGGCGAGTTGATGAGCGCCGGTGACTACCTGCGCGCTCAACGCTCCCGCACGCTCATGCGTGCCGAGTGGGCACGGATGCTGGAGGAGGTCGACGTGATCGCCGCCCCGAGCGTCCCGATGCCCGCGGTCGGGGCCGACGAGACGACGGTCACCTGGCCCGACGGCACGGCCGAGAGCGTCTCCGACGCCTACGTGCGGCTCTGCGCCCCCGCCAACATCACCGGACTGCCCGCCCTGACCGTTCCGGTGGGCCACGACGCGGCGGGCCTGCCGATCGGCATGCAGCTGCTCGGCCGGCCCCTCGGTGAGCCCACGCTCCTGCGGGTCGGCCACGCCTACGAGCAGACGCAGCCCGCCCGGGCACTCGCCACGGCGGTCTGATCCGTCGGCGTCGGCGGAGGAGAACAGCGAGCTGACGGTGTGCCACCGGCGGGGGCGGTCTTGCGGCCGTCCCCGCCCCTCGCTCCGATCCGGTGCACACCGTGGAAGGGCCCGACGACGAAGCCGACCGGGGCACGTTTCCGTGCCCCGGTCGGCTCTCGACCGAAAGCGGCCGTTACGACTCCACCCAGCCGTGGTCCACGGCGATCCGCACCAGGCGCTTCCTGACGTCCAGGATCTGCTCACCGGTCAGTGCCGGGGCGCTGACGAGCAGGGCCTCGGTGACCTCGTCGGTGAAGTCCTTGACGGAGAGCACCTCGCAGGTGCCGTCGTCCAGGTCGATCCGGGCGTCCGTCGCCGGTGCGTGGGGGACCACCGACGACGGACGCGAGTCGGTGCGGGGTGAGGAGGACAGCCGGCCGCTCGCGAGGGAGACGGCCGAGGCCTTGAGGCCGCGGTCACCGTCCTCCAGGTCGAAGCTCACGAGAACGCCGGGGCTGATCAGCGACTTGTCGACCAGAAGGTCGTTGACGTGCAGGAACACGTCGGACCCGCCACCGTCGGGAGAGACGAACCCGTACCCTCGAACCTCGTCGAACCGGACGACCTTGCCCATAGCCATAGCCAGACCCCACACCTCTGCTGAAACAACACAACGTCTGAACACCGCAAAACCACACCGTCGGCCTGCCATCGGGTCCCAGAACTCGACCGGCCGCCCGTGAACCCAGGCTATATGCCGGGAAATCCAAGGGGCACCCCTGAGGGCGGTCGGTGGCCAGGGGCCGGCACAGGGGTCCCGAGGTGCCGCCGACCCGGGCGAGTGGCCCGTCGCCCTGGAGTCCTGCTCTGCGGAGTGCGGTTCGGCGCGCGGCGTTTCGCGGTGGCCCGGCTCTTCTACGGTCCCGTGCTCGGGAATGCGGCGAACAGGTCCTCCTCGCGGCCGGAGGGGCCGCTGGGGCCGGGCTCCCCCTGGGCGAGCTGGTAGTACTCGGTTGCCGAGAGCGGCTGGGCCAGGTTGTTGGAGAGGGCGAAGAACGGGTCCGCCACGGTGATCTGGGTGGCGTGGGCGGCCATGGCCGCGCGCTTGCGGTCCAGGTGGGCGCTGCCGTCGACGACTGTGGTCACGGCGTCGTCCTCGACCACGCGCGGGATGTCGTGGTGGCCCGCGGCGGCGGGGAAGGGTGCGTTCGCGCCGGCGGTGTGCAGGGCTGCGGCGCCGGCGTCGACGACCGAGCGGGGCACGCAGTTCCAGTAGATCTTGGCGATGCCGTGCGGCGTGCCGGACTCCGGGCGGTAGGCCGGGTCGGCGGCGAGCGCGGCGGCCCGCATGGCGACCCGATGGGCCTGGATGTGGTCGGGGTGCCGGTAGCCGCCGTCCGGGTCGTAGGTCACGAGGACCTGCGGCCGGATCTCGCGGATGACCTCGACCAGGTGCCCGGCGGCCTCGTCGGGGTCGGCCTGCCAGAACGAGTCGGGGCGGTCGTTCCCGGGGGAACCCATCATCCCCGAGTCGCGGTAGCGGCCGGGCCCGCCGAGGAAGCGGTGGTCCGTCACGCCCAGCTCGCGCAGGGCGGCCGCGATCTCCTGGGCCCGGTGGGGGCCCAGACGGTCCTCGCGGTCGGAGGTCAGGTGGGCCAGGTCCGGCCCGATGACCTCGCCCTCCTCGCCCAGGGTGCAGGTGATCAGGGTGACCGTGGCTCCCTCCGCGGCGTAACGGGCCATGGTGGCGCCGTTGGCTATTGACTCGTCGTCAGGATGGGCGTGCACGAGGAGTATCCGGCTGCCTGACCGGGTGGGGGTGCCGGTCGCGGTGGTGGGCTGGGTCGTCATGTCGGGGGAGCCTACCCTTCCCGTCCGCGCCCGGCGGTCCCCATCGGTGCTCGGACGAAAGCAGCCGGTGACTGTCTGAATTCCGACGATTCACTGCAGTTATCCGGTATTCGACGCCTCGACTCACCGTATTGCGGAACTTGGAGCCCTGCGGTCGCTTGGCCTGCACAGGGCGAACGGCGAGAGTCTTCTGCAGTCGTGATCACAGTCGCTCAGGACAGGGCGCGGCGGCTCGCGGACGCTGACCGCTCTGCGAGTCGGCCCGCTGGGCGGCCGGTGACGGGGAATCCGAGATTTAAGGGGCGTTCGTGGCTGAGACGTTGGGGTCGACGCAGATCTGGCTCGGTCCGCAGGGGGCGGCGAACGCCGAGGTCACCTGGGCCGCCGGCCGCATCACGCGCGGCGACGCGGCGGTGCACCGTGACCTCGGCGAGGTGCCGAGCGGCGCGCCGTACGTGGTGCCGGCGCTGCCGGTGGAGGTGCACTGTCACGGCCTGGGGCCGATCGACTTCTCGAACTTCGCCGAGATCGACCTCCACGAGCTGGACAAGGTCGCCTCGGACGAGGGCCTGCTCTGCATTCCGACCCTCTACCTGCGGCGCGAACGGCTCGACGCCTTCGTCGAGTTCATGCGCGGCTACGCGGCGCTCCGGGCCGACGGGCAGTTGCCGTTCGTGCCGGCCGTCGCGCTCGAGGGCCCGCTGGTGGCCAGCTTCGGCGGCACCCCGGCGAACGCCGTGTGGGCTCCGTCGAAGGAGGAGTGGGAGAAGCTGGCGAGCTGTGGCGAGCTCGGCCTGGTCTACATCATGCTGTCGCCGGACGCGCTGCAGTCCAGCTCCTACCTGGCGGAGCAGTTCACGCCGGACCACCCCTCGCTGGAGTGGATCGTCACCCGGCTGGTCGAGAGCGGGGTCCGGCCGGCGCTCGGCCACTTCGCCAAGGAGGACCCGCAGCTGGGTGCCGACTGCGTGGAGGTGGTGCTGGGCGCGGCTGAGGCCGCCGACTGCCCGCACAACGGCGTGCGCGTGGTGACCGACCACCTGTTCAACGAGATGCCGCTGCTCATCAAGCATGCCTTCCGGACCCGCAAGGCCCAGGCCGAGCGGGAGGCCCTGCTGGCGAGCTACGACCTGCCCTCCTGGAACCTGGCGGACCTGCACGAGCAGGTCGGGCCCGTTCCTGCCGCGATCATGCGCGGCGCGCACGCCGGCCGCATCGCGGCCTGCCTCAACTTCGACGGCGAGCACGTCGACTACGCCATCGCCAAGCGGGCGATCGAGATCGTCGGCCCGCAGAACATGATGCTGATGACCGACCGCAGCGACACCGCCCGACTGGCCGGCCAGGACCTGCACCTGGAGCCGGGCTCCCAGCTCTGGTACCAGGAGAAGGGTGTCGTCGCGGCCGGCACGATGCCGATCGACAAGCAGATCGCGAACGTCCGCGAGCTCGGGGTCGGTGAGCACGACATCTGGCGGCTGGTCGCGTTCACGGCCTACCGCACCTTCTTCCCCGAGATCGACCTGGGAGCGGCCACCGTCGGCCTCGGGTCGCTCGTGACCGCGGACCGCCGGCGCATCGCCCTCATGTGAGTCCGCGTCGCCCTCAGGTGAGTTCGCGTCGCCATCGATTCTCGAACGAGGTACTGCCATGACCACGGCGCCCCTGCACGACATCCCCCGGCACGTCCTGGAGGCGGTGACACGTTCACCGGCCAAGGCCGCCCTCTACGGGGTGGACAACTACTTCCGGGAAGGCTGCTGGACCTTCGGCGAGCAGCTGGAGGACGTCCTCGGAGTCACCCTGTGCGTGCTGAAGCCCGAGGCGGCGGCCGGTCGGCGCTACCGGGTCGCGTTCCAGGCGCTCGCCGACAACGGCTTCCACCCGGTGGACGTGCTGCGCTTCCGACACGACCGGCTGACGATCAGGGAGACCTGGCGCTACCAGTTCAACTTCGCCGCCCGCGAGCGGATCGACGCGATGGATCTGGTGCTGCCGACCATCGATTCCGTCCTGCTGGTGGTGAAGGACTCGCAGTGGCGGCCGGCCCGGGTGCCGGCCTCGGTGCGGCTGACGGCGCTGAAGGGGCCGTCCGCGCCGGAGCTGCGCCGTCCGGAGCACCTGCGGCGACGGCTGGGCGCGGTCAACGGCCTGTTCAACTTCATGCACACGTCGGACGAACCGATCGACGTGATCCGGGAGTTGTCCATCCTCGCCGGACCCCGGCGCCGGGACGTGGTGCGCGACCGGATCCGGGCCGGGTACGACGCGCGGGCCGAGGCGGAGGCTGCCTTCGACGACCTGGAGGCGCAGACGCCGGCCCATGACCTGGAGCTGGAGAAGAGCTGGGAGCGGTTGACCGAGTCGACCGCCCCCGCCGGCGAGCTGGCCAGGATCCGGGCCAAGGGCGGCGAGATCGCCCTGGCGGACGTGCTGGCGGCGACCCGGTCGGCCTTCGCCGACCCGGCGGACCACTGGGACCTGCTGTCGGTCATCACGCACACGATCGAGTTCAACACTCCTGGGATCCAGCGGATCTTCCCCAACGTCATGCTCGATTCCTGGCAGGGGAGCGAAGGCGGTGAGCCCGCGTGAGCACCTTCGCCGCGCCGAGCATCTGCATCTGCTTCGCGGTGGGCGAGGACGAGATCGTCGACTGGATCAGGCGCGGTGCGACGAGCGTCGACGAGATCGGTGCGAGCTGTCTGGCCGGCCAGGGGTGCGGCGACTGCCGCGGCCTGCTGGAGGAACTGTTGGCGGACTTCGCGACGGAGGCCCGCCCTGACCAGCATTGATGGATCGCCGCAGGTCGGCGCGGTGCCGGGCGGCGCTCCCGAGGGCTTCGCCCGGTTCTGGGCGGACACCCTCGCGGAGGCCGAACGGTACCCGTTGGAGCCGGAGTTCACCCCGGAGCGGACTCCGGCGGCCGGGGTGACGGTCTTCGACACCTCGTTCGCCGGTTCGCGCGGCCACCGGATCCGGGCCTGGCTGGTCCTGCCGCGCTGGCGGGACGAGCCGGTGCCGTGCGTGGTCCAGTTCCTCGGCTACGGCGAGGGGCGCGGCCACGTGCTGGACTGGCTTCTGTGGCCCGCCGTCGGCTACGCCACCCTCGTGGTGGACACCCGCGGGCAGGGCGGCAGCAACCTGAAGCCGGGGGCGACTCCGGATCCGGTCGGGCTGACCGTGCCGCAGATCCCGGGTTTCGTGACCCGGGGCGTGCTCGACCGGCACGACTACTACTACCGCGACGCGTACGTGGACGCCGCCCGGGCGGTCGACACGGCCCGGCTGCACCCCGGAGTCGACGGCGCCAGGGTCGCCGTCGCCGGTTGCAGTCAGGGTGGCCAACTCGCGCTCGCCGCAGCGGCGTTGAACCCGCACACGGCGGCTGCGCTGGTCGAGTCGCCGTTCCTGAGCGCGGTGGTCGATCCGGCGAAGCTGCCCGATCAGCAGCCGTACCGCGAGCTGCTGCGGTTCTGCCACTACTACCCGGACCTGGCCGGTCGGGCGCTCGCCACGATCGCCTGGTTCGACGCCGCGACCATGGCCGAGCACGCGCACTGCCCGGCCCTGTTCGCGGTCGGCGGGCGGGACAACCGCTGCCCGCCGGCCACCTGCCACGCCGCCTACGAGCGCTACGCAGGTCCCAAGTCCCTCCGGGTCTGGCCGTTCGCCGGACACGCGGAGCCCAACCCGTACCAGCGCTTGGCCGAGGTGGAGTTCCTGGCGCAGAGCCTGGCCACCCCCCGACCAGTCGTACCCGCTTTCCGGCAGGAGAGGTAAGACGTGATCCTCGCCCAGGTTCCGCCCGTGGACCAGCTCACCGAGATCCCACCGACGGTTCGGCAGGAGGTCACCCGGTCGCCGCTGAAGGCCGATCTCTACGCGCTGGACAGCTACTTCCGCGAGGGCTGTTGGACCTTCGCCGACGAGCTGCCGGACATGCTCGGCGTGGCGTTGTGCATGCTGAAGTCGGAGGCGACCGCGGGGCGCCGGCTCCGCAGCGCGCTCGACGCGCTCGCCGACACCGGATTCCGTCCCCTCGACGTGGTGCGCTTCCGGCACAACCGGCAGACCATCCGCGAGGTCTGGCGCTACCAGTTCAACATCGCCACGCGGGACCGGGTCGAGGCGATGGACGCCGTGCTCCCCAGCACCGACACGGTCTGCCTGGTCCTGTGGGACGAGCAGTGGACGCCCGACCGCGTGCCGGCCGCCGTCCGGCTCAACTCCCTCAAGGGCCCGGCCGATCCCTCGCTGCGTCGCCCCGAGCACCTGCGCCACCGGCTGGGTGTCGTCAACGGGCTGTTCAACTTCCTGCACATCTCCGACGAGCCGGTGGACGTCATCCGCGAGATCGCGGTGCTCTGCGACGAGCCCCGGCGCGAGCTCATGCGCGAGCGGATCCGGTCGCGCCACGACGCCCGGCCCGAGGTCCTCGCCATCTTCGACGACCTGGAACGGCTGCACCCGGAGCACGACTTCGACCTCGGCAACAGCTGGCAGCGGCTGGCCCGGGTGCCCGGCCCGGCCGGCGACCTGGCCCGACGGCAGGCGGCCGGAGCGGACGTCGGCATTGCGGAGGTGCTCGCGGTGGCCCCGGACGTCCCGCTGGACGCGCCGTACCGCTGGGACCTGCTGACCGTGATCACCCACCTGCTGGAGGACATGAACCTCCCCGGTGTCGACCCCGCCGTGCCCAACGTCGACGTCGAGTGGCAGGGGCAGCGATGACCCTTCGGTTCGGGATCGTCGACGGCTACTCGACCGGGCGCTTCCTGGTCGCCCAGCTCCGCGACTACGGCGCCGAGTGCGTCCACGTCTCCAGCCAGCCCGACATGCCGGCCTACTTCAGCGCGGCCCACGACCCGTCGAACTACGTCGAGGACCTCGGCCACGACCCGGACCCGCGCCGGGTGGCCGACCGGCTCCGTGACCTGGGGGTCGCGACCGTGCTGCCCGGCACCGAGTCGGGAGTCCTGCTGGCCGACGAGCTGACCGGCCTGCTGGGCACGCCCGGCCACGATCCGGCGACCAGCGAGGCCCGGCGCTGCAAGCCGCTCATGGCCACGACCCTCCTCGAGGCGGGCGTGCGGGCCCCGCTCGGCCTGCGGGTGGACTCACCCGGGCAGGCCCGGCAGTGGTGCGTCGACCGCGGGATCACCGACGCCGTCGTGAAGCCGGTGGACAGCGCGGGCTCGGACAACGTCCACTTCTGCCGCACCCCCGACGAGGTGGCCGAGGCCGCCGAGCAGGTGCTGAGCGCCCGCAACCTCTACGGGGCGCGGAACATCACGGCCCTGGTCCAGGAGCGGGTGTTCGGCCCGGAGTTCTACGCCAACAGCGTCTCCCTCGACGGCGAGCACAAGATCGCCGAGCTGTGGCGGTACACCAAGCGGGTCGGGGACGGGATGTCCCCGGTGTACGACTACGAGGAGCCCGTCCCGGTGGGCTCCGCGGAGTACCGGCAGGTGGTCGACCACGTCCGCCGGGCGCTGACCGCGCTCGGGATCGGCAACGGCGCCGCGCACACCGAGGTGATCCTCACCGCGGACGGCCCCGTACTGATCGAGACCGGGGCCCGGCTGGGCGGCGCGACGCTGCCGTGGCTGGTCGAGAAGTACTGCGGGGTGTCGCAGACCCGGCTGCTGGCGATGTCGCTCGTCGATCCCGCCGCCTTCCGCTCCTTCGACGACACCCGGGTCGCGTGGTCCGAGTACGTCCGCAACGTCTCGTTCATCAACCCGGTCGCGGGCGAGGTCCGGTCGCAGGCCTGGCGGACGGAGCTCGAGGCGCTCGTCAGCTGCTCGGCGGTGGTGTCCGGGGTGGGCGTCGGGCACCGGCTGCCGGTCACGACCAGTCTGACGTCCTCCCCGGGCTTCGCCTACCTCGCGTCCTCCGACGCGGCGGACGTGTACCGCGACTACGGGGCGCTCCGGGAGCGTGAGGAGCAGGGCCTGTACCTGAACTGACGCTCCGGCAAGATCTGCGGTTCATTCGATCGAAAGGAATCACCCATGGCCTTCGAGGCACCGTCACTCACGCTCAAGTACGGCACCGGCCGTGAGGCGTCCGCCGAGGGACGCGAGGCCCTGCTCAAGGGCCGGCTCGCCGAACTCCAGCTGCCCACGGCGGCGGACGTCCACGCGAAGTACCCGGCCTTCGCCGACGCCACCAGCGTCTTCGTCAGCGGCTCGCTGATCTGGGGCTGGGCGCACGCCAACAGCGACCTCGACCTCTACGTCATCTCCAAGGAGCCGTTCGTCGCCGGCCCCGGCATGGAGACCTTCGAGCGGCACATCTCCACCGCCGACCCGCTGATCTGGATCACCCTGGGCGAGTTCGGCCCGTTCCGCACCGACATCGAGATCTGGCGCGAGGAGCAGGTCGACGAGATCATCGGCCGCTTCGCCAACGGCGTGCCGAACCAGGAGATGCCGGAGATCGGCATGTCCGAGCACGACATGCTGCACCGGCTGGCCAGCGGCGCCCCGATCGCAGGCGACGACTGGTTCAACTCCCGCCGTGACGCCATCCGCGCGTCGTCCTTCAGCGCCTGGCTGGCGGAGGCCAAGAAGCTGGACGCCGAGGGCTTCCTCGAGGACGTGGCCGGTCTGCTCGCCTCCAACGACGAGCACGCCGCGGTCATCGCGGCGCGGGAGGCGTTCAACCGCAGCCTCGCCGGCCTGCTCGCCCTGTACGGGGAGTACGGCGTCTCGCCGAAGTGGATGTTCAAGCGCGTGCTGGCCGCCCAGCCCACGGAGATCAGCAAGGACGAGGCCTGGGAGCTGCTCACCATGAAGGGCTGTCACGAGGCGCCCGCCAAGTGGGCGGAGCACGCCGCCGCGGTGGCGACCCGCCTGCTCATCGGCATCGAGGAGAAGACGGCATGATCGAGCAGAACTGGATCCCCAAGCGGACGACCGGCCTGTTCACCCGACGGTCGGACACCGGCACCCTGATCGAGACCTACCACGACGCCTACGAGACCAACCAGGTCGGCGCGTTCATCTGGTCCCAGTGCGGTGTCGGCCTGAGCGTCGAGGAGATCGTCGCGCGCACGGCCGAGAAGTACGAGGCCGGGCTCGACGAGGTGCGCGACTCGGTCGTCGGCTTCGTCACGGATCTCCGCGCGAAGGGCTTCCTGGAGTGACCGGGCGGCTGAGGTCCTTCTTCTCGCTGTTGGGTTGGTGGGACGTCCTCGCCACCCCGGGTACCTCGCGGATCCTGGGTGTCAACGGTCTGGTCGACGCGGCGGGCATGGGCCTGAGCGTGATCTGCCTGCCGTTCTACTTGGTGCAGGTCGAGGGCCTCAGCAACGCCCAGCTGGCCGTGGTCCTCACGGCCGGCGGCATCACCGAAATGCTGGCGGCGGTACCGGCCGGCGCCCTCGCCGGCCGGTTCGGCATCGGACCGTACTCGGTGCTGAGCCGGATCGGCCGGGCTGCCGTCTACCTGGGGCTGGTCCTGGTCCACGACTTCGTGTCGCTGCTGCTGCTCACCGTGCTCCTCGGTGCACTGCGGGCGGGCAGCAACGGCCTGATGCAGAGCCTGGTCGGCGTGGTGATCCCCGGCGACAGCCGGACGGGTATGTTCGCGGCGATCCGCGCGCTGCGCAACATCGGGTACCTGGTGGCGGGCAGCGTGGGCGCGCTGCTGCTCAGCTCCGGATCCGGGACAGCGGTGCGTGCCGGTCTGCTGGTCAACGCGGCCACCTTCGCGGTGGGCGCGGTCCTGATGTACGCGGTCAGGGTGAAGTCGGTGGCGCCGGAGGAGTCGAGGAAGACCGACTGGTCGGTCCTGCGGGACTTCAACTACCTCGGGCTGATCGCCTCCTCCGCGGTCTTCACCAGCTCGATCCTCGTCCTCAGCGTGGCTCTGCCGCTCTGGGTGCTGCGGACCGGCGACATTCCCAAGTGGACCGTGGGCGTCGTCGTCATCATCAACACCGCCCTGGTCATCGTGCTCCAGCACTGGTGCTCACAGGTGGCCAGGACCGTCGCCGGCAGCCTGCGGGCGCTCCGGATCGCGATGATCGGCTTCGTCGCGATGGTCGGGCTCTTCTGCGTCTCGGCGCTGCACAGCGCCGCGCTGGCGACGGTGGCCGTCCTGCTGGCCGGTGCCATGCTCACCGTGGGCGAGCTGTTCGAGGGCCCGGCCTGGTGGACGATCAGCTACGAACTGGCCCCGCCGGAGCGCAACAAGCAGTACCTGGCCGCGTTCGACCTCAACATGGCGGCGGTCAACGTGGCCGGACCGGTGCTCTGTGTCGCGATGATCCAGGCGGGCTGGCTCGGTTGGCTGGTGTACGGCGCGCTGCTCGTCGCCGCGACCGCGCTGGCCCACCGGCTGGTCGCGGTGCGCACCCGCCGGACGGCCCCCGCCACCGTCGAGACCGGGGTGGCCGTATGAGCGGTGACGCCGGCCAGGCCGCCGACGCGGTCCTGCTGACCGTCAACCTCGGTGTCGAGCGGACCGGCTGGTGGACGTACGGCCTCGGCCGCAGCGGTATCGACAAGCAGCCGGTGGACCGCCGGGTGACCGCGGTCCGCGACGGACTCGTCGGCGACCTCATCGTCAACACCAAGGCCCACGGCGGTCCGGACAAGGCCGTGTACGCCTTCGCCTCCGAGGACGGTGCCTTCTGGGCGAAGGAACTGGACCGGGAGATCGCCCCCGGGAACTTCGGGGAGAACCTCACGCTGCGCGGCGTGGACGTCACCAACGCCGAGATCGGCGAACGCTGGCGGATCGGTACCGCGCTGTTCGAGGTCATCCGGCCACGCAAGCCCTGCCGGGTGTTCGCCGGCTTCTGGGACGTGCCGGACCTGGTCGAACGCTTCATCGCACACGGAGCGCCCGGCGCCTACCTGCGGGTGCTGGAGGAGGGCACGGTCGGTGCCGGCGACCGGGTCGAGATCGTCCACCGGCCCGGGCACCGCATCACGGTCAACCTCATGCTGCGGGCCATCACCACCGAACCCGAGCTGTTTCCACGAATGCTGGAAGCGCCCGAAATGCTGCCGAAGATCCAGGAGAAGGCGCGGCGGTGGATCGCCGCCCGTCAAGAACAGAAGGAGCGTGCAGAGATATGAGCACTGACAGCTCGCCGCTGATCGACCCGGCCAGGCTGGCCGCGCTCGACTGGAACGACATGGCCGTGCTGAACGAGCAGCTCGACGAACTGCTCGAGGAGCTCGCGACCTCTCCGACCTGGCTCAACGACGCCTTCGACCACGTGCTGGCCACCCCCGACCTGCTGGTCCAGAGCGAGCGGCTGCAGGAGCTCGACCGGGTCGTCCTGGTGAACGACGAGGCGAGCGGTGTCCGGGTCCGGCTCCACGTCTTCCGCCAGCGGTTCTTCGACCGCCCGCACAACCACCGGTGGAGCTTCGGCACCCGGATCCTGGCCGGCAGCTACCGCCACTACATCTTCGGCGACTACCCGGACCTGTCCCCGGACACCGACGCCCGCAAGCTCACCCCCCCGCTGGTCCGCGTGGAGACGCCGGGCACCGGCTACGTCCTGCGGCACACCCTGGTGCACTCGGTCGGCGCGGTCCCCGAGACCACCTCGCTGATCGTGCGCGGGCCGGCCGAGAAGGACCGGTTCGTGGTGATGAACCGGGACACGGGCGAGGCGTGGTGGCAGTACGCCCACACCGTGGAGGACCCCGAGGTGATCCGGAACCGCCGGCTCGGCGCGGACAAGGTCAACGACATCCGTGACCTGCTCAAGCGGCAGGGCGTCGTCACGTGACCGTCGGTCCGCCCGTCGAGCTCGTCATCTTCGACTGCGACGGGGTCCTCGTCGACACCGAGCGCATCGCGGTGCGTACCCACGTGGCCCTGGGCGCCGAGTACGGCTGGCCGATGACCCCGCACGAGGTGATCGAGGAGTTCGTGGGGCGTTCGACCGCGTCGATCGCCGAGAAGATCGCGGCCCGGCTCGGCAGCACGACCGCCGAGGCCTGGGACGAGCGCTTCCGCGAGCTGCACCGGGTGGCGGTCGACGAGGAACTGGAAGCCGTGGACGGCGTGGTCGAGGCCCTGGACGCCATCGACCTGCCGTGCTGCGTCGCCTCCAGCGGCAGCCACCCGAAGATGCGGCACACCCTGGGGCGGACCGGCCTGTACGACCGTTTCGAGGGCCGCATCTTCAGCGCCGGCGAGGTCGAGCGGGGCAAGCCCGCACCCGACCTGTTCCTCCACGCGGCCGACCGGATGGGGGTGCTCCCGCAGCGGTGCGCCGTCGTGGAGGACAGCCGGCCCGGCGTCCTGGCCGCCCGGGCGGCGGGCATGCGTGCCTTCGGCTACGCGGGCGGGGTCACCCCCGCCGAGCGGCTGGAGGGCCCGGGAACCGTGGTCTTCACGGCGATGAGCGCGCTGCCGGCCCTGCTCGGCACCCGGGCGCCCGTAGCGCCCCCCGTACACCACAGCTAGGGAGACCGTGGACATGGCACTGGAGATCGAGCGGAAGTTCCTCGTCGAGGGGGAGCATCCGGCCCCGGGCGGGGAGCCGCGGTCCATCGCGCAGGGCTATCTCACCGCCCCCACGGACGGCACCGAGGTCCGGCTGCGGCGCATCGGCGGCAAGCACGTGCTCGGCCTCAAGCGCGGCTCGGGGCTGGTGCGCACCGAGTTGGAGACCGAGATCGGCGAGGAGAACTTCGCCGTGCTCTGGCCCGCGACCGAGGGCGCACGGGTCGTGAAGGACCGGTACACCCTCGCCCTGGGTGAGCACACCGCCTATCTGGACCTCTACACCGAGGCCCTGGCCGGACTGCGCACCGTCGAGGTCGAGTTCGCTTCCGAGGCGCAGGCACGGGACTTCCGGCCGCCGGCCTGGTTCGGCCGTGAGGTGACCGACGACAAGGCGTTCAAGAACCAGAGCCTGGCGGTGCACGGGCTCCCCGCAGATGAAATGAGGAACGCTCAGTGAACTCCCCGTCGATGAAGCAGGACCAGCTGCTGGCGCTGCGCAGCCTGTCGAGCCTGCAGCCGCGGCTCAGCCTGGAGGAGTCGGTGACGGTCATCGACGCCGTCGGCGGCGTCGCGGCGGCCGCCTTCCTGGAGCTGCTGCGCATGCGCTCCCTGGTGATGCGCCGGCTCGCGCCGTTCGAGTCCACGCACCCCGAGGTCCGCGCGTGCATGGCCGCGATGCGCCCCAAGGCGGACAGCATCCGGCACATGCACGCGGTGCTCGACGAGAACCTCGCGCGGCTCGACCGGATCGGCCGGGAGGCGGGGATCGAGCTGTTCGGCGGAAAGGGGCTCGGCGCCCGGGCCAGCTACGCCGACAAGTCGGTGCGCGACTTCAGCGACCTCGACATCTTCGTGCGCACCCGGGCCGACGCCACCCGGCTCGTCCAGGCGCTGCGGGACGGCTTCGGCTACGTCTACCTGGACCGTGAGCTGCCCTGGTTCAAGTTCGACCCGCAGGACGGCCTGCTGTACGGGCAGTTCCCGCTGGTCGCGCCCGAGGGCGGCACCGATCTGCTCAACGTGGACATCCACTTCGGCGACTACTCGGTGCGGCACGCCAGCCGGCTGGGGCTCACGCCCACGCTCCCGGCGTACGGACCCGGGCTGCACACCGTCCCGGTCGAGGAGAACCTGGCGTGCGTGGTCAACAACGCGGCCGGCGACTTCTTCGTGACCGGGAAGGACACCAACGACCTGCTGATGGCGCTCTCCCAGCCGGAGCTGGACGTCGAACGCCTGACGCTGCGGCTGAAGCAGGCCGGCCTGGAGGCGTTCTTCGGCTCCATCTGCGCGGAGCTGAAGGCCTCGTCCGCCCTGACCGGGGAGCAGGAGGACCGGCTGAGCCGGCTTCCGGCCGTCGAGAGCTGGGAACCGGCCCCGCAGCCCGACCGGCCGGACTGGGAGCAGCGCTGCCTGGCGACCGTGGTGCACACCTTCAACGCGTACGAGGAGCGGGGCAAGCTGACGGCGCTCAGCATCGCGATGAACGCCTATGACTACTACCGCACGCCGCTCGCCCTGGCGCTCGCGGACGACCGCTCGACGGTGACCGCGCCGATCGAGCTGAACCCGTGGACCTGCGTCCGGCTGGTGCCGGTGGAGTTCGCCCAGCGGCTCCTGGACGGGACCGCGCCGGCGGCGGAGACCGAGGTCGCGGCGGCGGAACAGCGCCACGTCATCGCGGACGACCCCGACGTGGAGCGGGTCGACCTGCCGACCGGCACCTTCGTCCGGATCGCCGACGAGGTGTTCGTGGCCACCGTCTCCTACGAGCTGTCCCCCTCGGTCATCGCCCGCACGGCCCGCGAGCAGGCAGCGCTCAGGTGATCGATCTCACCGGTCCGCCGCGGCCGTGGCCGGAGGCACTCGTGACCCGCTTCGGCGAGTCCGTGGCCGACGCCCTGGCCGCGGCGGACCGCTGGAACACGCCGTCGGCCTTCGGGGACCGCGCCCTGCTCGACCGGCTCGGCGAGCTCTTCGACGCCCCGGAGGGCCGGACCCTGGTCACGGGCGGGGTGCGCTCCTTCGCCACCGCCTGGAGCGGGCGCACCAGGACGGCGGTGGTGGAGCTGCCGAGCTTCTCCGAGATCCCGGAGATCCTGGCCGCGGCCGGACCCGTCCGGCGTGCGCCGTGGCGGCGGCTGCCGGAGATCGTCGGGGAGCTGACGGAGCCGACCACCGTGTGGCTGACGAACCCCGCGCGGAACCCGGACGGCAGATCGCTCGACGAGCGGCAGCTCGACGCCCTCGCGGCGCTCGCGGGAGCGGGCCATCAGGTGGTGCTGAACCAGGTCTACCGCTGGTTCGTGGAACCCGGGCCGGTCCCCGAGGGGATCTGGACCGTGACCTCCCTGGCGAAGATGTGCGGCGGTGGGAGCCGGCTGGGTTGGGCGGTCATGCCAGCGGTCGAACCACCGGAGGCCTCCTTGCGCGCGTGCGCACCGGGCACGGTGTGGCAGCGGGCCTGGGCGGGCTTCCTGAACCGGCGCGTGGTCGCGGACCTGCGCTCCGCGTGCATCGAGCCCACGGTCGACGCACGCCGGGCCTTCGAGACGGCGACGGCCGGGCTGCTCGGCTGGGAGTTCCACGGTGACGGCCTCTCGCTGGCCCTGGAGTGCCCGACGCCGGAGGCCGCGTCGGGGCGGCACCCGGGAGCGCGCACCGAGGGCGAACTGCTCGCCCTGCTCGCCGAAGCGGGCGTGTCCGCATCACCCGGTGCTGCGTTCGCCATGCCGACGGCCTCGGTGCGACTGGCCTTCTCCGGTGTCGCGGTCGCGCAGGCGCGCGACGCGGCCGAACGGATCGCCCGGCTGGTCGACAGGGCCGGCCCGTGCCTGCGGCCCTGTCCGGACGGGCTCTAGCCGACCAACATCCACGGAGGCGTAGGTATGGAATCATTCGCTGACCAGTTCATCGGGCTGCTCCCGCGGTACGCCGGGGGCCGGGCTCCCGGGTGCGACGCGGCCGGCGAGGGGCTGTACTCCCGGCTCGCCGACGAGTCGGTGGCGGTCTTCGAGGTCCATGGTGACGGGACGCTCGGGAAGGGCGGCGAGAGCGCCTGTCCTGCCGTGGTTCCCGGCATCTGGTGCGACGGAGCGCCACTGGGCTCGGTCGGCGCCGGCACCGAGGAGTTGCTGCGGGGCTTCCACGACCGGCTCGTCCCGCACGGCGTGCTGTTCGTGGGAATCCGTCAGGACGCGACGGTCGAGCCGCTGCTCGACCGGGTCGGATTCGATCTGGCCGGCAGGTTCCCCGGCGCGGGCGGCGTGGAGTACCTCCTGGGCACCAAGCGGGCCGGCTGCTGTTCCGGCGCCCGCCGGGTGCTGTACGACCGGAGCGGCTTCCTCGATTGACGTCCCCGGCGGCCGGCTGTCGACCCCTCGTGTGTCGACAGCCGGCCGGGCACGGGTCCGCGCCACCGTCCGGTTCCGGTACGGGCGCCTACTCCGGCAGAGCGGACCAGGTCTGGTCGGTCACGCCGTCCGGGGACAGGTCACTTGTCGTGTAGTCCTCGCGGGCGAGGATGTATCCCAGTTGCAGCCGGTTGGCCGCGCCGAGATCCTGTTTGATCCGCTGGATGTGTGCCTGGAGTGAGCGGGAGCTGATGCCGAGTCGGCGCGCGATTGCGGCATCCGAGTAGCCGCGCACCAGAAGCCTTTTGATCGAGGACCGGAGGTCCGGGAGAACCTCCAACGCCGCCTGGGCCGAATGGTTGGGCACGAATGGATAGCCGGAAGCCCGGTCCCAGGCCCGGTCGAAGCTGTCGACCAGGAAGGCGACCAGCGCGGGATGGGTGATCCTCAGTGCGCGGCTGCGGTTCGGCGAGGACGGGACGAAGGCCACGCGACCATCGAAGATCAGCAGCCGGTCGAAGAACTCGCCCAGGGTCCGGACCTCGACGCCGAGGTCGGAGACCGCTCTGACGTATTCCTTGGTGGCTTCGTCGAACCGGGCGGTGTGCTGGTAGAGCGTCCGCATTTTGACGCCGGCTCGAATGGGTTTCTCCACCGACGCCAAGGCTTCTTTCAGCGTCTCCGGGGGGCGGCGCCCGTCCGGCTGGGCCGTGAGCATTTCTCTTCGTGCGGAATTCACCTCCGAGTTGATGGCCGATGCTATGTTGGACAGGCCTGAGATTTCCTCGCCCCAGTGCGTCGGAAGACCGTCCTGGCTGGAATTCCGAGTATTCTCCCGAGTCAGTTCCCGACTGAGCAGATCCGTCTTCTCGAGGGTGAGGACCGCAGTCTCCCGTAGCGAGTCGAGCAGATGGCTCAACTCTCCTACGATGGGGGATTCCAGTGCCTTCGGGACGATCTGCCCGAAATCGTGGCGAATTCCGGAATAGTCGGCGTCGATTGAGCCCGGGGTGTGGGGTTGGCCCGTCCCCGCCGTTCGACATCGGGGATGGGGTGTCTGTTTTGTAGCGTTCTGCTCCATTGGGGGACCCCTCATGTCTCTGCTGTGCGAGATCTCGAACCATGGCAAGGGTTGGCCGTAATCGGGACCTCGGCAACAATGTTGCCCGCTGTTAATCGTACCGCTCCTCGACAAAATCGACCGTGCGGTGTAGCTGTAAGGGGGCATCATGACGCAAGCGGTATTCGCTGCGAACGGGCTTAGTGCGAGGCGGGCTGTTCTGCTCGCGGCGGGCGCACTTCTGGCGCTCGGCTTTGCCGCCGTCACCACCGGTGAAGACGCCCCCCCTGCATCCGCCCGGCTGGTGGCCGACGTGGGCTGGAACACGGTCGAACCGTCCGCTCCCCAAATCAACTGACGTCGCGTCAACTGACGTGAAGCCGGACAGAAGCAAAGGATCTGACATGCCCGTTCCGAACCCGGTCCTGCACCTCGGCTGGGACCCGCGGCCGATCGGTGCGCTGCAGCGCGCGGGCGCCGAGGTGACCTGTGTCGTACCGGCGAAGGACGCTCCGGCGGTGCGTGCGGCAGGGGCCGCCGCCATCGTGGTGCCGGACCCGGGCAGCGTCGAGGACGTTCTCGCCGGCCTGGTTCGGAACTCGCTCAGCCCGTCGGACTTCGGCGCGGTCTGCAGCGCCAACGAGTTCTACCTGGTGCAGGCCGCGGCCCTGGCCGAGCTCGGCGGGGCCGTCGGCTCCGGCTCCCGGCAGATGCTGGCCATGCGGGACAAGTTCGTGCAGAAGGACCTGCTGCGCCGGGCGGACGTGCGCACGGCGGCACACCTCCTCGTGGAGAGCCTCGAGCGACTGGACGTCACGACGGTCGAGTACCCCCAGGTGCTCAAGCCGCTGAACGCCGCAGGGGCCATGCACACGGTGGTCGTCCGGGACGCGGAGGAGCTCCGGCAGGCGATCGACGCGTCGCGGCAGAGCAGCGACGGACCCTGGCTCCTGGAGGAGTACGTCCCCGGCCGGGAGTTCTTCGTCGACGGTGTCGTCCGCGAGGGCCGGCTCCGGCTGTTCTCCCTCTCCCGGTACTTCCAGAACCTCATCGAGTGCCACGGTGGCGGAATCGTCGCCTACCACACCCTGCCGGAGTCGGAGGAACTCGAACTCCACGCCAGGACGCGGTCGTTGACCGAAGCCGCGTTCAAGGCGCTGCAGTTCGAGGACGGGGTGTTCCACCTGGAGGTCTTCTGGGACGGCTCCGAGGTGGTCTTCGGGGAGTGCGCGGCGCGGGTCGGCGGCGGTCGTGCGGACCGGGTCGTCGAGCTGACGTACGGCGTGAACCTCCACGACGAGTGGGCGCTGGCGGCGCTGGACCTGCCGTCGCGGATCGTCGACGAGCCGACGCCGACCGAGGAGAGCTACGGCGGCCTCAACCTGCGCTGCCCGCAGGGAACGGTGGTCTCGGCCCCGACCCTCGACGAGACCCTGGCCCGCCCGGGCGTCGTGGAGGCGGACATCTACGTCACCCCGGGCGGTGTGGCGCCGGACTTCAGCTCGGCCAGCCACATCCGTGCCGGACAGGCCGTCGTCAGCGGCGCGGACACCCGCGAGGTGGCCGAGCGGATCGCCGGCCTGAGCGCGTGGTTCCATGACAGCGTCCAGGTCGCTCCCACCGCCGACTGATCACGAGGACCAGAGGAATGCACGACTACCTCAGCGGCACGATCCGCGCGTACGACGGGGATCCGCAACGCTACGAGAACGCGACCGCGGGGATGGTCCCCGTCGCCGAACTCGACGCCTTCACGGCGCTCCTGCCCGACCCGGCCGGACGCGTCCTCGACGTCGGCTGCGCGTTCGGGCGCGACACCGCGCTCCTGGCGGAGCGGGGCCTGCGCGCGGAAGGGGTCGACCTGACGAGCGCCTTCGTGGCACGAGCGCAGGAGCTCCACCCGCAGCTCACCTTCGCGCGCATGGACGCCCGCGACCTCGCGTTCCCGGACGCGAGCTTCGCGGGTGTCTGGTGCCAGGCGACCCTGCTCCACCTCAAGGACGAGGACGTCAGCGCCGCGCTGGCCGAGTTCCACCGCGTCCTCACCCCCGGCGGGGCGCTCTTCGTCAGCTTCAAGGAGGGGGACGGCGAGGAGGAGATCGTCGAGAAGTTCAGCAGCGGCAGCGCCCGCTTCTACCGCTACCAGACGGTGCGGAGCGTCACCGGGCTGGTCGGGCAGGCGGGCTTCCGGGTGGCGGCTGTCGAGCGCTCGAACGAGTTCGAGCGCTACGGTCCGGGCTACCGTGACCTGACCTGGATCCACGGGTACGCCACCAAGGCGTGACCAGCGCGCACGAGAAGTCCCGGTCGGGCATGACGACCGGGACTTCCGGCCTGTCCGGATCCGTCCCCTCCGCGCCACTCTCGCACCGCTCCCGGGCCGCTCTGGCACCGTTTCCGGGCCGTTCCCGGGCCGGCGCCGCGGGAATTCCGTGAAAGGCCCTGTTTGCTCCTCCGGCGGGGGCGGCCCGTCGCCGCGCTGGGCTTGCTACGACTCCAGGTACCGCAGGACCGCCAGGATCCGCCGGCTGTAGCCGGTGGTGTGGCTCAGTTCCAGCTTGTCGAAGACGGTGTTCAGGTTCTTCTCCACCGAACTCAGCGAGATGTGCAGCTTCTGCGCGATGGCCGTGTTGGTGTGCCCCTGCGCCAGCGCCTCCAGCACGGTGCGCTCGCGCGGGGTGAGCCGGGCCAGCGGATCGCCGTGCGTGGTGCGGATGACCAGCTGCCGGACGACCTCCGGGTCGATCGCCGCCCCGCCCGCGTGGATCCGCTCCAGCGCGTCGAGGAACTCCTCGACCTGGGCCACCCGGTCCTTGAGCAGGTAGCCGACCCGCTCCGCGCTGGACGCCAGCAGCTTGGCCGCGTAGGTGCGCTCGATGTGCTGCGAGAGCACCAGCACGCTCACCTCCGGCCAGCGCTCGCGGATCTCCACGGCGGCCCGCAGTCCCTCGTCGGTGTGGGTCGGGGGCATCCGGATGTCGAGGACGACGACGTCCGGCTTCTTCGCCTCGACCTCCTGAAGGACCGTCACCGCGTCGCCGAGCGCCGCCACGACCTCGTGGCCCTCTTCGACGAGCAGCCGGACCAGGCCCTCCCTCAGGAGGGTCGAGTCCTCGGCAAGGATGACGCGCATGGAATCTCCGCGGTGATGGTGGTCGGTCCCCCCAGGGGGCTGTCGATGTGCAGGACGCCGTCCAGCGCGGCCACCCGGCTGAGCAGCCCGGTCAGGCCGCTGCCGGCCGGGTCCGCGCAGCCCGTGCCGTTGTCCTCGACCCGGACGGTGAGCAGCGCGCCGTCGAGCGTCACCCGCACCGAGATGGCCGAGGCCGAGGAGTGCTTGGCGGCGTTGGTCACGGACTCGGACACCACGAAGTAGGCGGCCGTCTCCACGGGTTTGGGCAGCGCCGCGCCGACCTCGAACCGGGTCCGCAGCGGGATGCCGCACCGCTCGGCCACCCCGCTCAGCGCCTCTTCGAGACCGAGGCTGTCCAGCGCCGAGGGATAGACCCGCCAGGCCACCTCGCGCAGTTCGGTCAGCACGTCCCGGGACTCGTCGTGCGCCTGGAGCAGCAGCGCGCTCGCCTGCTCGGGGTTGCGGCCCCGGCGGGCCCTGCCCAGCAGCATGGCCAGCGCCACCAGACGCTGCTGGACGCCGTCGTGCAGATCGCGTTCGATGCGCCGGCGCTCGGCGTCCACGGCCTGGACCACCGCGGCCCGGCTGGTGGCGAGTTCGTCGATCCGGCGCTGGAGCAGCTCCCGCTCGGAGGGGCCGAAGCACTCGCGGGCGATCCGGGTGTCCAGGGCGGCCAGCGAGTACAGGCCCTGCACGTCGAGGAAGAGCAGGACGCTGCCCAGCAGTGCCTGGGTGAGGAGTTGGTCCCAGTCGAGCGTCCCCCGGGCCATCCCGTTGACCATCAGCCCGGCCAGCATGGCGCCGAAGCCCAGCAGTCCGATGACGACCGCGCAGAGCAGTCCCGCGTAGCAGCGGACCGCCAGGTAGCGCAGGAGCTTCTGGTCGGACGCCTTGTAGTGCTCGGGGAAGCGGTCGTCGAAGAAGGCGGAGCGCCGGTTGCGTTCCAGGGCCGTCAGCCGGCGCGCCCCGGCCATCACGATCTCCAGGGCGTTCGGCCGGCTGCGCGGCCAGAGCAGGAAGGGGCCGAGGACGGTGCCGACGACGAGGAGGTAGAGCGCACCGAGCACGGCGGTCAGACAGCCGATCAGGACGCCCAGGCTGCGGCGCGACCAGGACGGGGCCCGCGTGGCGGTCTCGTCCTCAGCGGCGCCCTGACCACCCGCAAACCCCGTCGGGGGGTGGGATCCGGCGCCCGCTGAATCTCCTCGCACGAGCCCCGAGCCTAGTGCGGCCGCGCAGCCCGGGCAAGATCGCCAGGACTGCGCGGCGGCTTCGACTGCGCGCTCGGGAAGCGCGGTCCGGTCATGAACTGGTCTGCTGCTGCGACCGGTTGCGGTTGCGCAGCCGGACGACGAGGTACCCGGCCAGGGCCGCGACCGGCGACGGAGCGGCCACATCGGATTAACCCTGACCCACGCCTCGGGACGCCCCTGGGTCATCGGACAGGCCCCGGACGCGAACACCGGTGTCGCCTCGGCCGTCCACGCCCGGCACGGCACCACCGCGCGCGGCTGGTCACGGGAACCCACACGCTGACCACCGGTCAGCTCGATGACTGGGCCAGGCGCGTACGGCACCCGGCCGACCTCGACGAACTCGCCGGCTCCCTCACCGGCAGCGCCCACCTGGTCGCAAGCATCGACGGCGAGGTCCGCGTCCAGGGCACCGTCACCGACGTGCGTCGGGTCCTCACCGCCACCGTCGACGGCTGCGCTCTGGCGTCCGACCGCGCCGACCTGCTCGCCGCCCTGGCCGACGCCCCCCTGGACCCGGTCCGCCTCACCGCGCGGCTGCTGGGATTCCCGGCGCCCGTGTGCGTACGCCATGCGCCCGGCCGGGAGGAGCCCGGGTAAAGGGTTACGGAAAACCGCAGCAGGACCGGGCGGTTGACCGCATGGTGGCGCCCCCCACCCGGCTCCTACCGTGGACGGCATGATCGCAACGTTGGCTCCCGCGTCGCTCGCCACCGCTTCCGCCGAACCCGCAGGCGGCATCGCCGGATGGGCGGTCGACGTCATGAGCACCCTCGGCGCCCCGGGCGCCGGTCTCACCAACCTGGTGGACACCGTCCTGCCGTTCATTCCCAGCGAGATCATCCTGCCCGTGGCCGGATTCGCCGCCGGGCAGGGCAAGCTGAGTCTGCCGGCCGTCATCGTCTGGACCACGATCGGCTCGATCGTCGGCTCCTGGATCGTGTACGCCGCAGGTGCCCTCCTGGGCCGCGACCGGACCCGCGCACTCGTCACCCGCATCCCGCTCATCCATGCCCACGAGATCGACCGGGCCGAGGCGTGGTTCGAACGGCACGGCCGCAAGGCCGTGCTGATCGCCCGCATGGTGCCGGTGGTGCGCAGCCTCATCTCCGTACCGGCCGGGATCCAGCGGATGCCGCTGATGGCCTTCACCGCCATGACCGTCCTCGGCAGCCTGGTGTGGAACACCGTGTTCGTGCTGTTGGGCTACTGGCTGGGCGACAACTGGCACCTGGTGGACGAGTACGGCGGCTGGGTGTCGAAGGGCGTGGTGGCGGTGGCGCTCGTCGTCATCGGCCGCTGGTTCCTGGTGCGGATGCGCCGCCGCCCGAGCGCCCGGCACCGCGGCTGAGGCCCGGGGCCCGCCGTCCCCGCCGCCGGCGGGGACGGCCTTTCGGCGTGCTGCCGCGAGACCTACGCACCTGTCAGAGACAGCCGGCGGGGTGGCGTCCGGGCATGTCGGACTCGGTGACGCCGGCAGCTCGTCGGGACGGTGCGGTGCGCATCCTGACCATCGACTCCTCCCAAGGGAGATGCGATCATCGATGGCTCAGGGCGTCAGCCTTCGCCGAGTTCCCGACGAGCACATATGGTGATCATGGAAGAGTCCCGATCCGACCGCCTGAGCTGCCTCGCCGTGTGCGCGGGGGCGGGTGGTCTCGCGCTCGGCCTCGAGCAGGCCGGGTTCGATCCCGTACTGCTCCTGGACAACCGGCCTGTGGCCTGCGAAACGCTGCGGCGGAACCGCCCGGACTGGAAGGTCCTGGAGACCGACCTCCTGGACTTCGTTCCGGACGAGCACCGGGAGTGCTACGACGTGGACCTCCTGGCGGCGGGCCTGCCGCGGGTGAAGGCGAGCGCCGCGGTGAGACGCGAGGACAGCGACGAGGAACTCCGGTTGCTCGAAGCGACCGTCATGCTCCTGCACGGCGTGCAGCCACGCGCCCTGCTCATCGAGAACGTCTCCGAGCTGGCCTCCAAGCCCGCGTACGAACCCATCCGGTCGGAGGTCGAGGCCGAGCTCGAACACCTCGGGTACGAGTACGACTGGTTCGTCGTCAACGCGATGTGGCACGGCGTGCCCCAAGACCGCAAGCAGGGGATCCTGGTGGCGCTGAAGGGGAATTCCATGCGTGACTTCGTGCCGCCGCCGCGTGACACCGATCCGCCGTTGACGGTGGGGGAGGCGTTGGGGGCCTCGATGGCCGGCCGCGGGTGGCCGCACGCCGCCGCCTGGGCCGCACAGGCCGATCAGGTCGCCCCGACCCTGGTCGGCGGTTCCTGGAACCGCGGTGGGCCGGATCTGGGACCGACCGGGTCGAAGCGCTCCTGGGCCCGTATGCGGGTCAACGGCGGCACCGTCGGCAATGAGGTCCCCGGGCCCGAGGATCGCTGGGACCCGTCACCGGACGGCACGGACATGGTGAAGTTGACCGTCGAGCAGGCGGCACGGCTGCAGGGCTTCCCCGACGACTGGTTCTTCGCCGGCGGCAAGACGTTCCGTTACCGGCAGGTGGGCCACGCGTCGCCGCCCCCGGTGGCGAGGGCCTTCGGACTCGCGATCCGGGCCGCGCTGGGCCATCCGGCGCCGGTGCCGCGCGACCGGCGGTGGGGCCCCGCGGGGGGGCCCCCGCCCGGGGGGGCCCCCCCCCGGGCCCCCCCCCCCCCCCCCGCGGGGGGGGGGGGGCGGGGGGGGGGCCCCCCCCGGGGGGCGGGGGGGCCCCCCGCGCGGGGGGGGGGGGGGGCCCCGGGGGGGGGGGGGGGGGGCGCCGGGGGGGCCCGGGGGGGGGCGGCCCCCCGGGGGGGCCGCCCCCCGGGGGCCCACCGCCCGGTGCTCAGCGGGTGAGCAGGTGCGAGAGGAAGCCGATCGACGGGTCCTCCGGGGTACCGACGAGCAGGGCCCGGTCGAGCAGGCCGTTGTTGTGCTCGCAACTGGTCTCCGGGAGCATCACGCAGGCGTGGCAGGCGGCCAGATTGGTGCCACCCGCGCCGGAGATCTCGGTCTCGATGCAGAGCGGGTCGGCGGAGCACCACTCGGCACGCTGGACGGCCGAGCGCACGGCCTGGGCGAGCCGGTCGATCTCGCCTTGGGCGACCAGCCCGCCGAGGCTCCCGGCCGAGTCGCTGGTGGCCGTGTAGATCAGCACCCCGGCCATCTCGTCGCCCGAGTAGATCCGTTCGCGCAGTGACGCGGCAGGGTAGCCCGAGTCCAGACTCCACTCGTCGATCATCACGTGCGCGAAGGTGTGCAGCAGAGCCATGCGCGGGTCGGCAGGGGAGATCGGGACCCGAGCCGGGTCGGAGGCCCGCTCGGTGAGGACCTGCTGGTGGCGGCGCCGCATGCGCGCCACGCGGGCCGCGACGGCGGGCAGTTCGGCCCAGGCGTCGATCCTCTCCTCGTCGAACCGGAGGAACACCCCCTCGCCGTGCACCTCCATGGCAGGAAGCCAGTCGGTGGGGGTGAGGGACAGCTGCGCCTCGTGGCCCTCGGAGGAGGTCTCCGGATCGATGACCCGGGTGAAGGCTTTGAGGGCGCGGACCTCCCGGAGCTTCTTCACCAGCATCGGAGTGGCCAGGCCCAGGTCGGTCAGGGGTTTCCCGTCGCCGATCGGCGGCACGCAGACGAACTGCTCGGTGTGGTGGCCGGATTCCTCCGGGTTGCCGGCGCACAGGCGCTGGTACTCCAGGTCGCGCAGGGCCCGGTAGCGCTGCTCCTGGTTGCGGTCGGGCGTGTCCTCTCCGGAGGGGTCCTCGGCCTCCAGCGCGGCGACCAGGTCCAACGCCTCCTGGGGGCTCACCGGGGAGGGAACCCCGTCGAAGATGTGCTTCAGATGGATCTCCATCTCGACGAGGCTCGTGCAGCCGCGGAGCTTGTCCCAGTGCTTGTCCAGGGCGTTCACCCGGGTGTCGCTCCACGGTGGGATGGACAGGGCCGAGCGGAGCACCGGCTGCCAGACGGAGGAGGAACCGCGCTGGAGGGTACGGGGTGTCAGGGAGCAGGACAGTCCGGGGGCGTCCTTCAGCCAGGGACGCTCGCCCCTGCAGCCGATGTTCAGCTCCTTGAGGGCGCCGGCTCGGAAGGAGCCCTCCATGGACACCTCGGGCACTCCGCAGGAACAGGAGAGCACCACCGAGCGGAGCGAGGAGGTGCGGCCCGACGATCGAAGGCTCATCCGGCCGTCACACGGGACGGCCGTGCCCTCCCCGCGCCGCCGTCGGTGCAGCCAGTCCCGGTACGGGAAGTCGGAGATGTGCCCGTCCTCGCAGGCGACCACGAAGCGGGAGGGCACCAGCGGCTCGGCGCACTCGCCACACTCGTTGCGTCCGGGCGGAGGGTTGAACTTCCCGACGTGGTCCAGTGCGTGGCACTCGGGGCAGTGGTGCCAGAGCGGGAAGCGGCGCACCCGGATGCCGTCCCGACTGTCGTCGCCGGAGGCGGGCGGGAGACGGAAGTGCCGCACACCCAGCACCCGGGCGAGGCGCGGCTCGCGGATCACCGGGGCCTCGTCGCGGGGCCACTGCTCCGCCGCGCCGTCGATGCCCGCGACGATGAAGGACTCCTGGTCGACGGCGATCAGCGACCCCACGCCGTAGGTGGTGATGGCCTGGGCTCGACGGACCGCACCGCGGCGGGGCAGGTTGCGGGCCGGTGCGGCGGAACCGGCGGCGCCGCGCCGGCGACGGGACGGGGGCGGGGTCATCGGGATGCCTCCATGAACAGGGCGGACTCGGCGTCGACGTCGCGCAGGGACCACAGGGTCTCCCACGCCTCGACGTCCTCCAGGGCGTCGTTGTAGGGCTTGAGCAGCGAGGGGACGGAGCGCCCGCGCTTCGGTTCGTAGTACAGACCGCCGTGCGCTTCGGCTTCGTCGTACCACCAGTCCACGAACTCGTGGAAGGCCGCGGCGACGTGGGCGACCTCCTTGGCGGCGGTCTCCTTCGGGGAGACGCTCGCGACCCGTTCGAGGATCAGCGGGAGGATCGTCTCCCGCAGCTCGTCCCGGAAGAGGTGGATCCTCCCCGCGTCCTCGTCCCGGCGGGCCGCGGGAATCACGATGCGCGCCAGAGCGACGATCACCGCGTGCAGGCCGCGTTCGCGGGCGCGGGCCGAGAACGGCGTCACCGAGGTGGACTCGACCTCGCGGTAGAGCGCGGAGTGGAAGTGTTGGAAGTTCTCGTAGTGCGAACGGTCCCGGGAGCGGCCCGCGTTGAGCATCACCGCGACCAGGCCGGGGTGGGCGCGGCCCACCCGGCTGGTGGCCTGGATGTATTCGGCGGTGGTCTGCGGTTGGCCCATCACGGCCATCAGGCCGAGACGGTCCACGTCCACACCGACGGCGATCATGTTCGTGGCGAGGAGCACGTCCACCACGTCCGCCGCGTCACCGTCCGTCAGCCTGCGCTCGATCTGCTTCAGGCGGGCCGGGATGTCGCTGGCGTCGACCCGGCTGGTCAGCTCGGAGTGGTTGCCGACGGAGCGCGGCTCGCACGCGTCGCGCTCGGCGAGGTGGTCCAGGTAGGCCACGACGTCGTCGTGGACCTGGAGTTCGGCGGCGGACAGCAGACGCAGGCTGTTGAAGTAGCCGACCAGTGTCCAGTACGCGTCGCGCACCCGCTCCGTGGTGTCGGACCGCATCGCCTGGTGGAGCAGTGTGGCGTAGGTGCGGATCAGCAGGGTGGACTGGCTGGTGCCCGGGGCGAGCAGGCCGACGTAGCGGCGGGACGCCTTGTCGCTCGCGGGGGTCTCCACGGCGAACCAGGAATCGCGGGCGTCCAGACCCGCGGGCGGGAACTGCCGCACCTCGCGGGAGAACAGCGCCCTGCCCTGGTCGGCGGCCCGGCGGATGGTCGCGGTGGAGGCGATCACCTTGGGGCGGTCGGCGAGCACGTCGACGGCCGTCTCGTACAGGCCGGTCAGGGTGCCCAGCGGTCCGGAGATCAGGTGCAGCTCGTCCTGGACGATCAACTCCGGGGGCGGGGTGTCGTCCTGGCGGTCCCGGTTGAAGAGGGCTGCGGTCCTCTCGCGCCACGGCATCGAGGCGAACTTGTCGACGGTGGCGATCACCAGGGTGGGCCGGGCCGCGTACACGGCCTGGTCGACCAGGTGCACAGGCAGCCCGTCGGAGAACGCGCAGTCCGTGCCGGGACAGCGCACGTCCATCCGGTCGGCCTCCTCGTCCACCGTGTAGTGGTGGGCATCGAGGGCGGTGCCGCACCACGGGCAGGCGTGCAGCTGGACGGGGTTCTCCGTCTGGAGAACCCGGCCGGAGCGGGCGGCGGCGAGCTGCCGGGAAGCCACGTCCAGGGTGTTCGGCGTGGCGGACCGGCCCACCCACATGCCGATGGAGATCTCCTCGTGGCCCAGCTCCTCGGGGTTCTCCAGACGCATCCGCTCCATGGCACAGATCAGGATCGCGGCACGCTCGAACTGCTGCAGGGTGAGGAGGCGCAGGGTGTACCGCATCAGGACGGTGACCCCGCCGCCCGCAGCGCCGAGCCGCATCCGGCGCAGGAAGGTGGTCAGGGCGATCAGACCCAGATACGCCTCGGTCTTGCCACCACCGGTGGGGAACCACAGCAGGTCGGACACGCCCCGGTCGGGGTGCTCCGGGTCGTCCACCCCGGCCAGGCACAGCAGGACGAAGGCGATCTGGAACGGGCGCCAGCGTGCGGAGGCCGGGTCGGGCTCGCCGATCCGGCCGTTCTTGACCCAGGCGGCCCGGGCGCGTTGGGTCGCCATCGCCCGGTTGGCCAGCCGGAACGCGCGCATCAGGTCGGGCTTGTCGCGCAGCAGGGCGATACCCTCCCGGATCCGCTCCAGGGCTTCGCCGCACGCGTGGACCTGGTCGGCCGCGGCCTTCTCGTACGGGGTGCCGGCGAGCGCGGCGGCCTCGTCCTGCTTCCGCTCGATCCACCGTTCGTAGCCGGCGGCCAGCCCCTCCAGGGCGGCGATCACCTCGGCGTCGCCGCCCTCGGCGAGGCCGAGCATGGTGAGGGCCTCGGCGTTGATCGTCGGGTTGGAGTCGGTGAGCAGCACCTCGTGGGTGGGCACGAACTCGGTGCGCACCTCGGCCACGCCCGCCGGCTCCACGTCGGTGACGCCGATCGGGGACGGGGTCCAGTCCCACACCGCCGCGCAGCCGTGGCCGGCGGCGAAGGTGGGGGCGTGTCGGTGCAGCAGTCGACTTGTCTCCAGTTCGGGATCGACGGCGGACAAGGCGGCCGGGCGTTCCACGAACGCGCTCGACCCGTCGGCGGCGCGGACCGTCAGCCCGGTCTGGAAGAGCGCGAAGGCGTCCTGGAGTTCCCGCTCGCCCACCTTCTGGAGATTGATCAGGGTGACGGTGACGGTGACCGTGCCCGTCTTCGGCGACGGGCGGCGCACATGGACCTCCAGCCGGACCGTGCCGTCGATCAGGTCGCGCGAGGCGCCGGAGCCCGGGTACCGGACGTCGACCGTGGTGTCCGGCAGGTCCAGCTCCACCCGGCGCCAACGTTCCCGCTGGTCGGACGTGGTGCGGGCCTCGCTGCGGCGGGCCGAGACCTTGCGTCCGTCGGCGTCCTCGGGTTCGTACACGGCGGCGCGGGCCGAGACCGTGATCTCCTGGCACTTGGCGAGGACGGCGAAGGTCAGCCCGACACTCGACGGACGCCGGTCACCGGAGTTGGGACGATCGGCGACCGCTCCGGACTCGTCGAGGCCGTCCGCCCCGGTCACGGGTTCCTCGTCCAGGCCGTCCTGCTCGGCCGCGTCCTCCAGGAGACGAGCGCCGGCTTCGGCGTTCGCCGGGCGGGGATACAGCACGCCGACGGGGTAACGGGTGATCGGCGCGTCCTGGTCCAGGACCTCGACGCGGTCCTCGGCGGAGGCGTCGACGTCTGGGCCCAGCAGCTCCCGGCGGAGCCGGGCCACCAGGTCCTCACGGACCTCGTAGTGCCCGGCGTGCCGCCCTGCGTGGATGGTCATTCCTGCTCCTCCTCGGTTCCGGCGGGGTGCCGGAACCGTCCGATTCCGTTGATGCGTGGGGCGATCCACACCCCGTGGTCGCCCAGGCCCGCGTTGGTCCCGGCTGCGGGGCTGCCCGCCACCGACTCCAGGCAGTCGATCCGCAGCCCGGCGATCTCCTCGGGCCAGCGGACCACCCAGGCCGTGCCCACCTTCAGGACGGCGTACAGCTGGCTCCGGAAGACCTCGGAGGCGTCGCCGATCTCCCGTCCCCTGTGCAACAGGGCGTACCGGGGGCTCTGTTCGGGGCCCATGGGGAGGGTGTCGCGCAGCCGGAACGTGACCGCGTCCCCCGGCCGCACCCGGTCCAGCAGGTACGCCTGGGTGCCGGGCGCGTCCGTCAGGGCGTCGGCGGGCTCCAGGGCGTCCACGTCTCCGGCCCGCACCTCGACACCGTCGCGTCGCCACCTGTGGCTCGGGTTCGGAACCCCCCGGTACCAGCGGCCGGTCGGCTTGTGCCTGAGCACCGTCACCGTGTCCGGCGGGGCTATCCGGTACAGGTCCTCCCGGGCCCGGGTCATCGCCACGTACAGCGCGCGCGCCTCGGCGGGTACGTCGAGGTCATCGGTGCGACGACGCAGCTCGGCCACGGTGGGCGGGGTGGGCAGCACCACCCGGTCGAACTCCAGGCCCTTGGAGCGGTGCACCGTGGACACGACGAGCCGGGCCGGTTCCGGATCGGCCAGTTCGTCGGGGAACCGGCGCTCCGACACCAGTCCCCGCAGCCGGGACACGTCGAGGGTGCCCCGGCCGGTGCCGCGCGCCGCCATGCGCAGCGACCGCCAGACCCGGTCGAGGTCGGTGCCCTCGGGCAGCGGGATGCCGGCGAGCAGCTCGCGCAGCCGCTCCTCGGTGAGCGTGGCGGCCCGGGTGCGACGCAACACCTCGGCGACCCAGTACGGAACGGGCCGGTCCTGGAGCGAGCGGCGCAGGGCGTGTGGGACCCCTTGGGTGTGCAGCAGTTCCGAGACGACCAGGGCCTGCCGGTTGTCCCGGCACAGGATCGCGCAGGTGCCGGGGAAGGACCGCAGCGAGTCCAGGGTGAACGAGTCGGTGAGCGGGCCCAGGTCGGGGACGTCGAGCAGCAGCTCGCGCAGCTCGCCGTGGAGCCGTTCGGCCGCCGCGTCCGAGCCCTCGGGGGCGCTGCCGATGCCCTGGACGGCGGGGCCGAGCGGGAGCGCGGTGCGCGCCTCGGGAGTGACGGCCCGGAAGTTCCGGGTCAGCCGCAGCTCCACCAGGTCGTCGGCGCAGGAGATCCGCACCCAGCGCAGGAAGAGGTCGGCACGGTCGGCGTACTCCTCCGGGTCCTCGATCTGGAAGTCGTAGATCGCCTGGGCGGGGTCGCCGACCAGGGTGAACCCGCAGGAGTCCTGGAGCCGGTCGAGCAGCGACTCCACCATCTCCCGGCGCGCGCCCACCAGGTCCTGCACCTCGTCGATGATCACGTGCGTGGGCGGGCCGGACTCCAGGGACTCCAGCGCGCCCTTCTCGATCGCGTCGGTGGCCGCCCGGATGCGCTCGTCGAAGGAGCGCGTCGACCACTCCCCGTCCGGGTACGTCTGCAGCAGCAAGGAGTACGCCCAGGCGTCGAAGGTCTGCACCCGCACCCGCCTCGCGTGCTCACCGTGCCGGGCGATCCGGTCCCGCAACTCGCGGACCGCGGCCCGGGAGAAGCTGAGGACCAGTAACTCGGAGGCTTCCAGCGCCTCGTCCGGGTCGGTGTGCCCGACGAGCGCGTCCATGCGGCGCACCAGCGTGTGCGTCTTGCCGGTGCCCGCCCCGGCGGTGACCAGGAGCCGGGTGTCCCACGGCCGGTCCACCACCGCCTGCTGTTCGGTCGTGAGGACGGGACCGTCCTCGGAGGAGAGGGTCACCGGGCGCTCCAGAGGTGCTCGAACCGGGTGAAGGCGAGGGCGGTGTCGAAGTTCCGGATGTTGTCCCGGACGTTGAGGATGAGGCAGGTGTCCTTGCCGCCGTTGCGGGGGCCGCGCAGACCGCGCCCGATCATCTGCTGGTACACGTTCGGGCTGTAGACGGGCCGGGCGACGACCACCGCGCGGGTGGCCGGGGCGTCGAAGCCCTGGGTGAGGACGCCGTAGTTGGTGAGCACCCGCACCCTGCCGTCGCGGAACTCCCGGATCCGGGAGCGGCGGTCGTTGTCGGAGGTGGTGGAGTCCACCGAGGACGCGGAGATCCCGTGGTCCATCAGTCTGGCCGCCAGGTACTTGGCGTGCTCCACCGAGGTGGCGAACACCAGCACCGGCCAGTTCCCGTCCATGCCCGCGATCTCGGCGATGATGCGACGGCTGCGGTCGTGGTCGTCGGCCAGCCGCTGTTCGGCGGCCTTGGACAGCAGGCTGAACTGCTCGGCGCTCTCCCGTTCCTGGCGGGACAGCTCGATGGTGCCGCCGGTGAGTTCCCGGTGCTCGACCCGGGCGAGCACGCCCAGCTCCTGGAGGTGCCCGTAGGCGTCCCCGGAGGGGAAGACGCCCTCGTCCAGACGGCGTGCGCCGAACCTGTTGACCAGACGGCGGGTCTCCTCCTCGTTGTGGCCGCGGAACGGGGTGGCGGTGAGGCCGAGCAGGTGCCGCTCGGTCCGGTGTTGGGTCAGGCCGAGCAGATTCAGGATCTCGGTGTAGCTCGGGCTGGTCGCCATGTGCGCCTCGTCCACGACGACCAGCGCGGCCTCCCGCAGCCAGTCGTACCGGTCGGTGTCCAGACACACTCGGAGCTTCGCGTCGGTGGCCACGACGAGTTGCGGCCCGTCGGTGACCGGGGCCGCCTCGTTCGAAGTCCACAGCCGGTTGATCGTCAGTCGCTCCTGCGCGCCCGCCTTGCTCCAGACGAACTGCCAGCTCTGCACGGCCTGCTCGCACAGCTCCTCGGTCTGGGCGATCCACAGGATCGGACCCCTGAGCGCACCGGTCTGCTTGACCCAGCGGATGACGGCCTCGGCGGTGACCCGCGTCTTGCCGGCGCCGGTGGGCAGGGACAGCATGGCGCGCTGCGGGGCGAGCCGGTCCAACATCTCGAAGATGTTGAGGGCCAGCCGCTCCTGGTAGTCGTGCAGCCGCGGGAAGTCCCTAGGACCTTCCACGGTCAGGCTCTGTTCGAGGGCAGGGGCCCGGTAGCCGGCGAAGGGCGCGGGCAGGCCGAGCTCGGCGACGAAGGAGACCGCCGCCGAACCGCCGGTGTAGGACGACGGGGCGTTCGGGAAGCGCTCCTGGATGTCACGGGCGTGGGTCTTGAGCACGGTGTCGCCGTGCGCGTTGAACGCCATCTGGGCGATCCGAAGGCCGGTGGGCTCCTGGCCGTCCAGTTCCTGACGTTCGGCGTCCATCAGCCCGGCGGGGAGCCGGTCGCGCAGGGCCTCCGCGCCGATCAGCAGCTCCAGCTTGGCCGTCACGTCCGAGGCCTCGCGGATCGCCTTCCGCGCGGACCGCGCCTTCTCGTCCTGCTCCTGACGGTCCTGGGCGTCCAGGACCGCCCGGCAGCCGGCCTCTCCCATCCGCAGGCCGAGTTCACGGTCCACGGCCCGAAGCGTGCCGAGCCGGTCCAGCGACTCCAGGACCTTGATCACATTGCCCTGGCGGGCGCTCTCCAGGGACTTCGCCCGTGCGCCGTGCGGGGTGCGGACGACCTCCTCCAGCGTGGAGCAGCGCAGCACGGAGTACGTGCCGACCGAGCCGCCCATCGTCTGGCGCAGCGTCGGGAACTCCTCGACCAGCGGGACCGGCTCCACGGTCGACTCGTGCCGGGTCTCCCGGCTGACGACGTCGTCGTGGCGCAGCATGCCCCACCGCTCGACCATGAGGTCGGCGGACCCCTGGTCCGGCATCAGCAGCGCGGGCACCCGCTCGGCCTGCAGGGAGCGGTACTCCTCCTGGCTCGCGGCGACGGCGATCTCGCCGTCCTCCCGGGTGTCCCAGGCGTCGCCGACCCGGCAGCGGGTCAGCGAACCCTCGGGGAAGTCGATCTCCAATCGGGTCAGCAGGGCGTAGGTGGAACCGACGAACCCGTCGTCCTCGCTCTCCTGCAGCTTCTCCAGGAGCTGCTCCCACTGCTGTGGGCGGACCTTCTCGACGCTGCCGGCGAGCCCCAGCTTCCGGGCCTTCTCCGTACTGATCGACGCCACCGGGAGCACGTCACGGTACGCGTCGAGCTGCGGTCCCACGGCCTCCTTGAGGGGCTTGAGGCCCTGCGAGGTCTCGACCCGCCCGTGTCGGGCGAGCATCCAGCGGATCGGGGACGGCACCGGCCGCTGCGTGTTGGCCTGGGCTCCGATCTGCAGCGTCCAGTGCACGATCAGGGCGTCCTCGGGCAGCGCCCGGAGGAAGGCCGCGCGCGCCTCCTCCGAAAGCCGGGGCAGCAGGTGCAGCGGGCCACCGACGGGAGAACCGTCGATCCTGGTCTTGGCGAGGGTCGGTCGGCTCGCCCGGTCGTCGAGCGTGCGGCAGTACGCCGCGTGTCGGGCTTCCCGGTACTCGTCGAACCAGGGCTCCGTCTCGGGCTTGTGACCCGAGGTCGGACGGTCCCGCAGGCCCAGCTCTCGGAAGAATCCCGCGTCGTCGGAGTGGAACCGCATGTCCACCGCGATCTCGGGGTCGCTCTCCGCGGTGACGACGACACCGGGCACCATGCAGTCGCGCATGAGGTGGAAGTGGCCGTCCGCCGTCCGCACCATCAGGGTGTCCGCCGGAGCCGGCACCCGCGCGGTCACCTCATGGCCCACCACCGAGGCACCCGCCCGGTGGAACAGCTCCCAGAACCGGGTCCACTCCTGCGTGCCGTACGCGTCGAAGCCCTGGTCGAGGACGCTCACGAAGCGCCCCCGGACGTCGGCTTCCTGGATGCCGAGGGCGGTGAGGGCGGAGGAGAGCGACGGGTCGTCGGACAGTGCGCGGTCGACGTAGACCAGCGACTCCCGCAGGCCGTCCTCCTCGGCGCGTCGGTACACCACGCTGCCCAGCGGGGCGACCAGCCCGTGCTCCTCGGTGAGCACGATCCGGGCCTTCCGGGCCTCGCCGGCGCAGGAGGCGTTCGAATCGATCATGTCGGCGACGATCCGGATGGCGGCCGCCGAAGCCTCCGCGGAGCCGTCGGAGACCAGCGCCTCCAACCACGCGACGACCGAGGCCCGTTGCCGCCCGGCGGCGCCCAGGATGTGCTGGACCTTGCCCGCGCGCAGGTCGGTGGCCTCGACCGAGGGGTGCACCCAGGCACGGGGGCGACCGGCGTACCTGTGCCAGGCCCGCAGCCAGCGGTTGACCGCGGTGCTGTCCTTCCCCAGATCCGGGTGGACGTGCAGCTCACCGGGCGTGCGCAGGACACCGTCCTGGTCCGGCAGCGACGGACACACCACGGTGGCGGCCCAGATCTGCTCGGTGAGCAGCCGGTCGGCCCAACTGATCGTCTCCACGCCCTTGGAGCGGCCGGGCAGCAGCGGGAGGTACGCCGCGGGATCCTCCGCCGGGGCGAGCTCGGGCAGCGACTCGACCACCAGGCGCGCCGCGACCTGGATCATCTCGACGTTGAACGGGGAGGAGTCCAGCAGGTTCTGACGGTCCTCGTTGGTCTTCCAGGCCCCGTTCAGGATGCCGCTGAGGGTCATCTCGTACTTGGTCGGGAAGAAGGACCAGAACCGGCCGCGACCCCGGGCCTCGGCGGCGCCGAGCAGGCCGGTGCGCTCGTCCGTGCGGTAGGCCGGAACGGCCCAGGCCACGTCGACGGACAGCCGGTCGTGCAGCTCGCCGGCGTCGAGTCGGGCGTCGGCGGTCGGTTCGTGGGTGCGGGAGAAGACCCGCCACTGCGAGGTGGTCGGTGGCTTGCCGACCCGCTCCTCCTGGACCGTGTGCAGGCTGCCGGTCTGCTCCGACAGCAGGGCCCGGCGCGCGACCGGACGGGGCCGGCGGTCCTCCAGGACCACCTGGCCCACGTGCGGTGAGAACAGGTGGAAGCCGGCGGGGAATTCCTCGCGGGTGTCGTGACCGCCCACGCCCTGGTGGCCGTGCATGTCCTTGCCCAGCCGGTCGGCGGCGCCGGCCAGCAGCGGGAGGCGGACCACCGTGGTGGCCCACGCCAACAGCTCGTCCAGTACCTGGTCCCGGAGGCGCTCGGCCGCCATGTCCAGCTCGCGGGCCATGCGCAGCACGGGCGCCTCGAAGTCCTCGCCGAGCCGCTCGCGCACCCCGGGCACGTTCCGGATCAGCTCGTACGACCAGGCCCGGTCGAAGCCGAAGCTGCCCTCGCGGCTGAAGAACTCGGGTGCGTCGGTCACCACCAGGACCGACTTCACCCCCACGCCGAACCGGCCGATCTGTCCGCCCCGCTTGCGGGACATGCTCATGCGCAGGATGGTCTCCGCGCCCTCGGGCGTCACCGGGTCGCCCTGATTGGCGCAGTACAGGTGGGTGCCGGTGAGGACGACGTGGATCCGGCCGCCGGGCTCGCCACGCAGCTCGTCGGCCGCGTTCTGGACGAGCTCGAAGAGCTGCCGGTCGCCGTACCCGCCCTGGGTGATGCGACGTTCGCCGTTGGCGTGTTCGGGGATCAGGCCCGGGTCGATACCGTAGGTCTCCAGGACGCGGAGGGACTGTGCGACGACGGTACGGATCACGGGGGACTGCGGATCGGCCACGAGTGGTTCCACTTCGGGTGCGAGGGATGTCGGCAATGTCGTCAGCGGGCGTGGAACACAGTGACCATGACGGAGCGACAGCTACCGGTGACGCGCTGACCATGGCCCGGGTCACGGCGCGGGCGACGGGCACGGGCGTCGGAACGCATGCGGTGGAGCGGGAAGTTCTGCGGGGACACCGAGTTACCTGCGCTTTCGCTTTCGTGGGACGTGCACGAGAGAATGGTGCGAGGTGGTGCAAAAGAAAATGAGCAGAGGGAATCCAGGGAAGGATTCAGGAAAGGCCGGATGGAACGCGCGCCTTGACGTGCTCTCGGCTGTCGCCGGATCAAGCTGACGTGCAGTCAATCATGTCTCCCGGCTTCTGCACAACGGGGGTTGGTGGAAATCCTGCAGGCCGCCGAGCCGGATGTTCCGGATGGAATCGGGCAAATGGACAAGAGTCCTCGAACACCATTCTCCATCGGGCATGGGGTGTGTCAAAGGGTGGTTGACAAGGGGCTGTCGCTGTCAATAGTGATGCGGTAGCGTGGCTCTCACCTCGTGAAACAAGCCATGCGGAAGCAGGTGGGACGTGAAGGCGGCTGAGGACTTCGGCCCCTGGCTGGCGCGCCAGCTCAGGAACGCAGGGAAGAGTCAGACCGATCTGGCGCTGGAGTTGGGCAAGACCCGGGCTGCTGTCTCGGCCTGGATCGTCGGCCGTTCCGTGCCCCGTGACGAGACCATCCGGGACATCGCCGCGTTTCTCAAGACCGACCTGGAAACCATCCACACCCGCAGCTCCGACGCCCAACTCGGGCTGCCCGTCCAGTGGTACCACCGGCCGGCCCACGCCGACGGCGGCCGTGAGTACGGCAACGCCGCCGCGTTCGCGTTCGAGGCCGACGTCTCGGTGCTCGCCCGCGAGGCCACCCAGAACAGCCTGGACGCCCGCCTCGACGCCGTCGAGCCTGTCCGGGTCCGCTACACCCTGCACGAACTCACCGGCGAGGCCCTCGCCCGGTTCCGCGAGGCTGTCGGCTGGGAGAGCCTGCGCCCGCACTACGAGGCGCTCACGGCCGACGGCGGGAAGCAGAGCAAGGTTTCGCGCACGATCGCGGCCGGACTGCGCGACATGTACCAGCACGACCGCCTGGTGCTCCTGCGGGTCGACGACTACAACGCCACCGGCCTGACCGGTGGCGACTACGAGGACGGGCTCTTCGCCGCCGTGGTCCGTCGTCAACTCGACAGCCACAAAAGGGACCTCGGGGCGGGCGGCTCCTACGGCCTGGGCAAGGCCACCCTGTGGGCGACCAGCCGACTCGGCCTGGTGCTGATCAACTCCACGCTCTCCGAGGCCCACGAGGGTCGCACCGAGCGGCGCCTCATCGGCCGACTCGACCTTCCGTGGCGCGAGGTCGACGGTCGGGCGTGCGCCGGTCCGGCCTGGTTCGGACGGCCCGACCCGACCACCGAGTCCGCCGACGTGGTCCGTTCCTGGTGGGCCGACGAGGAGACCGTCGAGAGGCTCCACCTCACCCGTGAGAGCGCGGCTCCCGGCACCTCCTTCCTGATCGTCGGCGCCCACGACGTCGCCAGTCTGGTGTCCGTCAACGGCGCCGCGGACGAGGACGAGAGCGCCGAGGACGACGACTCCGTCCACCGCATGCACGCCCGACTCGTCGACGCGCTCGGCCGCAACTTCTGGGCCGCGATGACCGGGGGCGGCGACCACAAGCCGTACCTGGAGGCGTCCGTCCGCACGTACCGCAACGGCGAGGTGCTGATCCCCGAGGAGCACGTGGATCCGGCCGTGGCCCAGCCCTCCCGCACTCGCGCCCTGCGAGCCTTCCTGGAGGGGACCACCGTCGACCGGCTCACCGGCCCCGGCCAGGTCGCCCGGGCCACCGTCCGGCTCAACGTGCCCCTTCACGGCGGTCAGGTGCGCGGTGGCGTGCCGCACGAGGCGGTGGTCCTGGTCACCAATGCCGAGGACGCCGACGGTCGTCCCAACCGACTGGTGTCCATGCGGGGCAACCGCATGACCGTCAAGGACAGTGCGGTCACCAACATCCCGGTCGGCACCAACCCGTTCCAAGCCATCCTCCTCACCGGCCGAGCGGCGGGCCCGGACGCCCCCGGCGCCGAGGCCGCCGAGGAGTTCCTCCGCGCTTCCGAACCCCCGGAGCACGACAAGTGGGGTCAGACGGAGGAACTGCGCCTCTCCTACTCACCCTCCGCCTACCGGCGCATCGCCGCCCTGACCACCGTGGCGAACGGCACCGTGCGCGATCTCGTGGCCATGCCCCGGGCCAAGCGCCGCAACGGGGGAGAGGCCAAGATCGCCGGCCGGCTCAAGGTGGGCGGTGCGCCGAAGAAGCCGCGTCCCGCGGCCTCCGCGATCCTGCCCGAACTGGACAACGTGGACGCGCTGATCGACGAGACGGGAGCCTGGTCGGTCACCGTCGACCTGAAGGTGTCGCCCGGGGTGGACACGGACCGTCCGGTCACGCCGGTCGCCAAGTTCGACGTGCGCTCCGGTCCCCGCCCGGCCGCCCCGTGGAAGGACCTCGTCGCCGTCAGCGGTTGTGAGGTCGTCGACGGAGCCCTGCAACTGGCGCCGGGCAGTCGCAAGGCCGTCTTCCGGGGCGTCACCGACGTCTCCCGTCACCCGGTCCGGGCCCAACTCACCGGACTCGTCGTCGAACTCCGCACCGGAAAGGGAGAGCAGGCGTGAAGGTCTACCCCTACCGGCGGCTCACCGGCAACGTGTCCTGGCGCGTCGACAGCGCCCAGCTCAAGGCCGAGGGCGAGCCCTGGGAGGACGTGGAGAGCAAGTACCTCTCCACCGTCGAACGCGTCGTCGCCCTCGGGCCCGACGAGGACCGCCCCGACTGGACCCAGGCCCGGCTCCGGCTCTCCGTCGGCCTCCCGGCCAAGGCCCTGGAGCCCTCGGGGCCCTGGCAGAACGTCAAGGTCGTCGCCGTCCTGACCGAGCGGGCCACCAACACCCGTACGGCCGTGGAGTTCCTCCCGGTCTCGGAGGACCGCCGGGACCTGACGGCCGAGCTGTACCTGTACCGCTCCGACCTCCTCGACCGGGCCTCCCTCGCGGTGCACGTCGTGGCCACCGTCGACGGCGTGCCCGGTCGGGTGATCGCCACCTCCGACGTGGAGTGGTTCGTCGACGTCATCGAGGCCGTGCCTTCGCTCGCTCGCGAACTCGAGGTCAGGATGGTCAACTTCGGCGCCGGGGCGAGTCGGCTCCAGCGCTTCAAGGACTCCCCGTGGCTGGTCGACACCACCGGCCGGATCCCGGCCGTGCGCGTCAACACCGACTTCGACGGGCTCGGCGACCTGATCGGCGCCGACGGGGGGACCGGGCCGGAGAAGACCGTCCGGGAACTCCTCCTCGCCCAGATGTGCTCCGAGGTCTGGACGGCCGTGTTCCACTCCGCCGTCGGCGACCTCGAGGTCGAGGGGGACGGCTCCCCGGTGTTCCCGCACGGCTGGCAGGGTGAGGTGCTCCGGGAGATGCTCCCCGACATGTACCCCGACCGCGAGCCGGAGCACGCCCTGCGTGAGGTCCATGCCGCGCGCACCGGGGCTTCCGCCACCGGGTGGGGGGAGCTCCAGTCCCGGATCCACTTCGCCGCCTCCCGGCGCGCGGGCGTCCCCCGGACGCTCTCCACCACCATCCGCGACCTGGAACGCCTCACTCAGGGGGACGACGCATGACCGACCGGCCCAGCCACCTCCCGGAACGCCTCGCCCTGCTGCCGAACGCCGAGGCGGCGGAATTCGTCACCGAGGGACTGCTCACCGGTCGCGAGGACGTGCCGAGCATCAAGCTCAATCAGGTCACCGAGCCGCTCCCGCACGGCGACCGGCGCGGCGAACTGTTGCCCGTCCGCGACTTGGCCGAGGACGCCATGGCCTACTGCCGGAACAACGGCTTCAAAGCCACCCAGGCCGATGCCTGGCTCGCACCCCGCCTCCACGCGGCGCTGCGGCTGACCCGCCGCGAGGCGGCCGACCCCGGCTTCTGGAACTACCTCGCGCTCGGGGTCGCCCCGGACTACGTGGTCTGGCGGCACCTGTCGGAACCCAAGGACGGCAAGGACGGCAAGGCGGCCAAGGTGGCGGCCGATCGCTTCCGGGGGCAGTACCACAAGCAGGCCTTCGCCCGGCTCTGGTGGGCGGCCGAACTCTTCCGTGACGGCGCGGACTACGGCCCGGTGGTCACGGCCTGCGGCATCCAGGACATCCTCAACACAGCGCTCCGGATGTCCGTGATCAACCACCGGCCCACCGCCCAGGCGATCGTCCGGCTGATCGCGAAGGGTACGGCCGCCACCGGCCGTGAGCTCAACGCTCTGGCCGGGGCCGTCAACGTCTCCGCCGCGACGCTGATGTACGACGTGATCGGTCCCGACCACCCCGAGCGTGACCCCCGTCCGCTGCGTGACTGGATCGACGAGGCCGAGACCGCCCGCCAGGTGTCACGGAACGTGCTCCCGACGGGGCCGGACGAGGAACCCGCGCCGGAGTTGTCCGTGAGCCTGCTGGCGGACTACTTCGCCGACCTCTTCGCGGACGCACTGGTCCGCGGGCGGGCCGAGTCCGAGGAGGTCGAGGAGGAGTCCTGACCCCCGGGCTTCGGGCAGTTGGTGCCGCAGCGGTCCGGAGCCTCACACCCTTCCATGCGGAGGTCCGAGTACTCCTTCTCGGCCGTGTCGAGCCGGCCCCAGCTCTCCCGCAGGGACTCCTCCGGCGGGAGCGGCATGCCCAGCGCCGCCGCAAGGACGTGCATACCGAACAGTGGGGGCACGGCATTGCCGACTTGCTGCGACTGGTCGCCGCCGTCCCAGGGATAGTCGGGCGGGAAGGTCTGGAGGATGCCGGCCTCGGCGATGGTCAGGCGGTCGGGGTCGAGAGCGCTGCCGTTCGGGTGTCGCCGGACGGCGTTGCGCGAGACCTTCCCGGTGACGGTGAACGACGGCTGCTTGTGCGTCCGGATGCCGCGATTCTTCGGGTCGCCGCCACTGCCGTAGTTCGAGACGATCTCGAAGGGGGGCTTTCGATTCGTGAGCACTTCCCCCATCGCGACCCAGGGCCTGAGCGGTGTCACGGTCCCGTCCACCGGCAGCGTGGTCTGGGCGTCGTCGGGGCCACCCTGCTCCGGCTTGCGCGGGTTGAAGACGTGATGGGTGGGAGAGGGAAGAGCAGGAGCCTCGTGCTCGGCGAGCCGCGCGATCAGGATCGTGCGGCGGCGGGTCTGCGGGACTCCGTATGCCTCGGTGTGCAGGGTCTTGACCTCGGCGACGTTGTACCGGACCCTCGTCCCGTCCTCCCGGGGCAGCCCCCTCTCCAAGGCGTCCTTGTAGACGTCCCAGAGCGCCTTGACCGCGGGGACCTGCTCCAGGACGATCACGTCGAACGGGCGCCCGTTTCGGTTGGGGCAGCCGAGGGCCTTGATCGCGTACCGAAGCGGTTCCAGGACCAGGGCGGTCCGGGAGTCGCCGCCCATCTCCTTCAACCGCTCGTCGATTTCCTTCTCGCCGGCCCCGTCCACCAAATGGTGGATGAGTTCCTTGACCTTCTCCAGGGCCTTGCGCCCCGCGCCGCTGCCGGCCACCGAGTACGTCTGGCAGGGCGGACCGCCCGCCAGCACGTTCAGGTCCGCGTCGAGCTTCTGGAACCGTTCCCGGCGGACCTCGCTGACGTCCGCGTGCCACGTCCTGAGCCCGGCCGCGTAGCGCGTCTCACAGGCGTCCTTGTCCCACTCGATCCCGAGCGAGGGCACGTCGAGCATCTTCGCGGCCACGTCAAGACCACCCGGACCGGCGAAAAGGTCCAGAATGTGCGGTTTCGCGAGGAATGAAGCGGCTGTGCCCGAGCTGGTCATGTGGCCAGAGTCTAGCCGGCGACGGGGGGTTCGACGTACTCGGTCGACGCTTCCGTCACGCTCCGCCCGCGCCTCGGCCGCCGCTCGTGGACCAGGACGGCGATCCGCTCGGCGGCCTCGGCGGCACTCTCGTGCTCCCAGACCCGAACCGACAGCCAGCCTGCCTCGGCCAGGCGGGCGTCGGTGTCCCGGTCCCGGGCGATGTTCTTCTCGATCTTCTCCCGCCAGAACTCGGCGTTGCTCTTGGGCCACGTCGCGTGCTCGGGGCAGCCGTGCCAGAAACAGCCGTCGACGAAGACCGCGATGCGCGCCGGGCCGAAGAGGATGTCGGCCTCACGGCGCACGCCCTTGAGCGGCTTGCGGTGGACGCGGTAGCGGAATCCGGCCGCATGCAGGATTCGGCGGAGGGTGACCTCGATGCCCGTGTCGTGACTGCGCTGCTTGCTCATCCGGGCGCGGATCTTCGGAGTGGTCTCCAGGGAGGACATGACCCCATTCTGGCGCCGAGGTCCGACAGGGGCCCGGCGGGTCGCCGAGCACGCTTCCGGGCACGCCGCCGTGGGCGGGGCCCCCGGGGGGGGGCCGGGGGGGGGGGCCGGGGCGCGGGGGGGGGGGGGGGGGGGGGGGGGGGCGATGCCCTACGCCCCCGTGGCGTGTGGGG
>NZ_JBITFB010000034.1:0-96661 GCF_044455625.1 Kitasatospora sp. NPDC051164 | reverse complement strand
CACGGTGCTGGACCCGAAGCCGATCGCCGCGACCGGCAACTACCTCGGCTTCCGCTGGAACTTCACCAGCGAGCAGGAGCGCGAGGCCTGGACCACCGCCCGCAAGGCGACCGCCACCGCCTACGGGAACCCGGTGACCAACACGGTCGCGATCGCCACCAAGGGCGTCTTCGCCGAGGCTGTCCTGGGCCGGGCCAACTCGGCCGAGAAGATCGACCTGACCCGGTTCTGGAACTGGAAGGACTCACCCATCCAGATCACCCCGGCCGACATCGCCCCCGTCTCCACCGCCTCGCGCGCGCAGAACCTGGACACCAAGGTCGTCCCGCTGGGCGCCTCCGAGGCCAGGTTCACGCCGATGGTGGCGATGCCCGACCCGGCCGCCCTGCAGACGGCGCAGGCCATCGCCACCGCGAACCTGTTCCGCGACATGAGCGGCATCAACACCGTCACCCAGGTGCTCACCAAGGGCATCGAAGCCGCCGCGAGCAACGACAAGGCCGCCGGCGAACGCGGCCAGGAGGCCCTGAAGACCGCCACCGAACACATGCAGAAGATGGCCCAGATGACGCTCGACGCCGCCGCCAAGGGGGCCGCGTCCGTGGCCACCGGCGGCGCCAGCAACCTCAGCGCCCTCGGCGGCATGATGAACCAGGGCGGCAAGGACGGCGCGGACAAGAAGTAGTCCAGCCGCACCACCCGGCCGCGGGGGCCGCGGCGACCCCCCGGCCGCGGCCCCCAGCACCCGAGGAACTGCACCCGCGGCCCGCCCCGACCGATTCGGGCGCGGGCCGCGGGCCGCGGGCCGTGGGTGCGGGGCAGGGGCGGTCGGCGGTCAGCGGTCGGCGGTCGGCGGTCGGCGTCGTGCGCGAGGCCGCAGACTGCCGGACGCGGTCAGCCGCGTAGTCGCACGTGAGAAACCCGGCGACGTCGGCGAACATCCCCGGGATACTGATCGCCCATGGATGAGATCGAAGTCGTCGTCGCCCATTCCGAGCGTGCGACTCTGCGCGTCGGCGATGTGTTCCTGAAGGTGGACGCCGATCAGGCGCGCATCGACGTCGAGGTCGAGGCGATGTCCCTGGCGCCGGTCCCGACCCCGGAGGTCCTGTGGCGCAAGCCGCCCGTGCTCGCGATCGCCGCACTTCCGGGGAGGACGCTTGGGCGCCTCGGTGGGCCGTCGACCGGGTCGCCGGCGGCGTGGGCCGCGGCGGGCGCCGCCATCCGGAGGCTGCACGACGCGCCGCTGCCGCCTCGGCCGGGCCGGGCCGGCCGGAGCGTCGTCGCGCTGGCGGCGGAACTCGACGACGAGTGCGGGTTGCTCGTGACGAACGGCGTCCTGCCCGCCGACCTGGTCGCCCGCAACCGCCGGGTCGCCGAGGCGGCACTCCGACCGTGGACTCCGGCGTTCACGCACGGCGACCTGCAGATCGCGCACGTCTTCGTCGACGGCGACGAGGTCACGGGCATCATCGACTGGTCCGAGGCGGGCCGGGGTGATGCCCTGTACGACCTCGCCACCTTCACGCTCGGACACGAGGAGCACCTCGACGACGTCATGGCCGGCTATGGCACCGACATCGACCTCGACCTCGACGTGATCCACGCGTGGTGGTCGTTGCGAAGCCTGCTGGCGGTTCGCTGGCTGATCGAGCACGGCTTCGACCCCTTCGCACCGGGCTGTGAGGTCGACGTGCTGAGATCCCGGATGTGAGGCTGCGCGCGCCTGACTGGCTCTCAGCGCCTGACTGGCTCTCAGGGAGTACCGGAGCGCGGTTCCGGCGTCCGCGGTAGGCGAGAACGAGCGGCGGGGTTCCGGGCGGCGTGGGTGCGGTCGTCGCCGGAGGGCCGCGGGCGCTGGGAGTCCTGCCCCGTTTGATTTGCGGCATCGGGCCGGGAGGCCGCCGGGCGCACGAGGCGGACCCGGATGTGACCCAGATCACATATGTCACGACACATGTGTCGTGTAATTTGTCCGATATGAACACTTCAGAGGAGATTTCGACCCTGGTCTTCGTCCCCTGCTTCTCCGGCGCTCCGTGGAGCGCCGAACAGCTCGCCCCCTACGGCCAGGCTCCCCAGCGCACGCTGCGCCTGCCCGAGGGCGTCGACGACATCGAGCGCTACGCCGACTACGTCCAAGACGCGGTCGCCGACCTCGACGACTACGTGCTGGTCGGCGACTCGTTCGGCGCGAACATCGCGCTCGCGCTCGCCACCCGTCGTCCGCAGGGCCTGCGAGCCCTGGTCCTGTCCGGCGGTTTCGCGGCCAACCCGGTCGACTCGAAGCCGTGGAAGGCCCTGATGCGGGTGATCGGCAAGGCGCGCGGCCCGCTCTACACGCAGCTGACACTGCGAGCCCACGCCCACCGCCTCGCCTCCCCGTTCGACGGCGAGGGACAGGTGCCCTGGAGCGAGGCGCGCAGCCGCGAACTGTTCCTCGTCAACACCCCGGCCGCCTCCTTCGGCGCGCGCGTGCAGGCCAGTCTCACCGCCGACTATGTCGACGTGCTCGGCCGGGTCCGGGTCCCGACCCTGATCCTGTCCCCCTCGCACGACGTGCTGATCGGCGAGAACGCCTCCAGGATCATGCTCGCGGGCATCCCCGACGCCCGGGAGGTCGTTCTGCCGCGCACCGGCCACATGTTCCGCTTCTCCCACCCCGCCACCTACGCCGCCGCGGTCGAGGACTTCCTCGCCGCCGCTCTGCCGGGATCCCGGGCGGGCGCGGGTGCGTAAGGCCGAACACCTGCGGTTCGCGATCCTGGCTGCCCAGCGCGAGGGCAACCGGCTGCTGATCCAGGCCCTCAAACCCCACGGCATCACCCCGTCGCAGGCCGAGGTGCTGCGTCTGCTCCAGCAGCACGGCACCTTGAGCCTGAGCGGGCTCGGACAGCTCCTGGTGTGCGAGAGCGGCACCAACCCCAGCCGGCTGGTCGACCGCGTCGTCGCGGCCGGGCTGGTCGAGCGCCGCACCGACGCCGAGGACCGCCGCTACCTCCATCTCAGCCTCACTCCCGAGGGCGAACGCCTGGCCACCGAGGTAGCCGGCATCGAAGAGTTCCTCTACACCTCGATGGACGCCGCCTGCGAGGGCCTGGACACCGACGCGATGCTCGCGTTCCTGCACAACTTCATCGACCCCCTGCCCTCGGGCAAGGCCCTCAACAAACGCCTCGACCTCGACTGACGCAACGACCGCACGGGCCTGCCGACCGCGCGCCCAGCGAGGAGCGACCATGCAGTTCGACAACACCCTGACCATCAACGCGCCCATCAGCGAGGTCTTCGCCTACCTCGCGCGGCCCGAGAACCTCCCACGCTGGAACTACGCGCTCGACCGCACCGAGCAGACCTCCCCCCTGCCCTCCTGACCTGGATGCACCCCTGCACTCCTGACTGTCCGCTCACAGACGTCCGGCAGCGAAGGGGATGGTGTCGAAAAACGACTATCCGTCTACCGTCACCGGGAGCGTACGGCGGCCTCCAGGGCCTCGTGGACGGTCCTCGAGGGGTGGCCGATGGTGGCTTCCAGGGTGGGGTCGGTGACGTCGAACTCGCCGTTGCGCGATGCGGCGAACATCGTCAAGGCGAACTCCGCGGCCGGCCGCGGCATCCCGCCGGCGACTGCCGCGGACGTCCACTCGTCGTCGTCCAGGAAGACTCGGGTGATGGTCCGGCCGGTGATGCGGCTGAGGATGTCGGCGATGTCGGCGAAGTCCAGCGTGCGGGGGGCGGTCAGCGGCGGGGTGATCCCTTCGAGTGCTCCCTTGCCGGTCTCTTCGGTCAGGGCGGCGGCCGCGGCTTCGGCCAGGTCCTCGTGGGCCGTCCAGGACACCCGGCCGTCCTGCGGCACGGCGAGCGTGCCCGTCTCCAGCGCCGCGCCGATGTAGGGGCCCAGGGCGGAGGCGTAGAAGCCGTTGCGCAGGGCGGTGTAGGGCACTCCTTGCTGCTTGAGGTGCTCCTCGGTGGCCGCGTGGACCTTCTGCGGGGGGAAGCGCGATGTGGGGGAGGCGGCCTGGTGGCTGGTGTACAGGATGCGCCGGGCGCCGGCTTCCCGCGCCGCGTCGATGGCGGCGGTGTTGGCGGTCAGCGCGCCGGCGCCCCGGATGGCCGCGGAGACGACCAGGACGCGCTCGGCGCCGTCGAAGGCGTGCTGCAGGCTGGCGGGTTCGGTGAAGTCTCCCGCCCGGACTCGGACGCCGCGCTCGGCGAGGTGGGCGGCCTTGTTCACGTCGCGCACACTGACGCCGATCCGGTCGGCCGGTACCCGCTCCAGTAGGCGGTCGACGATCAGTGCTCCGAGGTGGCCGGTGGCTCCCGTGACGATCAGCATCGGTGGCTCCCATCTGTGTTTCCAACGGAACGGAAATTACGATAACACTGGTACTGCCGTTGGGTGCAAGCACAGGCGTTCATCCGGCGGGCGATCCCATGCTCCGTTGGTGTCATGGGGGTGGGTCGTATACAGCCGAGTGTGCCGATACCGGTGATATCAGCGATAACATCGCCGGTCATGCGTGCGCGATACCATCGCCCCCATGGCACAGAACACGCAGCGGCGAGACATCACCCGGGACCGCATCGTGAAGGCCGCGGCCGGCCTGCTGCGCGACCAAGGGCCGGCCGCGGTGACCACGCGCCGGGTGGCCCAGGAGGCCGGGCTGCAGCCCCCGGCCCTCTACCGCCTCTTCCAGGACAAGGACGAGCTGCTCGACGCCGCCGCGGACCACGTCTTCGCCGAACACGTCGCCGGCAAACAGACCACCGCGCCCTCGGACGACCCGGTGGAAGACCTCCGCGCCGGCTGGAACACGCAGATCGGCTTCGGCCTGGCCAACCCGTACGTCTACGGCCTGCTGCTCGACCCGGCCCGCGCACGCGACACCCCGGCCCAGGCCGAGGGCGTGCGGATCCTCGCCGAGCGCGTGCACAGAATCGCCGCCGCCGGACGGCTCCGGGTGAGCGAGGAACGGGCCGTCAACCTCATCCGCTCGGCGGGCATCGGCACCGTCCACACCCTGCTGACCCTGCCACCAGGGCAGAGCGACCCGCACCTGGCCGACGCCGCCTTCGACGCGATCGCCCGCGCCATCCTCGTGGACCGGCCCGCCGTCCCCACCCAGGACCCGGCGGCCGTCGTCGCGGCCTTCCGCACCCTCCTGCCCGAACTGCCCACCCTCAGCACAGCCGAAGCCGCGCTGCTCGACGAGTGGCTGCAACGCTGACCCGGCACCGCGCCACGGGCCCGGCCGCGACGACGAGCGGCCACGACGGCCGACGGCACTCGTGATCACGGCCGAGCGGGAGGAGGAACCGTTCACCCCGTCCGCCCGTCATCTCCACGGGGACTGCACGTACTTGACGCCCCGACAGCTCGTCATCGCCGAGGTCCGAGGAGATCCATGGTCGACACCGTCAACTCACTGGCCACCCGTCTTCACGACGTGCTGGTGGAACTCCTGACCAAGGGAGCCGCCGTGGCGGGCACCAGGGGCCTCCACGACGTCATCGCCCGTGCCGCGGCGCTCGGCCGCGACGGTGCGTGGCTCGCCGCCGCGGGCCACGCGAGTCTCGGTGGGCTGGCGTGCGCACAGGGGCAGGCGGAACCGGCCATCCTCCACCTCGAGGCCGCGGTGTCGGGCGGCTTCAACGACTGCGTGGTGCTCCACATGGCCCCCATGCTCCCGCTGCACCGGGACCCCCGATTCCAGGCCCTGTACCAGCGGATGCGCATCACCCCGGCCGACCTCGACGAGCTCTTCTGGCTGCACCGGGAAGCGCAGATCATGATGAGGGACGCCCAGCGAGCCGGCGTCGACAACATAGGCCGCCTCGACACCGGGGTGTCCCTGCTCCCGCAGGCCCCCATGCCGACCCGCGAACCGAACACCCTCGGCGTCCTGATCACCCGCATCGACGTCGCCGCGACCCAGACCGCACTCCAGCAAGCCGCCGTGAAGGCGGACCTCCAGCGCAGCTCGGGCAATGTCAGCCTCAGCCTCATCGACGACACGTGGGACTACTCCCGGGCCAGGCGCGACGCCTGGCACGCCGACGACCTGGAATCCCACCGCCTGCAGGCCGGCGCGGCCCGGGCCTTCGTCGAACGCCCCGGCGTCGGCACTTTTCTCATCCCCTGCCCGCCGCTGGGCTCGATCACCTACCCGGGCTGAGGGCGGCCGCACGCACTGGGCGAGACCGCGACGCCCCCGCCGGCCCGGCCGGCGGGGGCCTCGGCGGACACTCAGGCCTTGGTCAGCCAGTCCTCTTCCAGACCGTCGAGGACGAACCCGTTCTCGAAGCGCACCCGGTATCTGATCCGAGCGCCGACTGCGCCGTCGAACGCTCCGTGCCGGATGACCTGCTGACGGAGGTCCTCGACCAGGTGGGCCGCGAAGCCGTCGAGCCGGGTGCCGCGGATCTGCTGATCGAAGCTCGCGAGGTGGTCCTGGGCCACGCCGCCGGCTTCCTTCGTCACGCCCGTGACGACGCCCCCCAAGCCCTCGGCCAGGAACAGCGGACCGGGGACGCCGGTCCTGGCCGCTGGGTCGCCTGAGGTGACCTGCGTGTCCCTGGTCAGCTTCACCTTCGCGCCGGTCTCGTACGGCATGGGTGTACCCCCCTCGGTCGATCTTGGCCATGACGACGGTGAGCGTAGTCGAGATGCCTTGGAGGGAAAGGGTGTTCGGCAGGACCAGGAGCCCACGGCTTGTTTTGCCCGGGCGGGCGCCCGGTTCGGCGCCCGCCCGGGGTGGTGTCAGGACTGCTTGCTGCTGCAGCGGCGCAGGCTCAGCACGCCGAAGGCGGTCCCGGCCACGCCGACGACGATGCCCACGATGCCCAGTGTCCGGGCGGTGCTGTCGGACGAGGACGAGGACCCGCCCGCCGCCGGCGCCGCCTGCGAACCGGCCGCCGCCGCGTGGTCGCCGTCGCCGCCCGCGGCGGCCTTGGTGAGCGCCAGGACCGGGGCCGGGTGCTGCGGCTCGGCCTGGCCCGGGGTGCTCTCGTCGATCCACCGCACGACGTTGCCGTCGTCGTAGGTCTGCAGGGCCTTGAAGACCAGCTTGTCGGTGTCCGTGGGCAACGGGCCGAGCGAGATCCGGAAGTCCTGGAACTGGCCGGGGGCGATCTTCGTCCCGGCGCCCGCGGTCCAGGTGATCTTGGAGACGGCTTCGGTGATCTCGTCGCCGTCGTCGGTCTTGATCGGGCTGGCGAGCTTGGTCTTCTCCGTCGTGTCCGTCCAGCCGGGGATCGGCTCGGTGGCGACCGAGGCCACCGGGTGATCGGTCGGCAGCGCGACTTCGAGCTTGGTCGTGGAGGCGGTGTCGCTCTCGTCGGGCACGCGACCAGGCATACCTGGATCGGTAAGCCCAGGCTGTTCGACTCTGCGAGGCCCAGGGGTGCTGCCGAAACTGGTGAACATCTGCTGTCGGAACTCGCGAACACAGCCGTCGAGGCAGATGCGCTCCACGAAGGCACCCCCGAAGATGTACCGCAGATGTACCGCTTGACGATGTTGCCGGCGTAGTCGGTCAGTCCGGTGGTCAGGGTCTTGAGGCGTCCCTCGCGTCCCGCGATCGCGTCGTCGGTCCAGCGGTCGCGGGGTGGGCGTCGTCAGCGCCGTCCTACCCGGCGCAGGGAGGGCAATGAGCCGGAACCGGCCATCCCGCCCCACAGCCGCGGCCATCACCACCCGCCCCGACGGGCCGTCATGCCGGGTCGAGCGCCGCCTCGATCTTGCGGGGGACATCCGCGGCGGCGGACTCGGCAGCGCGGCGACGGCGGTAGTAGTGCACGGTGAGGATGCCGAGCAGCGGCCCCCAGGCGGCCAGCGGCCAGTACGACGCGTAGAAGACGAACGCCTGCCAGCCGTGTGAGCCCACCCCGGGGTCGACGCCGCCGTCGATCCTGCGACCGAAGGAGATCATGGTCATCGCGTACGGCCAGAGCAGGGTGTTGAACGTCGCGCCGAGGCCGGCCGGGATGACCGCGGCGAGGATCGGCACCCGGCGGCCGCCCAGCCAGGGGATCCACCGGGGCCACACCTCGCCCCACCCGCTCACCAGACCGACCGCCAGGAACGCCAGCGCCTCACTGACCGCGCTCAGCCCGATGACGTACCACCATTCGAAGCCGAACCAGTCCGGCGGCGGGCGGCCGTCGCTCGGGGCATCCATCAGCGGGATCCGGAGGTCGACGCTCAGGACCCGCCAGAGCCCGGCGGGCAGTACGGTCAGCGTGATCGCGTAGGCGACCCGCACCGCCCAACGGGGCACTCCAGCCGCTGTCCGGCCGTGCAGCCCTGCCAGAAACGAGCGAGCGGTCATGAGGGGTCCTCCCGGTCCGGACGCCCGGTCGGCGCGGACGGTCTCTTCGTCCGCCGATCCCGTCAGCGCACCTTGCTGAATCGAAGATCGCAGCGAGGGGAAGGACGGCACATCCGCCCTGAGCACGGAGCGGCTCACCCTCGCGGGGGAGGCCGACCCCTGAGGAGTAGGAGGCCGAAGAGGCGTCAGCCGGCGTCAGTCGATGTGCCAGGCCACGGCGTAGGGCTGGGTGAACTTGGTGATGCGGTGGGCGCGGACGACGATCTCGGCGTCGCCGGCCGGGATGCCGTCCCAGTGGACCTGTTCGACGTTGTTCGCGCGGTCGAAGCCGGGGTCGGTGCCCATGTTTCCGTGGCGTTCCGTGCCGCCGGCGCGGACGATCAGGTCGAGGTCGTTCTGCAGGGCGGCGCCGGGCGGGTCGGTCCAGACCAGGGTGATCTTCAGGGTGTGGCCGGCGTCGGGGACGGGGACGTGGAAACTGCGTTCCTTGTCCTGCTCCAGCTCCGCCTCGTCGACGAAGCCCGCCCGGCTGCCCGCCGGGTTGCCCGCCTGGCCGCCGGCCCCCTCGCCGTTGCCCGGGAGGGCTGAGAACCGAGCCCGCCACGTGGGTGCCGTGGCCCTTCGGGTCGCCCGTCCGGTCGGGGCCGGTCCGGCCGAGGGCGGTCAGGCGCTTCACCCGGCCGATCGGGTACGGCGTGTAGCAGGCGAGGCCGCATCGGTTCGTGTGCGGCGCCGGGGGAGGTGCGGTGGTTCGGGTGTCGGCACCGGGATCCCGGCCCGGGCGGCCGTGCAGCCGCAGGTATCCGGCGGCGGCCGGGTTCAGACCGCCGGGGTCAGGCCGCCGGCGTCGGACCGGCGGGTTCAGGCGGAGTGCAGGGTGATCAGGCGGACGGCCGGGGCCGAGACGACCTGCACCGTTTCGGTGCCCGGCAGGCGCAGCTTGGCGAAGCCGCCCTGGAGGGAAACCAGTGCCTGCGGTACCGAGGAGGTCGGCTTGCCGTCCGCGTTCACCACCGTGTAGCCGGCGACCAGTTCGACGGACGCCTCGTTCCAGTCGTCACTCATGCCTTCACCTCGGGGAAGTCCAGTTCCGGACGCGCCAGGTGGTTGTAGTAGTTGGAGAGCGTGTTGAGCGCCACGTGCGCGACCACCTCGCCGGCTTCCGCGTCCGTGACGCCGGCCGCGCTGATCAGGGCGCGGGTCTCGTCGCTGATCTGTCCGCGGGTGCGGATGAGTTCGCGGGCGAGCGTCAGCAGGGCCCGGGTGTGCGGGTCGGTGTCCGTGGCGTCGCGGGTGGCGAGCAGTTCCTCGTCGCTCAGCCCCAGTTTGCTGCCGCGCAGGGAGTGCGCGCTGACGCAGTAGGTGCAGTCGTTCTCCTGGGCGACCAGGAGGGCGAGCTGCTCGCGGACCCTGGCCCGCAGCACGCCGCGGGTGAGCTGGTCGCGCATCGCCAGGTAGCCCTCCAGGGCGGCCGGCGCCTCGGCCATGGAGGCGTAGAGGTTGGGCACGCGTCCCAGCTGTCGCTGGACCCGATCGAGCAACTCGTCCTTGTCCACGGATCCTTGCATGACGTCCCCCGGTGTGTTTCGACCCCTCGAAGACGGTACCGATCGGTACCGACAGCAAGACGGTACCGATCGGTACCGTTTGGCGTCAAGAGTGGTTGGGGGGTCGGATCGGTTCCAAGGCGGCCAACGCAAGGGCGCGCCCACCCGATCGCGCAGACCCGGCCGGCCGACGGTGAGCGCCAGAGCCCATGTGATGTGCGTCATGGGAACCGGCTTGAACTGTCGCACCAGATAGTGGGCGTGGACTATTCGGATCCAGAGATACGGACTCGGGTGCGTGCCGGTGACCGGGACGCGTTCGGGCAGCTCTTCGACGCGTACGCGCGCTCGGTGTACAACCACGCGTTCCGGCTGACCGGGGAATGGTCGGCGGCGGAGGACGTGATGTCGCTGACCTTCCTGGAAGCATGGCGTCAGCACGGCCGGGTCAGCGCCGAGGGCGGGTCCCTGCGGCCCTGGCTGCTGGGCATCGCCACCAAGCTGGTCAGCAACCAGCGCCGGGCCGCCCGGCGGCACTGGCAAGTGATGGCCCAATTGCCGCCCGTGCCCGAGGGCCTCCCCGACTTCGCGGAGGAGGTGGCTGGGCGGATCGACGACGCGGCGCGGATCGCCGCCCTGCAGGAAGCGTTTGCGCGGCTGCGGCGGCCGGACCGTGAGGTGCTGGCCCTGTGCGTGTGGGCGGGCCTGGACTATCTGGAGGCCGCCGAGGCCCTCGGCGTACCGGTGGGCACGGTCCGTTCCCGGCTCTCCCGTGCCCGGGCCAAGCTGCATCGCCTCACCGAGGCGGCCGCCCGCAAGACTCCGCGGAAAAAGAGGGAACCCGACTTCGCCCCGCACCAGATGAAGAGTGGGCCCGCGACCGCGGGTCTGTCCCCCCAGGAGGCACACCAGTGAACGCCGACCAGCGGCCGGATCCGGTCGAGCGCGCCGAACTGCTCGGGCGACTGCCCGTGCCGGCCGAGCGCGACCTCCCGCCAGGACGCCACGCCCTACATCGGGAGCGCCTGATGAGCCGGATCGAACTCGACACCCCCGCCACCTCGCCCACCAGGCAGCCCGCCAGGCCGCGCTTGCGACGACGGCTGGCCTTCACGCTCGCCGGTGCCCTCGCCGTGGGCACGGCTGTGGCGGGCGTGACGCTGTACGACCGGGCGAACAGCGGGCCGCTGAGCTCCGTCGAGCTCTCCAGCTGGACCAGCACCCCGACCCCCGTGGACACCTCCACCGGCCGGGGCGCCTCCACCCTGAAGTGGTGCCTGGAGGGGATGCCGGGCGCCGGCGAGCCCGTCACGATCACCAACGCGGACCTCCGCGGCAAGGTCACCTCCATGGTGGTCGCCCGCGGTGGCACCGTGATGCTCTGCTACGTCGCCTCGAAGAACAGTGGGCTGTCGATGGCGGTCGGTGCCGTGAAGCCCGTTGCGCGCGATGTGATCACCTATGACACGGGCGGCTCCCACGGCAGCGGTTCGGCGACGTTCAACTACGCAGAGGGTTTCGTCGGAGCCGACGTCAAGGCGGTAACCATGAAGGACGCCGGGCGAACCTTCGAGGTCACCGTGCAGGACGGCCGCTGGACCGCATGGTGGCCCGGCTCCGACCACAACAACGGTGGCGTGCCGGAGTCGGTGACCCTCACCCTCGCCGACGGCACCACCCGCACGGTCACCGGGGACTCGCTGTTCCCCAAGTAGGCCAAGTAGGCCAGGTCGGCCGGTGGCTCACCGCGCGAGGCCAAGCAGGGCGGTGGTAGTCGCTCGGCAACGGTGATCACGTGGCAGGGCTGTCCGGGGCCCCGGCCCCGCAGTGGCGGCCTCGATGACGAAGACCTCGGACGACCTGGCCGGGCGGTCGAGGGCGTGCTCCGCTTCGCCGTTTACCGCGTCGCCCGCGCCGTGGTCGACGTCCGCCAGGGGGCAGGCCCTCGACAGCTCCCAGGAAACTCCCAGAAAACGGCAACCGAACGGCCGTTCCATGCTGTCTCCCATGCGACCGGGCACACGGGCCCGGGCGGCACAGAAACCGGGCACGAACGCGATGAACCTGACTGGCAGTCCCTTCCTCGTCCTCACCGTCGTGCTGTTTGCGGCCTCCATAGCGCTGGCCATGGCGCAATGGCTGGGCAGAGGACCCCTCTTGGGGGCGGGACGTACGGCGCAACGACGGCGCACGCCGCTGCGCGCGCTCTCCTACCTCGGCACCGTGCTGCTCTGCCAGTTCACCGCCGTGGCCATGGTCTTCGTGATCGTCAACGACGAGAACCAGCTCTACGACAGCTGGGGCGACCTGCTGGGCACCGCCAGCCACGTCCGGGCCGTGCCCGTGCCTCCGAAGGACGAGGGCCTGGCCGGCGAGGGTGCCGCCGGCGGCCCGTCCGGCTCCCACGCGCCGAAGGTGGCGCAGGCCTTCCACGCGCCCGACTCGGACGCGGTACCCCGCAACGTGAAGCAGGCCGACCTCAAGGGCAGGCTCTCCGGCGTCGACGGCGAGGTGCTGGTCTGGACGCCGCCGCAGTACGACGACCCGGCCTACAAGGACAAGACCTTCCCGGTGGTCGAACTGCTCGTCGGATACCCCGGATCCTCCAGCGCCTGGTTCGGCGACACCATGGACGCGACCAAGCAGCTCGAACCCCTCATGAAGTCCGGTCAGGTGACGCCGTTCATCCTGGTCTCACCACGCGTCACCCTCCTCGGCGGCACCGACACCGGGTGCGCCGACATCCCGGGCAAGGTCAACGCCGACACCTGGCTCTCACGGGACGTCCCGCAGATGATCGTGGACAACTTCCGCGCTGACACCACCGCGGACCGCTGGGCCCTGTCCGGCTACTCGGCCGGCGCCCACTGCGCCCTGCGCCTCGCGCTCTCCCACCCCAACCGGTACCGCGCCGCGATCAGCATGTCCGGCTACAACGACCCGGCCGGCGAGCCCGACTCACTGACCGCCAAGGACCCGAAGCTGCGCGACAGCGCCAACCCGCTCCACATCCTCACCCATGCCGCGACCCCCCCGAACGTCGCGCTCTACGTGACCGGCAAGCGGGGCGACGGACTGGAGGACGCGACCGCCCTCCAGCAGGCCGCGAAGAGCCCGACCACCGTCACCCCGTTCGAGACCACCGGCGCGCACCTGACATCGACCTGGAAGCCGCTGGTCGTCCCGACCTTCAAGTGGCTGACCGGGATCATCCCGCCCCGCTGACGACGGCCCGGCCGCGGGGCGCGCTCGCTTGCGCGCGCTCGGTGCACCCCACTGGAGCGGACGGCCCTCAAGGCCGGCAACCGGCTTCCCGCCGCGCGCGGCAGACCGCGACGCCTGGGTGCGGGGTGAGCCCGCCCGCCAGGATGTCGGCGGACCGCGGCGGGCGGGACGTCTTCGCCGTTGGGCTCCTGGCCTTGGACCGCGGACGCCCGTGCCCACACCCAATCGTCCTGAGGTCGGGCGGACCCGGGACCACTGCTCGGTACCGGCAACGGCCGGGCCTGATATCGATCGGAGAGCTTTCACCATGCAGCAGCCCCAGTCACACCCCACCCGCGCCCGTGCGGTCCTGGCCGGTATCACCGCGCTCGCACTGTGCTCCGCCCTGGCGGCCTGCAGCGGTGGCGGCAAGCAGGCTGCCGATCCCAGGGCGGGTGACAACGCGGCGGCGGGCACCCCGTCCACGCCCTCCGCCGCGGCGAGCAGCACGCCGCCGAAGGACTCCAAGGTCATGATGCCGACCGGCCCGGCCACCGACCTGAAGAAGGCCCGCGACACCAAGGCCGGCCCGATCATGATGACCACCCTGGCGGGCAAGAAGTCCGGCGTCTCCGCCCAGGTCTGGGTCTGGCTGCCGCCGCAGTACAGCGACCCGGGGTATGCCAAGTTCGGCTTCCCCGTGCTCACCCTCTACGCGGGCGGTCAGAGCAACGGCTACAACACCTGGACTGACAACCAGCTGCCGATCCAGGAGATCGACGCCCAGCTCGTCCAGGAACAGAAGGCGCACCCCTTCATCATGATCATGCCGGTGCAGAACCTGACGGCTGACGAGCACCGGTCCCTGGACTGCTCCGACATACCCGGCCAGCCCAAGATGGGCACCTGGCTGTCCCAGGACATCCCGGACTTCGTTCGCGCCAACTTCCGTACCCTCAAAGGTCCCGACAGCTGGGGCCTGATGGGCGCCTCCAGCGGCGCGGACTGCAGCGCCAAGCTGGCCCTGCAGCACCCCGACCTCTACAAGGCCGCCGTACCGATCGACGGCGACTTCAAGGCGGACTCCTTGCTCTGGAAGGGCCACGAGGCCGAGCAGGTCGCCAACGGTCCCGACAAGCTGATCGCCACCAGCAAAGCCGCCGTCAAGATGCTCGCCACTGCCGGCGGCGGTACCCCCTACGAGGTCAACCTGGTCAAGGCCTGGGTCGCCAAGGCTGTCCCCCCGACCACCGTCGAGTACTACGAGCAGCCCGGCGGCAACCACAAAACCACGGACTTCGAGAAGCTGGTCCCGATGTCCCTGGAATGGCTCACCAAGAACCTCACCGGTCCACAGAGCGACAGTTGACGACTCGCGACAATGCCGGTCGAGGTTGTTGCGCCTGAGACTGTGGGGCCCACTTCACCTCCCAGGGCAGCATGCCCGGCCTACGACGGGCTGTGGCAAAGCTCTACAGCTGCGCCGACCGGTACGAGCGTGACCTCCCCGGCCGCCCGCAGCCCAACCGAAAACAGTTGACCCCGGCAGCGCGCCAACGCTCCGGGGTCCGGCAACAGGAGCCACACGCCCGATGCGCGTCCCTCGGAGCGTCCACGTGCGCAACTTCACCTAGTGCCCAACATCTTCCTGTAGGACCGGCGGCTGACCTACACCGCCCGCGGCCTCCTCGGTGACCTCCTCTCCCGCCCCGACGGCTGGCGCGAGGACGGCCGGCACATGGCGGACTCCAGCCCGCAGGGGCGCGGGACGATCCGCAAGGCCCTCAAGGAGCTGACCCAGACCGGGGTACTACCGGCGTGCGTAACCGGTACTCGGTTTTGTGACCGTACGCTGTCCTGTCTCCTTCGACCTTGCTGCCGGGAGATGTCCTGACCTGCGCAGACACAACCTGCGCAGACACAAGGCCAGGTGTGACACCGGAACCTTGCCGTCGCACGTGAAGTCGTCGGCAGGGCGGGAGCGGCGGTCTCCCTGTGGCGCGAGGCTTGTGTTGGAATGTCCCGACATGATCCGTGCACGACGATGGGGTGAATGCGATGCCTCTTGAGGGCGAGTACGAGCCGAGTCCGGCGCAGTGGGTGCGCGAACAGGTCGAGCTGTACGAGAGTTCGGGTGGCGCACAGGGCGCAACGCTCTGGGACACGGGCCTGCCGGTCGTCATCGTCACGATGCGCGGCGCGAGGAGCGGCAGGATCCGCAAGATTCCGCTGATGCGCGTGGAGCACGAGGGGCGGTACGCGGCGGTGGCCTCGAAGGGCGGCTTCCCACGCCACCCGGCCTGGTACTTCAACCTCAAGGCCGACCCGCAGGTGGATCTCCAGGACGGCTCCGAACGCCGGGGCATGAGGGCCCGTGAGCTCACCGGGGACGAGCGGGCCCGGTGGTGGCAGCGCGCGGTCGCCGCGTATCCGCCGTACGCCGAGTACCAGGAGAGGACCCACCGCGTGATCCCGGTCTTCGTACTCGAACCCGAGCACCTCGCCGGGCCGGCGAAGGACCCGGCGCCGACGGGGAACTGAGCTTCGGCCCGGCCCGGCCCCGCTCGGCCCAGCCCGGCTCGGCCCTGCTTGCTCGGCACGGTTCGTCGATGCGTGCTCGGGCGCCGAGTTCAGCTGCCGGGAGTCGTCCCGGTCGCCGTCGGGCGGGAGAGCCTGTGGGTGGTGTTCCGGATGAAGCGGCCCGCATGGTGGAGGGCGTCGGCGGCTTCGGGCAGGAACGACCAGAAGATGTGGAAGTCATGGGTGGCCACCGGGTACAGCTCCAGGCGGACATCGACACCGTCTTCGCGTGCACGGTCCACCAGTTGGCGCGCGTCCGCGAGAAGGGGGTCGCCGGTGCCCGCCTGGACGAGCATCGGCGGCAGGCCGCTCAGGTCGGCCGTCAGCGGGCGGACGACGGGATCGTCCGTCGGGTGGCCGGCAAGGTAGTCGGTGATGAATCGTCGCCGCAGCGCTTCCGCCGTCAGGGCCGCGGGCTGGGGTTCCTGCGGTTCGTCGTCCAGGACGCGGCCTGCGAGGTCGACGCCCGGGCAGAGCAGCACCACGCGGCCGGGCAGCGGCAGTTGCCGCTGCCTGAGGGTGAGGAGGACGGACAGGGTCAGGTGCGCGCCGGCGGAGTCCCCGACGACGGTGATCTCCCCTGGCGTGGTCCCGCGCTCCACGAGCCAGAGATAGGCACTCAGCGCGTCCTCGACCGCCGCCGGATACGGATGCTCGGGCGCAAGACGGTAGTCGGGCAGCAGGATGCCGGCCTGGCACTCGGTGGCGAGGGCACCGGCCAACGGCCGGTAGCCGAAGGCGGATCCGCTGACGTACGCGCCGCCGTGCAGGAACAGAACCGTGGCGCTCGCCTCGTTCGGCGGCGTCAGCAGGAGGGACGGGACGCCGTCGGAGTTGACGGGCCGCACGGTCACCTCGGGCGGCGGCGCGAACTGTGCGTGCAGCGCCTCGTACGCGGTGCGCAGCGCCAGCAGCTCCCGGTCCGTCGCGTCACCGACCGGCTCCCAGTACTGGGCCATGCGGGCGGCGAGTTCACCGCCGATCCGCCTGGTTGCCGAGACCGCCTCGTCGACATCGTCGAGGACCCGGCGGGCGCGGTCGAGCAGCGCTGCTCCGGCCAGGGTGAGCTCCACCTGGTGGGTGGAACGGCGCAGCAGGTCGCAGCCGACGAGGCGTTCGAGTGAGCGGATCTGCCGGCTCAGTGCGGGCTGCGACACGTACAGCTGTGCGGCGGCCCGGCCGAAGTGCAGTTCGGTGGCGACCGCGACGAACGCCCGCAGATGACGCAGTTCGATCGCGTCGGGTGCTTGGGGGAGCTGTACCAGCCTCCCCGGCGGTCGTTCCTGGTCCGCGTTCGCCGTGGTCATGAGGGCGAGTATCTCCCGGACGTGCGGCACGTGGTGATGCGATCCGTGCATCACCGCATTGCGCATTCGGCCTTTCCCCCGGCGGATCCGGGAGTGCGAGCGTAAGCGTCGGTCCGCAGCACTCCGACGAACCGAAAGCACACCATGCGTACATCTCGCACCATGCTCCGCGCCTTCGCCCTCGCGACCGTCATCGGCGCTGTCGCCACGGCCGCCGCGCCCCTCGCCGCGGCGGCACCGGAGGACCGGCGTCCCCCTGCCGCCCATCGCCCGACGGTGTGGGCCATCCCGGGAACCGACGCGGGTCCGGAGGGGATCGCCCGGGACCCGTACCAGCCGTACTTCTACACCGGGAGCACCGGTGACGGTGCCGTCTACCGGGGTGACCTGCGCACCGGGGCCGTCGAGCCGTTCCTGGCGCCGGGCGCCGACGGGCGTGCCACCGCGGTCGGGATGAAGGTCGACGCGCACGGACGCCTGATCATCGCGGGCGGCTCCACCGGGAAGGTGTGGGTGTACGACACGCACACCCGCAAGCTGCTGCACACCTTCGACACCGGCCTGACCTCCCACGCCGGCCTGACCTCCGACGCCGGCCCGACCGCGGGCTTCCTCAACGATCTGACCGTCGCCGACGACGGCGACGTCTACGTCACCGACTCGGTGCAGCCGCGCCTGTACCGGATCGCCGCCGACCAACTCGGCGGTCACGCCCCGGCCACCTCCCGGCTGCCGGTGTTCGAGGAGTTCGCCGGCACCCCGATCGTCTTCCGCGGCGGCTTCAACCTCAACGGCATCGTCGTCACGCCGGACCAGCGGTACGTCATCGTCGCGCATGACAACGACAGCGCCCTGTACCGCATCGACCGCCGCACCAAGGACATCCGCAGGATCGACCTCGGTGGCGCGGGCGTCACCGGCGACGGCCTGCTGATGCGCGGGCACACGCTGTACGCGCTCAGCAGCGTCGACCACATCGGCGACAACCACAGCATCGTCGACGTCGTCCGGCTCGACGCCGGGTACGCCTCCGGCGCCCTCGAACGGCGCGCGACGAACCCACTGCTCGACCGGCCCTCCACCGGGGCCTTCGACGGCGACGCGATCCTCGCCGTCAACTTCCAGTGGGCCGTCACCGATCCGCACCTGCCCTACTCCGTCGTCCGCGTCCCGCTGCGCGATCTGACGTGACGTCCGACCAGGCACGTTCCCGTTCGGCAGCAGCAGCAGCAGCCGCAGCAGCAGCAGCAGCGGCGGGGACCACGAGCAGAACACCGAATGCAAGGACCCAAAGGACCGAGGAGCACACCGGCATGACGCATGACAGCCTGCCCACCCGACGCCTGGGCACCACGGACATGGACATCACCCGGCTCGGCTTCGGGTCGTGGGCGGTGTCCGGCTCCGGCTGGGCGTTCGGCTGGGGCGCGAGCGATGACGCCGAGTCCGTCGCCGCGATCCGCCACGCCCTGAAGCGGGGAGTCAACTGGATCGACACCGCCGCGGTCTACGGCCTCGGGCACTCCGAGGAGCTCGTCGGCAAGGCCATCGCCGATCTCCCCGAAGCGGACCGGCCCTTCGTGTTCACCAAGGCCGGGCTGGTCTGGGACCCGGCCGACCCCACCGCGTCCCCGCGCCGGATCATGAAGGCCGCCAGCGTGCGCCGCGAGGTCGAGGACTCCCTGCGCCGCCTGGGCGTCGAGCGCATCGACCTGTACCAGGTGCACTACCCCGACACCGGCGAGTCCCTCGAGTACACCGGCCACGGCACGGGGGCGGTGTCCCCGAACGCGACGCCGTTGGCCGAGTACTGGCAGACCATGGCCGGCCTGAAAGCCGAGGGCAAGGTCCGCGCGATCGGCCTGTCCAACCACGCCGTCGCGGAACTCGACGCCGCCGAAGGCATCGCGCACGTGGACGCCATCCAGCCGCCGTTCTCCGCGATCAACCGCACCGCCGCCCTCGACATCGCCTGGGCCGAAACCCACGGCGCCGGCGTCATCGCCTACTCCCCGCTCCAATCCGGGCTCCTGACCGGCGCGTTCACCGCCGGGCGCGCCGCGAACCTGCCCGCCGACGACTGGCGCTCCGCGCACGCGGACTTCACCACCGGACTCACCGCGAACCTCCGGCTCGCCGACGCGCTGCGCCCGATCGCCGAGCGCCACGACGTCACCCTCGCCGAGACCGCCGTCGCCTGGGCCCTGGCCTGGCCCGGCATCACCGGCACCATCGTGGGTGCCCGCACCCCCGCCCAGGTCGACGGCTGGATTGGGGCAGCCCACGTCAACCTCACCCCGGCCGACCTCGACGAGATCGCCGCGGCCATCACGACCACCGGGGCAGGAGCGGGCCCCTCCCGGGCCTGACCGGGCCTGACCGAACCTGACCGGGGGGCAGGACGGCGTCGGCGCGGACCTGCCACGGCAGGTCCGCGCCGCCCGCCCGAACGGCGGGATCGATGGGTCGGGCTGCCCCGACGCCCCGACTACGCCCCGATCTCGAACGCGGGCGGCTGGAGGCCTGCGAGGCATCCCGTGTCGGGGGCGGTCGGGGTGTCGAAGAACGAACGGGTGATCGACTGCGCGCACGGCGAGTCGGCGAAGACCACGTGGGCGACGTAGGGGACCGTGACCTCGGTGGACCGGCTCAGCGTGCTTGCGGCGTACGGCCCGCTGCTCGGTGCGGTCTGGGCGTCGAACCCGCCGGACAGGACGAGGGACGGAATGTCACTGTGTGTCACGTCCCGGATCGAGGCCGGCGCCGCGGGAACGTCCCAGGCCCGGCAGTCCGCGTGGAGGAAGGCGAGCAGCGGCGCGTTGGCGAGCACCGAGTCGGGGAACGACGGGAACTCGCGCCGCCCGCCCTCGATCACGTCGGCCTGGCTCTCGAACGGCGTCCACTCGCTGCAGAAGATGCCGTACGCGAGCCCGTGGGAGGTCCTGCCGATGGCCTGCGGGCTGAGCTTGCCCCCGGCCCACTGTTCGGCGATCCGCTGCGGGTTGCCGTGGGCCAGCTCGTCGATGGAGCGGGGCACTCCGGCCGCCACGTGGGTGGCGGAGACCAGCCAGTTCACCAGGACTCCGCCGTCCAGCACGACCTCCACCGGGCCGGGTTGGCCCGGGACGGTGACGGTGGTGGTGACCGGCTGCGCTTCGAGTTCGCCGACGAGGCGCTCGAAGGTGGCCTTCAGGCCGGGGTAGCGGTCGTTGCAGGCGGCCTGTTGCTCGCAGGCCTTGAACAGGCCGTCGGTGCCTTCCCGGGCGGCTTTCCAGGTGACGGCCCCGCCCGCCAGGGACGGCGGCAGGACGCCGTCGATGCCGACCGACCGGATGCCTTCCGGGTGCAGGCGCATGTAGAGCAGGGCCAGGTCGGTGCCGTAGGAGATGCCGAACACGTTCCACTGGTCGATGCACAGCGCTTCGCGCAGGTCGGCGTAGTCGGCGGCGCTCTCGGTGCCGTTGTAGGCGCTGAGGTCGGCCCCGCGGCCCACCAGTTCGTCGCGGCAGGCCTGTGTCGCCTCGACGTGCAGGCGCCCGGTGGACGGCGCGCCGTAGACGAGGTTGAGGGCGCGCGCGTTGAACTCGTCGATGTTCGGGCAGGTGAGCTGCGGGGCGGCGGAGTAGGTCCCCCGCTGGGACATGAAGATCACGTCCCGGTCGCGGTTCAGGTTGCCGTTGAGCGCCAGCTGGATCTCGGAGACCGCGTCGTCGCCCGGCCCGCCGGCGAGCCACACGATCGGGTCGGGCGCCGGTCTCTTCGCGGCCGCGGGCACGATCTCGACGGCGAGGGTGATCGTCCGCCCGTCGTGCCGGGAGCGGTTCTCGGGCACCGTGAGCGTTCCGCAGCGGGGCCGCTTGACCGGGGGAGCCGGGTCCGCCGTCCGTGGGCAGGGGCCCGGCTGGAAGTGGGCGTGGCCCACCGTCCGGGCGACCGTGCCGAGGCGCTCCGTGGCGCCGGTGTCGGCCTGGGCGGGCACGACGGCGAGGCCGGTGACGAGGACGCCGGCCGTGGCGCCGGCCAGCGTGGCCAGGAGCCGTCGCGCGGTGCGCCGGTGGTGAGGTGGGCGGATGGACATCATGCGGTCTCCGGGTCGGGGGTGATGGTGAACGGTTTGGGGGAGAGCCCGGCCACGCAGCCGGTGTCGGGCGCGGTCGGATGCGTGAGGAAGGAGGCCAGGACGCTCTGCGCGCAGGGCGATTGGGGGACCACCCAGTGGCCGATGCCGGGGATCCGTACGGTGGTCGAGCGGGACAGCGTCCGGGCCGTGAACGGCCCCCAGCTCGCGCCGGTCTTCGAGTCGAAGGTTCCGGAGACGACGAGCGTCGGCACGTCGCTGACGGTGGCCACCCGCTGGATCGCGGTGCGGTCCGGGACGTCCCAGGCGCGGCACAGGTGGTGTTCGAAGGGAAGCTGCGGTGCCTGGGCCAGCACCCGGTCCGGCCACCCGGGGAAGGCCTGGCGCCCGGTCTCCAGCAGGTCGGACTCCGAGAAGCCGGGGACCCACTCGCTGCAGGCCACCGACTGCGTCAGGCCGTGGCCGAACTCGCCGATGGCGCCCACCGCGTCGGCGGCGCGGGCCCGCGCGAACCGCTCCGGGTTGCCGCGGGCGAGTTCGTCGAGCGCGGCGGGGACGTCGACGGCCTTGACGGTGTTGGCGACCAGCAGGTTCACCATCGCGCCGCCGTCGAGGACGACCTCCACCGGGTCGCCCCCGCTCGGCGGCTGGGCCGTCAGCTTCAGGGGGTGCGCCTCCAGTCGCCGGACCTGCTCCGTCAGGGTGTCCGGGAGGTTCGGGTAGCGGCGCTCGCAGTCGGGCTGGGCCGCGCACGCCGCGAGGATCGCGCCGATCCCCTCCCGGGCGCTGTCCCAGGTCCACGGCAGGCTCACGATCTGCGGGGGCACGACCGAGTCGATCGCCACCGAGCGGATCCCCTCGGGGTGGAGGCGCAGGTAGGTGAGGGCCAGCTCGGTGCCGTAGGAGTACCCGTAGACGTTCCACCGGTCGATGCCCAGGGCCCTGCGCAGATCGGCGAAGTCCGCGGCGTTCTCGGTGGTGTTGTAGGCGCTGAGGTCGACGCCGTCGGCCGTCAGCCGGTCCCGGCACTCCTTCGCCGCGCCCACCAGGCGCCGCCCGGTCGACGGGGCGTCGTAGCGCAGCGCGACGGCTTCCACGGAGAACCGGTCGATCTCCGGGCAGGTGAGGGCCGGCTGCGCGTGGAGCGTCCCGCGCTGGGCCATGACGATCAGATCGCGGTCCCGGTTCACCCCGGCATCGATCAGGAAGGGGACGCTCCCGAACGCGTCGCCGCCGGGACCCCCCTCCATGAACACCACCGGGTCCTGGGCCGGCGTCGCCGACGTGGCCGGGATGATCGCCACGGCCAGCCGGATCGTCCGCCCGTGGTGACGGTGGTGGGTGCGGCTCTCCGGCACCTCCAGCAACCCGCACCGCCCGGGGACCGGCTCGGGTGTCTCCGGGCAGGGCCCGGACACGAAGTGCGCCCGAGCTCCCGGCCAGGGCTCACCGACGGGCGCCGACAGGGCACTGCTCGGCATCGGCCCGACTGCACCCAGGAAGGCCAGACCGGCGGCGACCAGCGCCGCCCCCGTGCGCGCGCCCCGGGAGCGGCGCCCTGCGCACCGGTACCGCGTCCGCCACCGGTACCGCGTCCGCCTTCGTACGAACCCGCCGATCCCGCGAACGGACGGCAGGCAACCCGGACCGGTGTCCTGATGAACCATGAGATCCCGTCTCTCTGACGCACCCGGCCGCCCCGTCCGGGACGCCGCCGCGGTGCCGCGCCCGCCGCCGCACGGTCCGGGCGGACACCGCACGGCCAGCCTGCGTTCGCGGACGGACGTCCACCACCCGTCGGCGCCACTCGGAGCAGCCCGGTCTCACCCCCGGCGCGGGCAGTGGGGTTCTGGTCGGCCGGAGGGGGCGGAACGGCCGCTATGCTGTCCGGCGATCTTCGGGCTGCATGACGGGATATCGGGGGAGATTCTCATGGGCGACCCCGTGAGGACGCGGTGGCGCCGAGTCCCGCTGACGGTGGCCGTGGGCCTGGCTGCCTGCCACCCTGGGCGCGGTGGCCATCCACCGGACGACCACCGGCAGACTCGACCACGGCACCGTATTCACCCAGGGCTCGGGACAACTCGCCGTCAAGCCCGGCGAGTTGTTCTCGATCGAGGTATTCGCCTACCAGGGCGCGGGCGACATCTTGACCGGTCCCGGCAGGCCGGTGGCTATTCGCCGGTGACGCCGTCGACGAGTTCTCGGACGATGTCCAGGTGGCCCGCGTGACGGGCGTACTCCTGCAGGACATGGAACAGGATCCAGCCCAGGGTGGGCCGCGCGGTGCCGTCGTCCGGGAAACGGCCGCCGGCTGCGGCGACGGTGGACAGCGGCGTACCCGACACGACGGCCCGGGTGTACTCGCCGCCCGAGTGCAGCGCGGCCATCAGGTCGGCGGCCGTCTCCTCCGGCCCGACGTACCAGCGGTCCGCCGGCCCGCGGTCGCCCCAGGGCGCCGCGACCTGCTCGCCCCGGAAGCCCCAGCGCAGCCAGCGCTGTTCCATGTGCACGAGGTGCTTCAGCAACTCGATCAGGGTCCACCCGGAAGGGAGCCGACTGACGCGCAGTTCCGCGTCGGACATGCCCTCGACCTTGGCGCCGACCACGGACCGGTAGTAGTCGAGATAGTCCAGCAGCAGCTCGCTGGGGTCGGAGAGTTGCTGGTCCGGCTCGGGCAGGGAGGAAGTCATGCGGCCGAGTCTGCCACGGCACGGACCGGCACCCGCAGGGCGTTCCGCTGACCGGTTCTCGCTGTTCTTCGAGGACCGGTCAGCAGCCGATGACCCCACGGCACTTACGCAAGGTCACACTGACACGCCCCCGGCGGGGGCCGGCCGATCCCGTGGTGGTCAGCGGCCCGTCGGGGCCTCGCCGCAGAGCAGGGGTTGCAGGAGGGGGACGTACAGGTCGGCGACGTCGTCGGGGTCCAGTCGGGTGAGCCGGTCGGCTTGGACGGTCGCGTAGAGGGCGCCGAGGCCGAGCAGCACGCCGACGGCCATCTCCGCTCGCAGCGGGGCGTCCGGGCCGGGGAGGCGGGCGGCGAGGGCGTCGATGACCTGCGTGCGGAAGTTGGCTCGTGCCTGGCCGCCGAGCTCCAGGTGGTGGCGGGAGAAGGCGATGCGCAGGATCGGGTCGCGTGTCTGGCCGCGCTGGGTGGCGAGCAGGTGCAGGACCATGTGCCGGGCGAGGCGGTCCAGGGGGGCGTCGAAGAGGGCGGTGGCGTCGGCGTCGAAGGTGAAGACCTGGGTGAACAGGTGTTCCTTGGTGCCGTAGTACTTCATCACGAGCGCCGGGCTGACGCCCGCGTCGTCGGCGATGGCGGCGATGGTGGTGTCGGCGTAGGCGTGGCGTGCGAAGGCGCGCCGGGCCGCGGCGAGGATGTCCGCGCGGCGGGCGTCGGCGTCACGCGGTCGTGCCGGCCGGTCCGGGGCGGGCGTCGGCGGCGGTGTCGGCGGGTTCTTGGAGGTCGTTCGCGGACGGGCGCTGCGCGGGGAGGCGGAGCTCGGGTCGGGCATCTTGTTCAGTCTCCTGGAGGGGGGACGGCGCGGGGCGCGGACGGCGCGGGATGAGGCAGGCGGCCGCGCAGGCCAGCAGCGCAACCGCGCCTGCCGCGGCGAACGCCAGGCGGTACCCGGACAGGGTCGGCGCCGCCACGGCCACGCCCGCCGTGTCGGCGAACAGGCGGGTGTGCTGGGCCAGCACGGTGGCGACCACCGCACTGCACAGGGCCTGCCCGATGGTGCGCATGAGGACGTTGAGGCCGTTCGCCGCGGCGGTCTGCTCCAGCGGCACCGCCCGCATGATCAGCATGGGCAGGGCGGAGTAGGCGAGCGCCGTGCCGACCGAGACCACGGCCGCGCCCGTGATGACCGCCCACAGCTCCCGGCTGTCGGCGAAGCGCAGACCATAGCCGGCCGCGATGACCACCGTGCCCAGGGCGAGGGTGGCCTTGGCCCCGCGGGCGGCGGACAGGCGGGCGGACAGCGAAGCACACAGCACCATGATCACACCGCTGGGCAGCAGACATGCACCCGCCGCCATCACCGAGAGCCCCAGGCCGTATCCGGTGGCCCGGGGCGCCTGGACCAGTTGCGCGGTGACGAGGGAGTTGGCGTAGAAGGAGAACCCGGCCAGCAACGCGGCCAGGTGCGGCAGCAGAACCGCCGGACGCATCGCGAGCCGCACGTCCACCAGTGGCCGCGACGCGCGGCGCTGCTGGACGGTCCAGCCCGTCAGGATCAGCAGCGCCGCCCCCGACAGACCGAGCATCCGCCGACTGCCCCAGCCCCACTCACCCGCCTTCGACAACGCCAGCAGCAGAAACACCAGCCCCGTGCTCAGCCCGCACGCCCCGAGCAGGTCGAAGCGCCCCGGTGACCGGACGGGCTCCTCCCGCAGCAGCCGCCACGCCAGGGCGAGCACTCCCGTCGAGAGCAGGGTCATGGCCCAGAACATCGCGTGCCAGTCCGCGTACTGCACCAGCAGCGCGGCCAGCGGCAGGCCGAGAGCCGCGCCGATGCCCACCGTCGAACTCATCAGCGCCACCGAGGAACCCGTCCGCTGCGGCGGCAGCACACCCCGCAGGAAACTGATCGACAGTGGCACCACCGCCGCGCCCACACCCTGCAGCGCCCGCCCCACCAACAGCCACGGGAGGGTGGAGGCGAACGCGCACACCAGCGACCCGGTGGCGAGCGCCCCGAGCGCGAGCAGCAGCATCCGTCGCTTGCCGTACATGTCCCCGGCACGCCCCAGCAGGGGGGTGGCGACCGCGCCGGTCAGCAGCGTGAGCGTGACCACCCACCCGACATCGACCGGCGCCGCGCCGGTCAGCCGGGGCAGCTGCGGCAGCAGCGGCACGACCGCGGTCTGCACCAGCGTGGTGACGATGCCGCCGGCCGCCAGAACGGCCATGACGCCACGGTCGGCGGTCGGAGACGTCGACGGATGCGAATCAGTGGGCACGGCAGGACTCCCGGGAAGGTGAATGGCGTTCACCACCCTAGGTGAACGCCATTCACCTCGCAAGAGAGGTCGGCCGTCGCCACCTGCCACAGCGGCCCGCAGGCACCGAGCCGGCCGTCGACTGCTGCGCCCGTCGCGCTTCCGACGACGACACCGCCGCCAGGCCCGAGCCCGCCGGTCCCACCACAGACGCCGAGGTCGAATCCCCGGAAGCGATGGCCGTTCCGACCCGGCGATCGCAGACCGTGTCCCGGTTTCGGAGGCCGAACACAGAGGCCGAACACGGAGGCCGAACACAGCGGCCTGCTGTCGCAGTTCTGTATCAGGGACGACCCGTTCGGTCAGGCCGGGTGGATCCGGGCTACCTTCTGGTGGAACGCGCTGACCAGGGGGATTGCGTGAAGAGATCGATCTGGGTGCGAACAGCGCTCGGCATGTTGCTGTTCGCCTGCCGGGCGTTCGCCTGCCTCGGGATCGTCGGGGTTCTTCTGTGGTGCGCCGTCCGGGCACTGTTCGACTGGAGCGGCCCGCAGCCGGCGGACGCCGCCGGGTTCGACCTGTACGTCGATGTCGCGCTGGCCTGGGCGGTTGGCATGGCGGTCGCCGGCCTCGTCGGGCCGACCGTCCGGCCGGGTCGCGGGAAGGCCAACTCCCTCGTCTGGCTGGTCTGGTGCGATCTGGGCATGCTGCTCGCGTTCCTGTGGCCGCTCCAGGCGCTGATCGTCGCCTTCCGCTTCGCGGTGACGGCGCGCGGACGGGCGCGGTGGCAGCGCGGCGGCGCTGTACTCGCCGGGTCCGCCCTCCTGGCCACCGGGGCGACCTGGGGCCTCGCCTGCTACCAGGCCGGTCAGCGCTGGGCGCCGCCCGACCCCTCCGACCAAGCCCTCGTCGGGACGTGGAGCGGCGCCGGTGGCAGGGTGTTGGAGCTGCTACCGGACGGCCGGTACCGCACCAATTTCATCGGCGAAGCCCCCTACCGGATCTCGGAGACACGACCGCCCGTCTACCTGTCAGGGCACTGGACGCGCACCGGGACAGCGGGCCATGGCCAGGAGCAGAGCATCGTCCTGAACGGCTCCGAGACGATGGACGTGTACGGGGCCTCGTCCCCGAGCATGCTGTGCGAGCCCGAGGAACAGGACCCCTGCTACCTGTCCATGCAGCGGAGGTAGTCGCAGCGACCTCACCGAGCAGCCGCCACCAGCCCCGTCTCGTCGGCGATGAAACCAGCCGGACCGGGTCACCGGCGCCGCGCCCGGCGTAGCGGCATGCTGCACCACGCCGGGCGTTCCGTCTGGCTGCGCAGCGCCTGCCTGGCTACCCAGCTCCTGCCTGGTTTCCTCGGCCGACGAGCTGTTGCCGCCGAGGCGGGCCTGGTCGCAACCCGGGTTCGGCCGTACGGAGTATCCGGCGCCCCCGGTTGTGTGAGCGCCGAGGCGAATCCGATTGATAGGGAGTGTCTCCGGCCCGGTCGGCGGGACACTCCTTGAGGCCTTGAGGTTTCCCACCCGTAGCGACGTTCATCCAGGGGGACGTGTTGTCAGCTTGCCCGGCCGCAGTGGTCATCGGGACGGGATCGCACTTGCCGTCACGGGTCGTCCGCAACACCGATGCGCCGTTGTCCCTTCTGGAGACCAGCGACGAGTGGATCCGGTCGAGGACCGGGATCGAGACCCGCCGTTGGGCCGAGCCGGGGGAGAGCACGGGAGATCTGGCGGTGCGGGCCGGTCAGCGGGCGCTGCGCAGCGCCGGTGTGGAGCGGGTGGACCTGGTGGTGGTGTCCACGACCACCCCCGATCACCATTCCCCGGCGACGGCGCCGTGGGTCGCGGCGCAGCTGGGCCTCGGTACGGTGCCGGCGTTCGACATCGCGGCGGCCTGTTCGGGTTTCGTCTACGCCGTCGCGGCCGGTGACGCGTGGATCAGGGCGGGCGCCGCGGAGACCGTGCTGCTGATCGGCGCGGAGACTCTGTCGACGATCACGGACATGTCGGACCGGGGGACGGCCGTCGTGTTCGCCGACGGGGCGGGGGCTGTCGTCCTGCGTCGCGGTACCGCCGACGAGGCCGGTGCGGTGCTGGCCACGCAGTTGGGCAGCGACGGCACGCAGAAGGATCTGGCGGTGATCGCCGCCGGCGGCTCCCGCCGGCCGGATGCCGGACCGGATGCCCGGCCGGATGCAGGGCAGGCAGCGGTGCAGGCAGCGGGGCACGACGCGCGGTGTCTGCGGATGCAGGGCCCGCAGATGTTCGCGCATGCGACGCGGCGCATGACGGAGGTGTCCCGGTCCCTGCTGGGGGCGGTCGGCTGGGAAGCGGAGGACGTCGAGGCGTTCATCGGGCACCAGGCGAACCAGCGCATCCTCGACAAGGTGGCCGACCTCGTCGGGATCCGCCCGCCCGGCCGGCTGGGGAACATCCGGGAGGTGGGAAACACCTCCTCCGCCTCGATCCCGCTCGTCATGGACGGCGTCGTGCGCGAGAAGGCCGTCGGGGCCGGGGCCCGCACGCTGCTGACCGCCTTCGGAGGCGGCGCGGTGTGGGGCGCGGTGGCGATGACCTGGCCTGACATCCAACCGGTGTTCTGACACGGAATCCGACACAGAATCTGGCACAGAAGGAGAAGAGAACCATGGACATGCTCGATCAGCGACCGCTGGACTTCATCACCTCCTACCTGGCGCAGGCCTTCGGTGTGCCGCAGCAGGAACTGACCCCCGAGGCCAGCTTCTCCTGCCTCGCCCTGGACTCCATCGCCCAGGTGGAACTGTTCGTCACCCTCTCCGACCACTACGGCGTCCACCTGGACGACGCTCACGCCACCGGCAGCCTGACGCTGCAGGAGACCGCCGACCTGGTCGAAGCCGCGATCGCCGACTCGGGAGCCGCGACCGAGCGGACGGCCGCGGTCCCCGGCCCGGGAGCCGCCACGGAGCGGATGGCCGCGCGCGGCTGACCGGCTCGGGCAGGGCCGTCGCGGCCATCACCGGTTCGCGGCCATCACCGGTTCGCGTCCATTGCTGGTCCGTGTCCTGCACCGGTTCGCGTCCGTCACCGGTTGGAGAAACCATGAGCGAAGTGACCATCCGCAGGCTCACCCACGAAGGGCTGTCGTTCTCGTACCAGTTGCTGCGGGCCGCCGACCCGTCGATCGCTCCGGTCCTCGCGATCGGGGGCGTGCTGCAGGGCATGAACGGCTGGTCCGTCCTGCGGCAGCACGTCCTTCCCTTCGCCGACCTGGTCTCCGTGGACCTCCCCGGCGCCGGCGACTCGACCCCGCTGCGCCCGGAGCAGGGGATGGAGACGATGTGCGAGGTCGTGGAGGCCCTGCTCGACGACCTCGGAGTGGCCCGCGTCAACCTCCTCGGCTACTCCTTCGGCGCCGCGGTCGCCCACCGCTGCGCACAGCGTCGCCCGGACCGGGTCGTCAGGCTCGCACTCGGAGGGGTGCCCGTGCGCATCAGCGACGAACTGACCGCCCTGTGGCGGCGCGGCGCGGAGCGGATGGCCGCCGACGACGCCGAGGGCCTGGTGGACGTCCTCATGGAGATGTTCCTGTGCCCGCAGGGGCGGGCGCCCATCCGTCAGCGGGACATCGTCCACCGGCTGGTGCGGCGGATGACGTTGCGGGCCGTGAACAGCACGGCCCACGGATTCGCCACGATGGAGCGGTCGGTGCTGGAGAACCTCGACCCGACGGGCAGGCTGGACGGCGTCTCCACCCTCGTCTTCTGCGGGGAGCACGACACCATCAGCTCCGCCGCCGAGCAGCGCGACTTCGCGGCCACCATCGGCGACTGCCGGTTCGCCGTCATCCCCGAGGCCGACCACTGGGTCTTCATGGAACGGCGGTGGGAAGCGTCGGATCTGGTGATGCGCCACTTCACCGGCCGTCCCACCACGGCGCTGCCCTACCTGCTCGAAGACGCGTCCCTGCTGCCCGCCCCGCAGGAGCGCGTGGCCCCGCTGCCCGCCCCGCAGGAGCGCGCGGCGGCGACGGCCGGCTGACCGGCGGCTTGTGACGACAGCGGCCCCGGCCGCCCAAGAAGGCTCTCCAGGAGGGGACTTGACGCACACCGTGCTGTGTGGACTCGGCAGCTGGCTCCCGCCGACGGTAGTGGACAACAGCCAGGTCATGGCACCGCAGACGGCCGCCTTCGTGCACCGGCGCATCGGCATCGCCCAGCGCCGCCGGGTCACTCCGGGCACCGCCACCGTCCACCTCGCGGCGCAGGCGGGCCGCCGTGCCCTCGACTCGGCCGGCACGTCCGAGGTCGACGCGCTGATCCTCGCGACCACCACACCCGACCGGCTCTGCCCCGCCGGCGCCCCCGAGGTGGCGAGCCTGCTCGGCATGACCGGCATCGCGGCATTCGACCTCAACGCCGGCTGCTCCGGATTCCTGTACGCGTGCGAACTCGCCCGGGGCCTTATCAGCTCGGCGACCGCGCGCAGCGTGCTTGTCATCGGCGCGGAGAGCGCCTCGGCCATGGTCGACCCCGACGACCTCAACACCGCACCCCTGTTCGGCGACGGTGCGGGAGCCGCCGTCCTGCGCGCCGCTCGACCGGGGGAGTCACCGACCTTCGGCCCGACGGTGTGGGGCAGCGACGGCACCTTGGCGGACATCATCGCCATCCCCGCGGGCGGTGCCCGGCAACGCCTCCCCCTCGACGCCGGCGGCGAGCTCTACCTGCGCATGAGCGGAAGCCATGTGCTGAAACAGGCCGTGCGCCGCATGAGCGACGCGGTCCGCGCGGCGACCGCGGCCGCCGGATGGACCCTGGACGACATCGACGTCCTCGTCGCCCACCAGGCGAACGCCACCATCACCCACGCGGTCGCCGCCGACCTCGGCCTCCCCGCCGAGCGGATGCCGACCAACATCGAAACGGTCGGCAACACCGCCGCCGCGTCGGTGCCCCTGCTGCTGGCCCACGCGGCCGAGCAGGGCACGCTGAAACCGGACCAGCGCACCGTCCTGGTGTCCTTCGGTAGCGGCCTGACCTGGGCCGCCACCACCGCCACCTGGCCCCAGAACCTCACTCTTCACCCATGACAGGCCACCATGACACTCCACCCGGAAGGGCCCGGTCCCATGCAGGACATGCTCACCACCGTCATCCACGTCCTCACCCACAAGGCCGCCCTGCCTCCGGGGCCCGTCACCCCCGAGGCGACCCTCGCCGACGCGGGCGTCGACTCCATGGCCGTCGCCATCCTCGCCATGGTCCTGGAGGAGGACCACGGTCTGGTCATCACCGAATCCGACCTGTCCGCCACCTCCACCATCACCGAGCTGGCCGACTTCGTCGAACGCCACCAGAGGGCCACCGCATGACAGCCCCGCCCCGCACCGTCACCGTTCAGGACCATGCCATCGCGTGGCGCGGCACGACCTACCCCTGCCGGCTCGTCACCCCCTGCACCGCCGACCACGCGGTCCCGGTGCTGGTTCTCGGCGGCGGCCTTCAGGACCGTCACTCATGGGCCCGCCTGGAACGCCACCTCGCCGACCGCCACCCCCTACTGATCCCCGACCTGCCGTCCGCCGGTCCGCCCGGCGGTGGGGCCGTCGGCCCGGACGGACGGCGACACCCCGACCTCAGCTGGGACGACCTGACCGACGCCGCCCTCCGAGCCCCGGACCACCTCGGGATCGAGCGCTTCGCCACCCTCGGCGTCTCCTCCGGCTACCCCATCGCCTACCGGCTCGCCCAGGACCACCCGGCCCGCGTCACCCACCTGATGATCTTCGGGGCCGCCCCGCGCCCCGGAGCCCGCCTCACCGCCCTGATCCATGAAGGCCTGCGCCGGGAAGCCGACTCCCGCCAAGGCCACCGCGACCGACACGTCGACCGACACGTCGACCAAGCGGCGCTGCAAGGCCCGTGCGCCGGCCGGACGGCCCGCCCCCGGACCCTCGCGGCCCCCGCCTCCCACCGGGAAGCAGCCGAACAACTGGTCGGCCTTCTGACGAACCCCCGGGCCGGTCGCCGCGTCCTCATGATCCGCGCGGCCGCCCGGGTCCTGCTCAACCAGCTGACCTCGTCCGCGCAGGACCCCCTCGTCCGCTACGTCCGCGACCGCGGCCACCTCCTCCTCGACGGCCTGCTCCCGCCCGGCGGAATCCGGCGCACACCCGCGCTGGTCGGCGTCGGCGAACACGACACCATCACCACCGTCGCGGACAACCGCGCCGTCGCCGGCACCATCACGGACGTGACCTTCGCCGTCATGGAGGACGCCGACCACCTCCTCCACATGGAACGCGACCGTGACTTCGCCGACCTCATCGGCCGGTTCCTCCACCAGCAGCCGCTCACCACCCCGGGCACCACCGCCCTGCGCCTGTGACCACCCGCCCCGCCCCGCCCCGTCCCGCCAGCCCCGCCTCCCGGAAGCACCAAGCCACCTTGAACCCCGCACCGGACAGCGCGCCGCGCGTCCTCCTCGCCACCTGGGGCACGACCGGCGACATCGCCCCCTACACCGGCCTGGCCCTCGGGCTCAGGGACGCCGGCCACCACGTCACCGTCGCCACCTCCCGCCGCCACGCGCCCCGCTTCGCCGACCACGGCCTGCCCGTCCATACCATGCCGCTGGACCGTCAAGAAGCGCTGATGGCCCAGCGCAAGCCGTGGCGCGAACGGCTGCGCAACGGCCAGGACATCGCCACCACGGCGGCACGCACACTGCTGGAAGCCGCCGGCAACGGGACCGACGTCCTCCTGGCGCACCCGCTGATGCACCCCCTGTGCGCGGTCATCGCCGACGCACTGCGGCTGCCGTGCCTCGGCGTCTACACCGTCTCGCACGCCATGATCCTTCCGCGACTGATGACCGCCCTGCCCTGGAGGCAGCACGCCGTCGCCGACACCGCCGTGAAGACGCTGCTCCACCCCATGTACGCGCCCGCCCTCACCCACCTGGCCGACAGCCTCGGGACCCCGTCACGGCAGGCGAAGAGCGTCCTGCGAACCCTGCGCCACCGGCCGGTCCTCTACGGGATCAGCGACGCCCTCCTGCCGCGGGGCTTCCGCCTGCCCCCGGGACACGCCACCACCGGATACTGGCCGGCGGCACGCCCGCCCGGCTGGCAGCCCGACGCCCGGCTCCAGGACTTCCTCGACAGCGGGTCGGCCCCCGTCTACTTCGGCTTCGGCAGCATGAGCCGGATCGACAGCGAGCACCTCAGCCGCACCATCGTCAGCGCCACCAAGCGGCTGCGGACCCGTGCCGTCATCCAGTCCGGCTGGGCAGGGCTCCACGGAGACACGGACGACGTCCTCACCATCGGCGAATGCCCGCACGACTGGCTCTTCCCCCGGGTGCGCGCCGCCGTCCACCACGCCGGCCCCGGAACCACCCACGCCTCGCTCAACGCGGGCACCCTCACCCTGCCCGTCCCCGTCGGGCTGGACCAGCCCTACTGGGCCGCGCGCCTGACCGCCCTCGGCGCGGCACCCGCCGCCCTCCCCCTGCGCCACCTCACTACCGACCGCCTCACCGGCCTCCTGCAGCGATCCCTCCACCACCCCGGGTACCGCCATGCCACCGACCGGGTCGCGACCGGGATCCGACGTCACGACGGCATCCACAACGTGGTGACACACCTCCGGACGCTCAGGCGATGGTCATGACACGCCACCGCCGCTAAACGCTCAACCGCCGCCAGAGCGGCAGCTCCAGGACACCAAGGTCATCCCAGACGCAGACCTCGAGGGTCGAAAGGTACCCACCGAACGCGAAGACCATTGCCTCCCCGAGGTAGCCACCGTCGACGGTCCGGATACTTCCGTCAGCAATGACCGGACTCTGCTCCGCCACCGGCCCGGCCGCCACGGCGTCCTCGTCCACGTGCAGATCCACCGTCGGACACCCGCACGTACATCCGGGCCTCATCCGCACGTGGGGTAGCTGTGCCCGGTACGCCCGGGCCACCTCGGTGTCCCCGGCCAACAGTAGGTCCAGGCTCCGACGCACATCATCGCTGAGCGGTCCCCACACCTCTGGTGCCTCTTCTCCTGGCCGCCGGCCATCGGCCGTGCGGTGCCCCGTGGTTCCCCGCAATCCCCCCGTGGTTCCCCGCCCCCGTGGTCCCCCTGCCCCATGGTCCCCCGCGTGCTGCGCGGGCCCGGTCCGTCCTGCGAACCGGGCCCGGCGGGTGCTACGCGGTGGGGGAGACGCGCCTGGGCGCCCGACGGCGGCCGGCGGAGCCCTGGCTGTCGCGGCCGGAGGCGGCCCGGGTGTCGCCGCTGGTGTGGGCGGGGCGGCCGCGGCGGCCGCGGCTCGCGGACGCGCTGCGGCGCGGCCGCTCGACGACGGGGTCGGCGATCACGGTGGGGATGCCGGTGGGCACGCGGGCGCCGGTGATGCGGGCCAGCTCCTCGTCGCCGGCGCTGACCCTGGTGGTGACGGGGGTGATGGCGGCCGTCGTCATCATGCGGGTCATCGCGCGGCGCTGGTTGGGCAGCACCAGGGTGACGACGGTGCCGGACTCGCCGGCCCGGGCGGTGCGGCCGCCCCGGTGGAGGTAGTCCTTGTGGTCGCTCGGCGGGTCCAGGTTGACGACCAGGTCGAGCCCGTCGACGTGGATGCCCCGGGCGGCGACGTTGGTCGCGATCAGGGCCGTGACCTGGCCGCTGTGGAACTGCTCCAGGGTGCGGGTGCGCTGGGGCTGGGACTTGCCGCCGTGCAGGGCCGCGGCCTTCACCCCGTTCGCGAGCAGGTCGTGCACCAGGCGGTCCGCGCCGTCCTTGGTGTCGGTGAACATGATCACCCGGCCGTCACGGGACGCGATGTGGGCGATGGTGGCGTTCTTGTCGAAGTTCTGCACGTGGAGCACGTGGTGCTCCATGGTGCTGACCGCTCCCGCGGACGGGTCCACCGAGTGCGTGACCGGGTCCTTGAGGAAGCGCCGCACCAGGCGGTCGACGTTGCGGTCCAGGGTGGCCGAGAACAGCATCGTCTGGCAGCCTTCGGCGACCTGCTCGAGGAGCTCGGTGACCTGCGGCAGGAAGCCCATGTCGGCCATCTGGTCGGCCTCGTCGAGCACCGTGATACCGACCCCGTCCAGCTGGCAGTCGCCGCGCTGGATCAGGTCCTTGAGCCGGCCGGGGGTGGCCACCACGACCTCCGCCCCGCGGTTCAGCGCCTGTGCCTGGCGTCCGATGGACATCCCGCCGACCACGGTCGTCATCCGCAGGCGCACCGCGTGGGCGAAGGGGGTGAGGGCGGTGGTGACCTGCTGCGCGAGCTCGCGGGTGGGGACCAGCACCAGGGCCAGCGGGCGGCGCGGCTCGGCCTTCTGCCCGGCGGTGCGGGCCAGTACGGCGAGGCCGAACGCGATGGTCTTGCCGGAGCCGGTCCGGCCCCGTCCGAGGACGTCGCGGCCGGACAGCGAGTTCGGCAGCGTCGCGGCCTGGATCGGGAACGGCGTGGTGACGCCCTGACGGGTCAGCACCGACAGCAGCGCCTTCGGCATGTCCAGTTCCTCGAAGGACTCGACGGCCGGCAGTGCCGGGGTGGTGCTCACCGGCATCTCGAACTCGCCCTGCAGGGAAGAGTCCTGACGGGTGCCGCGACCGAAGGAGCGTCGGCCGCCGGAAGGCCGGTCGCCGTAGAACGAGCTGCCGCCGGAGCGGGAGCCCGAGGAGAAGCGGGAGCCGGCGCCGGAGCGGGAGTCGGCGTTCCGGTACGGGGAGCGACTGGAGCGATTCATGCGGGAAACCTTCCTCGGGGCGGCACGTCACGAGGAAGGCTCTGCGGCGCGGGGCGCCGGCGGAGACCGCAAGGGAACGGGCCGGAAATGTGACGGTCGGAGCGTGGACGGCAGAACCGTGCGGCACGTCACCTACGGTCGGCGCTCACCGCGGAGGGCGGGAGCAAGGGACCTCGAACCGTGAGATGTCACGGCAGGGCGCCGATCCGGACGCGGCGCTGTGCGTCTCGCGTGGGGATGGCCGCCGGTGGCGAAGCCAGAGGGCCTGAGCGGCCGGGGAATGCGCCGTGGCGCCATGCCGAGGGGCCCGCACCGGGCATTGCGCGGTGCGGGCCCCTCGCTGCTAGGCGGGTGCCATGGCAGAAAAATTACAGCGGACGAATGTTCTCCGCCTGCGGGCCCTTCTGGCCCTGCGTGACGTCGAACTCGACCTTCTGGCCCTCGAGCAGCTCACGGAAGCCATTGGCGTTGATGTTCGAGTAGTGGGCGAAGACGTCCGGGCCGCCACCCTCCTGCTCGATGAAGCCGAAGCCCTTTTCCGAGTTGAACCACTTCACGGTGCCATTAGCCATTAAAAATTCTCCTTCAGAGGCTGTCCGAAGCACGCACAGTGCGAACCTCGAGTCGCCGCGATGAGCACCCACCCGGCAAAAGCCGGGAAAGAAAAATGCGCCTGCAATATCAGCAGGCGCACACAAAGTTCATGGGAACCACTACTGCAACTGATTCGACTCTAGCAGGCCGCGGCCCGCCGTGGCGGACTATTTCATCCCTGGTTTCGCGGGGGCCGCCCCCGGGGTGCCGGCCCCGCGTCGGCGGGATCGCCAACAAGCCTGAAGGGCAAGCCAGTTGAGCGTCAAGACGCACCCCGTCGGGGTCGACGGCTCCCGGGTAATTCCCGCAGGCCCGCAGCGCCCGCCCGCCCGCGCGAGCCCCCGGGAGGCGACGCACCACCCCCACCGGCGCCTCCACGGGGCGTACCGGGCGGCGTACGCGGCGTTCCACCCCCGACCCGAACGTCCGGTCCGCTCCGCCCCGATTTTTCCGGTCCCCACCCGAGTCGTTATACGCCGGAGGGGCCCAGGCCCCGCCTTCCGGCGCATACTGGGGGCAATGTCGAAATCTGCAGCAGTCCGCCGCCCCCTGCCCACCAGCCCCTTCAAGCCCAAGGTGGAGGCACCGCGCAAGCACTTCGCCGTCGGCGACCGGGTCACCCACGACCGGCACGGCCTCGGCCGGGTCATCGCCGTCGAAGACGACAGCGACATCGCGGTACTCGTCGACTTCGGATCACGGCAGGAGCGCATCACCCCGCCGTACAGCGAGATGTTCAAGCTCTGAGCCCGGGCACCCCCGGGGCCGGAGGCCGCGGGGGTCCACCAAGAGTCGCCAGGGGCCGTCCCGGTTCAGCCCGGCGCCGCCCCGGGCCGGTGTGCCATGAGGCGATCACCCACGTCGGGGACCCCGCCCCGGCGCCCAGCGTTTCGTTGGCGATCAGGGCCAGGGTGATGACGCCCATGGTCTTCTGCGCGTCGTTGGTGCCGTGGGCGAGCGAGACCATGCAGGCGAACCGATCTGACCGGTCCTGAAGCCCCGCGTGCGCGGGCCTTCGGCGACATCGCGGGTGAGGCGGTAGACCAGATAGGTGCCGAGCGCGGCGACCGAGCCGGCGATCACCGGTGACAGGGCGGCCGGCACGATCACCTTGGCGACCAGGCCCTGCCGCTTGACGGCGGAGGCGCCGGCCGCCGCCATGGTCGCCCCGACCACGCCGCCGATCAGCGCGTGCGAGGAACTCGAGGGAATCCCGACGTACCAGGTCGTCAGGTTCCACAGGATGCTGCCCGTCAGGCCCGCCATGACCACGGTCAGCGTCACGTCGTCGCTCTGCACCAGGCCGCCGGCGATCGTCGCGGCGACCGCGGTCGACAGGAACGCACCCACCAGGTTCAGCGCCGCCGAGACGCCGACAGCGACACGCGGCGGGAGGGCACCGGTGACGATCGAGGTCGCCATGGCGTTTCCGGTGTCGTGGAACCCGTTGGTGAAGTCGAAACCCCGCGCGGTGGCCACCACCAGCGCCAGAACCACGTCATTGCCGGTCACGGGAACGAACCTAGCCCGCCGACCGCCGCCGACCCGCCCCCCGACCACCCGGACGGGCCGGGAACCGCAGGGCACCATCCGATCGGACCAACGCACCCGCGAGCCGGGCGCGCGCCCCCGCCCGAAGTCGAGCCTCGCCCGGGCCACGTCCGCGGATCCGGCGCAGCTTGTAGGAGATGTACGGCATGTACCGCGAGGGCGAGCCGATCGGTCCAGCCTCGCACTCATCCTTGTCCACCAGGCGGGCCTGCGGCGTGCACCGCGTCCACCTGATCCGGGAACAGGCCGGCAACGCCAACCACGGCGTGACGCCCGCCCGCAGGCACGGGATGCCGTCCGACGGAGCCGGGCGCGCCGGGGCGCCCGGCGGGGTGGAGGATGGCGCTGTGCGCACCACTCGTTCCGAGGGAGCCGGCGGCTTCGACCGGACCGGTGCTCCGTACGCCGGCCGCGACCTCTACGGCACGAAGGCCCCGTACGTGCCGCAGGAGAAGGCGGGCCGGTACCAGGAGCCGCCCAGGGGCTTCCGCCCGGTGTTCACCGAGAACGTCGCCCGGCACGGCTCCCGGGCCATGACGGACGGCACGGACGGCGAGGCGGTGCTCGCCCTGCTGCGGAGGGCGGGGCAACGGGGCGCCCTCTCCGGTCTCGGCGCGGAACTGGGCCCGCAGGTGCGCTCACTCCTCGACGCCGCCACGGCCCTCGGCTACGGCAACCTCTCCGCGCGCGGGGCGCAGGAGCACCGCCGGACCGCGCTGCGCATGGAGCAGCGCCTGCCGGCACTGTTCGAGAGGATCGCCGACGAGCGCGAGCCCATCGTCGTCGAGACGTCGGGCGTGGCACGCGCCGTGGCCAGTGCCCAGGCCTTCGCCGGCGGTCTGGCCTCCGGTGCTCCGGCGCTGGCGGGCCTGATCGGGGCCCCGGTCACCGCCAAGGACCTGCTGTACTTCCACCGGCAGCCGCAGAACGCCGACTACCAGGCCTACTTGGCGGGCGACCCGGACCTGGCCGCGGTCCTCGCGCGGATCGACGCCGACCCGCGCACCGCCGAAGCAGCGCACCACGTCGTCGCGTGCCTGTTCCGCGCCGACTTCACAGCCGCTCTGCCGGCCGCCGCGCAGGTCTCCTTCGCCCGCTCGCTGTACCAGCTCTACGCCACGGCGCCCGACCTGAGCGTCGAGGCGCCGGACGTCGACCTCGCCCGGTTCCTCGCCCCGCGCGACGCCCGGTGGTTCGCCTATCTGGACGACGCCGAGGAGTTCTACCGGAAGGGCCCGGCCTTCCGCGGCCGCGCGATCACCTACACGATGGCCGGCGTCCTCCTCGACGACCTCCTCGCCCAGGCCGGGGCGAAGGCGGACGGCTCCAGCGAAAAGGGCGCCGTCCTGCGCTTCACCCACGCCGAGGAGATCGAGCCCCTCGCCGTCCTCCTGGGCCTGCCCGGCAGCACCTGTCCCGCCGGGCCCGGGGAGCCGTACTCCTACCGGGACAACCCGTGGCGCGGCACCCGGGTCGCGCCGATGGCCGCGAACATCCAGTGGGACCTGTACGCGAACGCGCCCTCCGACGGCGGGCGGGCCACCCACCTCGTCCGGATGCTCTACAACGAGCAGGAGACCGCCTTCAAACCCTCCTGCAAGCCCGTCAGCCGGGGCAGCCACTTCTACGACCTCGATGAGCTCGAGCGCCGCCTCGGCCACGGCTGACCGCGCTGCGGCGCACCGGTCGCGAGGCGCTGCGCGTCAGGCCTGGTCCAGCTTGGACAGGGCGTCGGCGATCAGCTGGGTGGCGAAGGTGTGGTCGTCCTTGCCGGAGATCCGGTTGATGTGCTCCGCGAGCAGGACGGTCACGGCTTCGAGGGGGTTCATCTCGGCAGCGGTCCACGGGCCGTACTGGGCGCGCCACAGGTTGGGGCTCAGGCCGGTGCCCGCGGCGAGGAGTAGCCCGGCCATGGTGGGGATGACCTCGGGGCGGAAGGTCCTGGGCATCATGCGCATCGTGGCCACCAGGGTGGGCACCGTGTACTCGACGATGTCCTCGTCGTGGTTCTCGAGGCTCCCCCGCAGCCAGTTCATGAACAGGTAGATGAGGGTGCACGTGCCGTCGAGGAGCTCGTTGAGCCCATCGGGGCCGAAGGACGCGGCGAACCGGTCGATCATCCGCTCCTGTTCGGCATCCGTCCCGGCCTTGCCGTCGTGGACGGCCTTGAGCCGGGAGTCGATCACCATGAGCGCGGCGCTCACGTCGCCGACGGAGGCGTATCGGGGGTCACAGGGCGAGGGCATGGGACTCCTTCTGGTGCGGCTACGGCACGTAGCGTGGCGCGTTCGCAGGGTAGTCCTTCGGGCTGCCCGGGGTCCGGCGAATCCTGAGAGCGGGTGATCCGGCGCCTGCGCGGGCAGTTCCCCACGGGGGCGGCCCGCAATCGGTACCGCCCGGGAGTTCAGGTGTCGAGGGTGTGTCCGATCGTCGCGTCCACGTGGGCGGGGATCTCGTCGTGGCGGTCGCCCACGGTCGGTGTGCCGGTCGGCTCGAACATGAGGATCGCGGCGCCGGACGGGGCGGACGGCTTGTGCTCCGTACCTCGGGGGACGGTGAAGACCGCCCCCTGCGGCAGCACGACCGTGCGCTCGCCGTCGGGCTCACGCAAGGCGATGTGCAGTTCCCCGTCGAGGACCAGGAAGAACTCGTCGGTGGCGTCGTGGGCGTGCCAGACGTGCTCGCCTTCGACCTTGGCGATCCGGACGTCGTAGTCGTTGACGCGCGTGACGATGCGAGGGCTCCACAGGGCGTCGAAGGAGGCCAAGGCCGTGCGCAGGGGGATGGGCTGGTTGCTCATGGGCCCATCCTGGGCCACTCCGCCCGAGCGCCGTGAGTGCTAGGAATTGCACATGGCGAAAGAATCCTCGCATCGCGAACCCTCGCATCGCGAACCCTCGCGTCGCGCTCACACGACGGGCGTCCACCGGGTGGTCGTGATCGTGGACGAGAACTCCAACCCCTTCGAACTCGGGTGCGCGACCGAGGTCTTCGGACTGCGCCGACCGGAGATCGGGCGCGACCTGTACGACTTCAGGCTGTGTTCCCCCGAGCCCCGCACCCTGATGCGCGACGGGTTCTTCACCCTCACGGGAGTCGCGGGACTGGAAGCGGCCGATACCGCGGACACCCTGATCGTCCCCAACCGTCCCGACCCCGAAGTGCCCCGCCGCCACGCGGTGCTGGAGGCCGTCCGACGGGCGCACGCACGCGGCGCACGCCTGCTCGGCTTCTGCAGCGGGGCCTTCACCCTGGCCGAGGCCGGAGTCCTCGACGGGCGCCGGGCCACCGCGCACTGGCAGTGGGCGGACTCCTTCCGGGCCCGATTCCCCTCCGTCCACCTCGAAACCGACGTGCTGTTCGTGGACGACGGCGACATCCTCACCGCCGCGGGGAGCACGGCCGCACTCGACCTCGGGCTGCACGTGGTCCGCCGCGACCACGGCGCGGAAGTCGCCAACTCCGTGAGCCGGCGGCTGGTCTTCGCGGCCCACCGGGACGGCGGACAGCGGCAGTTCGTGGAGCGGCCGATGCCCGACCTGCCGGACGAATCCCTCGCACCCGTCCTGGCCTGGGCGCAGGAACGGCTGGACGCGCCCCTCACGGTGTCGGACCTGGCGGGTCGCGCGGCCGTCAGCCCGGCGACCCTGCACCGCCGCTTCCGGACACAGCTGGGAACGACCCCGTTGACGTGGCTCACCGGGGAACGGCTCACCCTGGCATGCCGGCTGATCGAACGGGGCGAGAACCGCTTCGAGATCGTCGCCCGGCGCAGCGGCCTCGGCACCGCCGCCAACCTGCGCGCGCTGATGCGCCGCGAGACCGGCATCACCCCGTCGGCGTACAAGCGCCGGTTCGGGCCCGAGGCCGATTGACGGCCGGCCGGCTGCGTCGGCGCCGTCGGCTCCGGTCACCGGGCTGGCCTCGGCCCGCTCCAGGTCGAGACCGACGGCCCGCAGAGGTCGGCGTGCAGGGACATCGGGAAGTGGGCGTCCAGCACCACCCTGGCCATCCGGCCCAGACTACGGTGGTGCTACGTCCGCCCACGCAGTCGCAGTCGACAGGTCGGCGGGGGTGGACGCCCGACCACGCCGACGAGGGGGTAGCGTGACCGAACCTACGCTGCGGACGACTCGCACTTCCAACCCGAGGATCCACCGGCCTGTGCAGCCTGGGTCCAGGTCCGCTCGGAGTCGCTCTGCCCGGAGGCACTGCTCACGGCACTCAAGGCAGGCCACTACTACTCGAGCACCGGGCCCGAGCTGTACGACATCCAGCTGAGCAACGACCAGATCGCGGTGGCATCCTCGCCGGTACGCAAGGTGCTGATCACCGGGAGCACGCCTGGCAAGCAAGTTCTCGAAGGCACGGACCTCACGGACTGCTTGCTGCCTGTATCGATGTTCGCGGGCGGGTACTGCCGGGTCACTGTCGAGGACGTGGCCGGGCGACGGGCCTGGAGCAACCCGATCCACCTGGGACCGCGAACGTAAATCAGCACCCAGCTGGAGTTCAAAGGCGCCACGCGGATCAGCGACGACAAGGTGTCGCTGGACCTCACGAGCACAGAGGGATAGCGACGATGCGCACCAAAGACGTGATAGCCGTAGCCTGCGTCAGCTTCATCGTCCCCGCCAGGCCGCACCGCTGACAGGCTGACACTCGGCTCCCGGACCCCGGACAAGGAGACAACGACAGTGGGCACACGGACGGTTGCGATCTTCTCCCTGGGCGGCACCATCGCCATGACCATTGATCCGGCCACCGGCGGTGTCGTGCCGGCCCTGTCCGCCCATGACCTCCTCGCCGCCGTCCCCGCCCTGCGGGACCTCGACGTCGAACTGCACGTCCACGACGTCCGGAACGTGCCCAGCGCCTCCCTCGGCTTCGACGACCTGAGCGCGCTCTCGGACGCCCTCGCCGACGCCTTCCGGACCGGCTGCGACGGCGCGGTGGTCACCCAGGGCACCGACACCATCGAGGAGACCGTCTTCCTCCTCGACCTGCTTCATCCCGGCGACCAGCCGATCGTCGTCACCGGGGCGATGCGCAACCCCACCCTGCCCGGGGCGGACGGCCCGGCGAACATCCACGCGGCCGTCATCGCCGCCGCTGCGCCGGAGTTGACGGGTGCCGGCGCGGTGGTCGTCCTCGGTGACGAGATCCACGCCGCCCGCCAGGTCCACAAGTCCCACAGCACCAGCCCCGCCGCCTTCACCTCCCCGGCCACCGGCCCGCTCGGGCGGCTCTACGAGGGGCACGTCCACCTCCACGGCCCGCTCGCCCGCCGTACGACCTTCGCGGGCCCGTCGACCGGCGCCGCGGCCCGCGTCGGCCTGTACACCGCGACGCTCGGCGACGACGGCACCCTCCTCGCCGCGATGGCGAAGGCGTGCGACGGGCTCGTCGTCGCCGCGTTCGGAGTCGGTCACGTCCCCGAGAACTTCGTGGGCATCCTCGAGCAGGCCGCGTCGCGGATCCCCGTCGTCCTCGCCAGCCGCATCGGCAACGGGCCCGTCCTGCAGGGCACATACGGCTTCCCCGGCTCGGAGAAGGACCTGCTGGCCCGCGGACTGATCCGAGCCGGCCACCTCGACGCCTACAAGGCCCGCCTGCTCCTGCACATCCTGCTCAGCCAGGGCCGCAACCTCGCCGACATCACGGCCGCCTTCGCCGCCGCGGTCCCCTGACTCGTCGGTCGCGGAGCCCGTCGGCCGTCACCGCCGAGGTGTCAGGAGCGGCTGTGCGGGCTCCCCGTGTGGTCCGCGTTTCGGCCGAGGCCGGGGCCGGGGCCGGGGCCGGGGACGCGGACCACACGGGGAGCGTGCGTGGCGGTCAGGCCGGCGGGGTGCCGTTCGGCCAGACACAGGGGGAGCTGACGCGCAGGGAGAGGTTGTGGCTCGCGTCGGAAACGCCGTCCAGGACGGCGAGGAAGTCGTCCTTGGGGTTCTTCAGCTTGATCCAGTCGGGGCCGGTGGCGTCCGAGGTCGGCTGGAAGCCCCGGTCGGTCAGGAAGGTGCGGAAGGCGGCGGCGGTCTCGGCCTTGGGCGCGGACGGTACGTCCCCGAAGTCGTACCCCCGGGCGGTCTGCTTCCTGCCGTGCGGGCCGACGTCGTCGTGGTCGCACTCCAGGTCGCTGAAGTCGCCCGAGCCGGCGGTCGGTTTGACCGGCAGCTTGGCCAGGATGTCCGCGAGGTAGCCGTCGACCTGCTTCTTCGCCTGGTCGAGTGTGACGGTGGGCTTCGACCGCTCCGGCACGGTGTTCGCGCCGCAGGCGGCGAGCAGCAGCGTCGCCGCCGCCAGCGCGGCCGCGGCGGCGGACCGCCGGGCGTGGCGGATGTTGCGCGTGTTGCGCGTGTTTCGGGTGTTGCGGGTTTCGCTCATGAGATCGGCTTTCCGGCGATGGCCTCGCCCATCGCGCGCAGGGAGGCGGAGCCGTTGTTCCAGTAGTCGGAGTGGCCTGTTCCCGGGCTGGTGGGGAGGATGTGGGCGCCGAACTGGTCGACGCTCGGGTCGCGCCCGAAGGCCACGTGGTGGTCGGGGTTGTCGTTGAAGCCGGTCCAGGCGCCGATGTTGTTCTCGACGTTGCTCCACGCCCCGCCGAGGTCCTCGGGCGCCGCGTACTTGATGATGTCGTCGTCGCCCTGCGCCGCGAAGACGTGGGACGGGTCGACGCCGAGTTCCTTGGCGTGTTCGACGCCGGCGCCCGGGCTGGCGATGAGGACGACGTTGTCGACGGGCAGGCCCTTGTCGCGCAGGGTGTAGCCGACGGTCGTGGTGCCGTAGCTGTGGCCGAGGATGGTGTTGTTGGAGGGCTTGCCCTCGTGCGTGGCGCGCAGGCCGGTCTCGAAGCTGTGCAGCTTGTCCTCGGCGTTCTTGGCGTACGTGTCGTCCGCCGCCTCGGGGATGATCGACTGCGGCGCGTCGTAGCCGATCCAGGTGATCGAGGACGTGGTGGCGGGATCGCCGGCCTTCTTGTTGGCCGCGTTCGCGGAGGCGACCATGAGGTCCGACCGGTCGATGTCGCCGCCGACGCCGCCGAGCCGCGCGCCGGTGCCGGGGACGTACGTCGAGACGTTGTCCGCGGTGTCCGGGTTGTTGACGGCGACGATGGCGTGGCCCTTGCCGTTGGTGTCGAAGCCGAGCAGGTACGTGGGCGGGTGGCTGGCGTCGACCGGCTTGTTGAGCCGGTCCTCGATGGCCTTGACGCCCTTCATCTTGTCTTCGAGGTCGTCGTGCTGGCGCTTCCACTCGTCGTACTTGGGGTTGGGGACCGGCTCGCCCTTGACGTAGCCGAGGAACTGCTTGGGCTCGGGGCCGAGGCCGTCGAGCTGGCGCTGCAGGTCCTGCTTGCCGTGCTGCAGGTTGATCCGGTTGGCCTGGTCGCGGGCGGCGGCGGGGACGCCGTCGAGGCCGCCGACCTGGTCGGGGTGGTTGAGGATCATCCGTTGCTGCTCGGCGTCGGTGAGGCTGTTCCACCATCCCTTGACGCTGTTGGGGTCGGTGCCGGCGGGCGGCACGTCCTCGAGCTTGCGGGCCGCGTCGGTGTCGGCCTTCGCGGTGGCGGAGTCGAGGCCGGTGCCGTTGCTCGCGTTGGTGGCGAGGTGGCCGAGGCGGGCGCTGATGGTCTGGTCGGCGTGGTCGGCCTCGGTGAGCGCGGCGGTGATCCGCTTGCTGATCAGCTGGGCCTGCGCCTCGGCGTCGGTGCCGGCGAAGTTGGCCGATTTGGGGTCGTTGTCCCAGGTGATGCCGCCGTCGGGGGCGACGGTCATCTTCTTGGCCTTCGCGTCGTCGAGGGCGCTGATCAGGTGTGCCTGGGCGGCCGCGAAGCCCTCGGAGGCTTCGTGCAGGGCGGTGCCGACGAGGGTGAGTTCCTGCTTGGCGGCCTGGAGTTCGTTGTCCAGGAGCTGGATCCGGGCCTTGGCGTGCTCGGAGGCGGTTCCGGTCCACTGCGAGTTGTTCAGCCGGTTGATGACTTCCTGCTGCCACGACTCGTGGTGCTGGCCGAAGGCGGTGGTCAGGGTGTCGAAGGCGGTTTTCGCGGTGATGAGGTTGATGAAGTCGGCGTCGTAGAGGGTCTTGATGTCCATGGGTTACTCGGCTGCCTTCGCGCTGGAGGGCTTCACGGGGCCCGGGACGAAGGTCGTGCCGAACGGGTCGGGCTCGGCCGGGACCGGCGCGTTCGGGTTTCGCATGCTCTCGTGGATGTCCTTCTCGACCTGGCGGTAGTACGTGGCCGACGCGGCGAGCTTGGTGCCGACGTCCCCCATGTCACCGCCGAGCTTGTCCAGCAGCGTCTTCCAGTTCGTCCCGCAGCTCTGGATGGCGGTGGCCGTCTGCCAGCCCTTCAGGCCGCCGGCGGCCTGGTTGCACGGCTCGGTGACCTTCGAGGTCTCGCCCGGTATGAGGCCACCGATGTGCTGTGCGCTCTGCCCGCAGCCGTCCAGCTCGGCCGGGTTGACCTTGAACTCCAAGCCCGCATCGGGATCAGCCATGTCTTTCCCCCGTAGTTCGTCCGGCCCCTGGGCGTTCCCGCGGCCGTGTTTCGTCAGACAGGATCGCTGGGGGATCGTAATCGGTTGCAGGTCGGCCGTGATCCGCGGGCACCGGCTCGGGCTCGGGCACAGGCTCGGGTGCGGTATCGGGCGCGGCTCCGTGGCGGCCGCGCCGACACCAGCGGACTGTGCCTGGGGTGCGCGGGGCCGGATGGTGAACTGCCGTGTGGAATACCTCATTTGAGTGAAGGTTTGTCCACGGATCGTCGGAACGGCGGCGGCTCGCCGTAGCCTCGGTGGCGACCCGTGGCCACCGAGGGTGCGCGATCCACTCGAAGCCGCAGCAATCCACTGGAAGCCGGCAGGAATCCGTTCGGAGCCGCAGGAATCCGTCGACTCGGAAAGGCCATCGACAGCATGACAGACCCATCGGGCGGGAACGACGCGACGACCGGCGGGCCCTCCCGCCGCAAGCTCCTCAAGATCGGCATCGGCGTCGCCGTGGGGGCGGGGGCCATCGGTTCGGGTGCTCCTGCGGCGATCGCCAACGGCCCGTACGACCCGACCGGTCCGACGATCGCGACCAAGGTGAGGAACCTCAGCGGCCCGGTGGAGACCGGGCCGTTCGCCTCGCCGTGGACCGACCTCGGCATCCCCGTCCTGTGCCCGGACGGCACCATGCTGTTCGTCTGCGGCGACACCTTCGACGGGGACCAGGTGGGCGCCGCCGACTGGCGCGCCCCGGTCGGTCTGCGCTCCGGCAGCGCGGACCTGAACAACCTGCGCATCGACGGCAGTGTCGGCGGCGGCCACGCCAACAGCCTCGTCGACGAGCCGCACAACCCGGTCGGCGACAGGTTCACGACGGCGATCCCGTCCGACGTGTTCGTCGTCGACGGCGTGATGTACATGCACCTCATGCGGGGCGTCATCTACGACACCCACCACACCGACTTCTGGCGCTCCACCGACAACGGTGAGACCTGGGAGTACCTGTGCCAGTGGGCGGGCGACCTGCACGGCGGCCAGTTCCAGCAGAAGACGTACGCCGTGGCCGACGACGGCTACTGCTACGTCCTGTCGACGGTCTTCAACCGCGACGTGGAATCGGGAATGCTGCTGCACCGGGTCCGCAAGGACAGCCTCGGCAACCCGGACGCCTACGAGCCGTGGGGCTACGCGGACGGCGGCTGGCGGTGGAACGCGCCCGCCCCGACGACGGTCTTCGGCACCCGCAAGTGGGGCGAGATGTGCTTCCGCGCCATGGACGGCAAGTACGTCCTCACGTGGCTGAACATGGACCCGCTGTCGATCAGGGCGATGGTCTTCCCCCTCCCGACCTCGGACCTGACCAGGACCCTGGAACAGGCCATGATCCTTCCCGGCACCCCGGGGCAGGAAGTCGGCAATCTCGTCGCCAGCCCGTACGGCGGCTTCGTCATCCCCGGCTCGACGTTCGGCAACTTCCACATCGTCGTCAGCCAGTGGTACGACCCGATGAACTACCGGATCATGCAGTACCGGATCAACATGCTGTCCTGACGGCGCACCTGCACCGGCACCGCGCACTGGCACCCTCGAGGAGCGCTCCTCGTCGTCGGCGCAGGTGTGACAGCGGCGGTCGTCGAGGCGGGCTCGGGCCCGTACGGCCAGGCCAGCCCGGACCACCCGTACGGCCAGGCCAGCCCGGCCGTCGGACGGCGGCTCTGCTGTGGCGCCGAGCACGTGCCTCGCCGACTGTGGGGGTGCCGAGGCCACCGCCTCGACGCAGCCGGCAGAAGGGTTCTCCCATGGCCATCACCACGACCGACCACGCAGTCCCTCACACCTCGACCGTCCCCGCAACGGCGGGCCAGAAGGTCGAACTCTTCGTGCGGGAGCATGACGGCACGCCGTCCGGTCCCCCCGCGAACCGCAAGGCCGTCCTCATGCTGCACGGCAGGAGCATTCCGGTGCTGGCGGGCTACGACCTCCAGCACACCTCGTACGGGTGGGCCAAGGCCCTCGCCCAGGCCGGGTACGACGTCTTCATGATGGACCTCCAGGGGTCGGGCGGGTCGCCGCGTCCCCGGATGGAGGACCCGTGCAACGTCAACCCCGGTCAGCAGTCCGCTGTCACGCCCCCGCTGATGGGCTCGCGCACCGCGAGCTACCCCTTCGTCCTGACCAACTCCCAGAGCGACCAGGACGAGGTCGCCACCGTCGTCGACTACATCCGCAGCACCCGCGGCGTCTCGAAGGTCGCCTTCATCGGCTGGTCGGCGGCCGCGTTCGCGATGGGGCCGTACGCGATCAAGAACCCGGGGAAGGTGGAGAGCCTGTTCCTCCTCGCCCCGATCTTCCCGCCGCTCGGCCCGCCGAACCCGCCGACCCTGCCGGCGCCGGGCTTCCCCACCCACGTGCTCACCAGGAAGGGCTTCGAACAGGCCTGGACCAACGAGGTGCACTGCACGGACCAGCGTGAGTCCGACATGGTCGACGTCGTGTGGAGCGCCCTGATGGACATCGATCCGATCGGCCGCACCTGGGGACCGGTCGACCCGTCGACCGGGAAGCCCGCGGGCGCCAGCCGGTACCGGAACTTCGTGACGTGGGGCTGGAACAACACGACCGCGGGGCAGGGAGGCGTCCTCGGCGGAAGCGTGCCCGTGCTGATCGTGCACGGCGAGTTCGACAGGACAGCCAACACGACACCGTCCAACCCCAACCCGGCGCTCGACTTCCACGTCCCCGCGCTCTACGACGCCATCACGGGACCGCACAAGATCCTGGTCACGGTGCAGTGCGCCAGTCACTCGATGCCCTGGGAGGTCCAGCACAAGAACCTGCACAACCTGTCCAAACACTGGCTCGACCAGACCAAGGTCGACGGCAAGACCGAGGGCCGCTTCGAGATGGACGACAACGGCAACATCAGCCCGGCCTCGTAGGCCGGCCGGCGGCTGTGACCGGCCACCACGACCTCGGCGACACCTGGCACGAAGCCCTCGCCGCCGCCCTGGCCGCACCCGTGCTCACCAACGCCCTGCACGCGGCACGGGACCGGACCGCGCGCAGCCGGGACGGGCCGATCGCGGGCTACCGCCGTGCGTCGACCTGGACGACCGCGTGCCGGCCGTTGGTGCGCCACGGCGCGCCGCTGCTGTCGAGCCGGTCGACGCTGGCGGCGTCGACACCGACGATGACGTCCGACTTCAGCGTCCGCAGGGCCGCGACGGCTGACGGGAAGTGCCCCGTCGCCTCGGTGAACGGGGTGGTCGGCGGCCAGAGCCGGTCGCCGACCAGACGGCGGTAGTTGAGGTCGCCCTTGACGACGGTCAGTGCCGCGCCCGCGAACTCGGCCCGGAGGCCGGCGGGCATGTCGTGGAACGGCAGCGGCGCACAGAAGAACGGGTGGGTACGGACCACGAGCGTGCCGCTGCCCATCGCCTGCCACAGCCGCTCGCCGACTGCCCCGGCGGCCGGCGACGGCGCGCTGCGCAGGCGTTCGACTGCGGCGAGGACGTCGGTCATCGTCGCGTCCGACACGTAGTACGGCTGGGGTTTGACGTACAGGGCGACCTGCGCCGCCGAGCCGCAGGCCAGCAGGTGGTCGATCAGTACGAGGTCCGGCAGCAGCTCCCGGCCCGCGTTGTCCGCGACGACGCAGACCCGCCCGCCGCCCCCGGCCCGCTCCAGTACGGCCCACAGCAGCGCGCTGTCGTCGGCGACCAGGTCGGACGCGGCCGGCCCGCCGGGCTCCGCGGTGATCCGGAAGCTGAGGTCCGCGCGGTTGCCCCACAGCGCGGACGACAGCAGTGCGTCTGCCCGCCGGGCCTGCGACAGAGCGTCGAGCCCGTCCAGCGCCGCCAACTCCTCGTCCACCGCCTCCCCGCCCAGCTCGGCAGTCTTGAACGGCGCGAACGGGTCGACGCCTTGCCACGCACCGGGACGGAAGTAGCCGGTGGCGTCGAGAAGTCGGCGGTAGAAGTAGCTCTCCGCCCACAGGAACGGCGCCTCGCCCCACGGCCTGCCCCACAGGCCCTCACCCCACGCCAGCCACTGGGCCGCGTCCGGAGCATCCGGGTGCGGCGGCTCCAGGACGCCGGTGGTGCTCTCCACGAGCAGCCGCTCGACCGCCGCCCGCTCGGCGGGGCCGTACGGCAGGGCGTCGAGGACCTGCCGGACGAGCTTCGGATGGCGTTCGTGGAAGACGCCCCAGGCGAAGGACCCGAGAACGTCGCTGCGGATCACGGGCGCGTTCGACACGGTGGGGCTCGTCTCTCTCGTCGGCATCGGGCGGGCGGGTCGGCGTTGGGCAGGGGCAGCGTCGGGCGGGCGGGTCGGCGTCGGGCCGGGTCAGCGTGGCCGCAGCCCGGCGAAGACCACGTCGAAGATCCGTTCGCGGGCCGCCGGATCGGCCGCGAGCTGCTCCGCCGCCGTACCGACGCCGACGAGCAGCGCGATCAGCTCCGGCAGGCCCACCTCGGGGCGCACGGCCCCCACCCGCTGCGCGCCGTCCAGGAGTTCGGACAGCTGGGCGCGCATCAGCTCGCTGGACTCCCGCAGGGAGGCGTGCACGTCGATGCCGGCTTCGGTGAGGGCTCGGGTGAACTCCTGTTTGCCGGCGGACTGTTCGACGACCAGGCGGAAGCAGGCGAAGAAGGCCTCGGCGGGTTCGGTCTCGGCGGCGAGCCGGGCGGCGCGGTCGGTGATCGTCTGCAGCCGGCGGACCACGACGGCTTCCAGCAGTGCTTCCTTGGTGGGGAAGTGGCGGAAGAGGGTGCCGATGCCGACGCCGGCGGCGCGGGCGATCTCCTCGGTGGGCACGCCGACGCCGCGGGTGGTGAACACCTCGGTGGCGGCGTCGAGGAGCCTGGCCCGGTTGCGGGCCGCGTCCGCGCGCAGGGGCCGTTCCGAAGCGCTGCTCATCCCGCTCGTCTCCCTCCTCTCCGCGGCGATCGCGGATGTACCCGTGGACCACCGGAGTGGGCAGTCCGTGTCGTTCCAAGTGGAGTCGCTGGTCCGATTCTAGCGGCGCGATCCCGGGGGTTGATCATCTCCGAAACGCCGTTGCCGCGCGAGGTCTCCGTCGAGTTGCTGGGCGGCAGGGAGCGGTCGACCCGTCAGAAAAGCCGACCCCGCCGAGTCACCGTAAGGGCCTTCGCCCCCGAGTCGGCCCCTGTGCTGGCTGGCGGCACGTCGAGGGTCATCCGGTTCGGCAGCACCTCCACCGTCAACGGCATGGGGCAGGTCTTCCCACCGGTGGTGATGATCATTAAGGTGTGGAAGTTGTGAGCATGCGTGAATCCGGTGACGAACTGTGGGAAGAGTTCGTCAAGGAGTTTGAGAAGAACAACGCGGTGCGGGAGCCGAGTGCCGCCGAACGGGCGCGCCGGCCCGTGCGACGAAACGCGCGGCGTCGGCTGCTGCTTCCCGTGGCCGCTGCGCTGCTGGTAGCCGCAGGCGCGGCGGCGTCTCTACTCCGACCGTCGGATCCGGACCCGGCGCCGGCCGCCGCAGCCCCGCCTGCGCCGACCGCCGCGGCTGCGCCGCCATCGTCCGCTCCCTCGCCGCACGCAGCGACGCCGTCGATCGGCGCCCCGTCGGCGGCGTCCGACGGTCCGACCTCGGCGATCCCGCTGTCCGTCTTTCCGGCGCAGGTGCAGGGGTACACGCTGGTGGCGGACGTGGCGCACCCGAGTTGCACCGGCCCGGACACCGTGGCGCCGACCCTCGCCGGGTTGATCACACAGGGCCACGGCTGTCTCGGCGTCGACCTGGCGCTGTACAAGGATGCCGAGGGCAACCAGTACAACCTGGCGCTGTTCACCATGAAAGACCCGGGCGACAGCGTGCACCTGGTGACCCTTCTGGGCTCCCACCCCGAGGCCTACGAGGTCGCCGTCCACATCCCGCCCACGGACTCGGGCCTGAGCCGGTTGCCGGCCGACAGCGGCCTCGTGCAGGGCTTCGCGTCCTACGGGCACGGCATGCTCATCGGTATGGCCCAGTGGTCCGATGGTCGGACCGCAGACTTCGACAAACTGTCGAAGCAGCTCTCGCCGCTGACCGAGGCCGTCATCAACAACGTTCCTGCCTGACGAAGCGCCGTGCCCGACTCGCTCCTCCTCGAAGGGCACGGCGCCCCACCGGACGTCGTACGGCGCCGAACCAACCTGTTGCACGCCCTGGGGCCTGCCTCTGACACGCCGCGGCATCTGGAAGCGCTCCTCGGCGATGATCCGAAGGCCTTCGTCGACGACTCGGCGGCGACACGCGTCCCTGGCTCGGCAACCCGCACGTGGGCGCCGGGGCTGCGCAGCCCCGGCGCCCGAACTGGCCGGCGACGATGCAGCGGCCCGGATTCTGCTGGGACTGGCACAGTCGCCGCACGCGTTCGGCGCGTCATTCGGCGACATGGCTCCGCCGCTGCAGTTCCAGTTCAAGCCGTACAAGGACCTGCTCACGGCAGCGCTCCTCTGGCGGGTCGACGGCGCCGAGATGACCGCGCCGAGATGACGGCGCCGAGCTGACGGCTTCGTCGAGCTCCTGATCCGGACTCTCCGGCCTGTCACCAAGCGAGGGCCGCCCGGCGGGTCCGGACCTACCCCGGGGACTTGACCGCCGCAGGGAGGCGAGCTGCGTGGGCGGTGGTCTGGCGACCCGTTCGGTAGCGGCCCGGGGTCGTTCCGATGAGGTCGGTGAACGCTGCGATGAAGCTGCTGGGGTTGGCCCATCCGCAGGCGTGGGCGGTCTGGGTGGTGTCGTGGCCGTCGGCGAGGAGCACGAGCGCGTGGTAGATGCGCAGTTGCGTGCGCCACTCGTAGAAGGTCATGCCGAGCTCGTTGCGGAACAGTCGGCTGAGGGTGCGGCTGCCGGCTCCGATCGCCTTCCCGAGTTCGGCCAGCGTGGCGTTGTCGGCCGGTGTCTCGTACAGCATCCGGGCGACGGCTTGCAGTCGGTCGTCCTGTGGCTCCGGCAGGTGCAGTGGCTGTTCGTGTGCTTCGCCGAGTTCGTCGACGAGGACTCGAAGGAGGCGAGCGCGCGCAGGGCGGCTGTAGCCAGGCGTGGCGTCGTCGGTGTCGCGGGGGCCGGTCAGGGCGAGCAGGACCTCGCGGGCGAGGGCGGAGGCCAGGAACACGGCGGGATGGTCCGGTAGGAGCCGGGCGAGGGACGGTGCGAGGAAGACGATCCGCATATCGGTGTCGCCGTGGGCGCGGTGAGAGTGCGTGGACCCGGCGGGGGTCCAGGCGACCCGGTTGGCGGGAACGACGGACGTGCCGCGCTCGGTGTGAACTGCCAGGACGCCGCCGGCCGCGTAGACGAGGTGTCCCCGGGTGTGCGACTGCTCCGCGCTTGTTCCGCCGGACGGCCAGAGGTGGCGCCCGCCGGACGGCCACACATGTGACGTCACACCGGCGTTCGGGCGGGGTGGGCGGTGAACAGGCATCGGTTGGCACTCTAGCGGTGGCAAGCCACCCACCCACCCACCCACCCTCTGCGAGGCCGCACCTCCTGGTCGACGTCCCACGTCCCGCAGCCGACAGGGCCGCTTCCTGTACCGGCCGGAGGACGTCACCGCGGGTGACGGATCGCGCCACCGCGGATGACAGGGCGTCATCCGCGGGAGGGCGCCCACCAGGGCCGACGGGCAGTCGCGCGGGAGGCGCGTGCCGGTCAGCCCGTCGGCATGCCGATCTGGTCGCGTTCGAGTGCGGAGCGAAGTTCGGACAGGAGCTGGACGGCGGCCGGTCCCGAGGGGCCGGCGAGGGCGCCTGCGGTCAGCTCGGCCAGTGTCTCGGTGAAGGTCGCCGCCGCGGCCTCGACGAGTTGCAGGCCGTCGTCTGTCAGGTCCAGCAGTGATGAGCGGCGATCCGACGGGTTGGGTTGCCGCATGACCCACGCCTGCTTCTCCAGGCGGTCGATGCCCTTGCTGGTCGCGCCGATGCCGATGGCGAACTCGGCGGCGAGGTCGGCCACCCGGGACCCGGGGTGGTCGCGCAGGAAGCGCAGGAACTCGAACTGCGAGGTGACGATCCCGTGTCGTTCGCGGAGACGGTCGTTCAGCGCGTTGTAGAGGCGCGTCTCGCAGCGGACGAGATCGGCGAAGAAGCCCGGGAGGTCGACCCGGTCACCGCTTGACGTAGATGCCATGGCATATATTCTAATCTAGATGCCTCGGCATATAGTTCCCTGGAATGCACTTGTGATGGAGACGGCGACGATGAGCAGGCAACAGCGCGCGGAGATCGACGCGATGGTCCGGCAGCCCCGGCCCGAGGGCCCTCGGGCGGTGGAGGAACTCCGTGCCGGCTTCAGGGCGATGATGGCCGAAATGATCGTCCCGGCCGGGATCCGCACCCGGACCGCGACGCTCGGCGACCGGCCCGCGGTGCTCGTCGAGCCGGCCGACACCCCGAAGGCCGGGACGATCCTGTACTTCCACGGCGGCTCCTACGTGGTCGGCTCACCGCAGACGGCCATGTCGCTGACGGGGAACCTGGTGACCAGAACCGGATTCAGGGCGTTCTCGCTGGACTACCGGCTCGCCCCCGAGCACCCGTTCCCGGCCGCGATCGAGGACGGGGTGAGCGCCTACCGCGCACTGCTCGACAGCGGCGAGGACCCTTCGGCGATCGCGTTCGCCGGGGACTCCGCCGGCGGCGGTCTCACCGTCGCCACATGCCTCGCCGCCCGCGACGCGGGCCTGCGCGTGCCCGCCGCGATCGTCGCGTTCTCCCCGGGGCTCGACATGACCCGGACGGGCGCGAGCATGGACACCAAGGCGGGCATCGATCCGTTCTTCACGCGTGCGGCCATGGAACACACCGGGGCCATGTACCTCGCGGGACAGGACCCGCACCAGCCCTTGCTCAGCCCCGCCACCCTCGCCGACCTGACCGGCTTTCCCCCGATGCTCCTCCAGGCGGGCACCAACGAGATGCTCCTGGACGACTCCACGCGCATGGCCGCTCGCGCGAGGGACGCCGGAGTGGACGTCTTGCTGGACATCACCGCCGACGTCCCGCACGTCTTCCAGGCATTCGCCGGTGTCCTGGACGAGGCCGACGAGGCACTGGACCGCGCCGCCCTCTTCCTCGGCCAGCGCATCCGCGCCAAGGGCACCGCGCGCACGCCGGGCGTTCGGTTGCGGTAGTGGCAACGGGTGCCGTCGGAGCCGCTGTCCTGCGGCGGGGCATCCCTCAGGGCTGTCCCGTTACCGCGGTGCGCGTGGGACGGTGCGTTCGTAGATGGCTCCTCCTGGCGTGTACCAGCCCGCCTTCTTCCGGACAGCCGGGCTCGGGTCCTGGGCGTGGGCCGCCTCCAGAGCGGCGACGGCGCGGGCATCGGTATGGACGAACTTGCCGACGAGTTCAGCGGCCCTCGACCGGACCTGCGCGTCGGGGTCGGAGGCCAGGTGCTGCAGTGCGGGTTCGAGGACCCGGTCCGGGCCCGGTACGCAGGTGTCGCCCTTGCACCGGTCGCAGGCCAGGGCGTGGAACGCGGCGATCCTGACCTGGGCGTCGGGATCGTCGGTCATGGTGATGAGCCGACCCATGGACGCGGTGTCGACCAGGTGGTCCAGAAGGCGGCAACAGCCCTCACGGACAGCCGCGTTCTCGTGGGACAGGCCGGCGCGGATGGCGCCCACCGAGTCCTCCTTGCGTCGCAGCAGCTCCTGGTAGGCCGCCACGGCGCGCTGTGGGTCGCCCAAGCACGAGACGAGGGCTTCGTTGTCGGTCCTGACGAATCCGAGCATGGCCCCAGTCTCGGGTCACGCGGCAACGCCTGGCAAAGGGATTTCACCTCAGCCGTGGGAAGGAGGACCGACGCCACCTTCCGGCCTCCCACGGGCACAACGAGGAACTGCATGCCCTGAGGCTGGACGGGAGCCGGATCCGCGACACTGATGAGGCACGGGTGCCGGTGATCACGCCGGACGGTCCTGGACTGCTGCGGTGATCCGACTCGGATCGAACGCGCCGGTCACCCGCCCGCCCTGAGCCAGAGGACCAACTGGGCATCCGGCTCCGCACTCGAAAGGCTCCGACCCCGTGACCTTCCAGGACCATCTCCGAACCCTCGCCACGCGAGCGATCAGCTCGATCCCGGCTGCCGAGGCAGCGGACATCTACGTCCTCTCGTTCTTCGTCGACAACGAGCGGGACGACCCGCGACAGCCCACGCTGACCATCGGCTTCAACACCGAAGCTCAGTTCCGACGCAGCATCGCGAACGCCTCCGACGAGGCAGAAGCCCGCTGGAACTACGCCTTCTGGCTCCAGAACGAGCTCACTGTCATCGGCGACCTCACCCGAGACCCCGACGGAGCCGCAGCCCGCCACCGGTGGATCGCCGACCTCGGACTCTGGTACGACGACCCCGCCCACCCCGACGACTGGATGACCACCGTCGGGCCGACTGCCGCACTGATCGAGGCCAACTTCAACCAGACGTGCGTGCAGCTCGCTCGCGACCTCCACGACGAGGGCGTCATCGAGAACACCATCGGCAGGCCGGTGCCCGTGATCCTCCACGAGCTGGAGTACTACGAGGCCATCGCCCGCCGGACCGAGGCGGCCAACCCGCCCGGACTCGCTGACGACTTCACTGCCTGGGTCCGCACCGGGTGAGGCGTTTCAGGCATGTCCACGGCTCCGGGCAGTGCCGAGTGCCGCTGGGCCCGTGACCGTCGTTCAGCCGGCGAGTACCAAGTCGTGGACCAGAAAGTGGAGTTGTACGTCATCCAGGGACTCCGCCCACAGGCCCTCGGCGTCGAGCACGGATGCCGCGACCATCCGGGCCTCGGCGACGAGCTCGGGATGGTAGTCGAAGCCCGGCCACGGCAGGACGGGGTAGTCGTTCGCCTCGCCGAAATGCCGGACCCGCTCGATGTCGCCCAGGACGGCCTGCGGCAGTGACCCGTTCGCCCAGGACCACAGCCAGGACTGCTGGGCGAGGCTGACGCTGCCGATCATCGTGAGTCGGCCGGTGAGGAACACCTTCCCGGCGCGGGACCACGCGATCTGCGCATCGTCCATCGACCAGTGGTACTGCACATCACCCGAGAGCCCGAACCGCTCGACCATGTGGGCCTGCCGCGAGCGGGCACGCTCGCGGGCCGCGAGCACGACCTCCTCCCATCCGGAGTGGTCATGCTTCGAGCGGTCGTCCACCGTGTGCCTCCTCGCGCAGAAATGTCGGCAGGATCCTCTCACGAGGCGGCCGGGGCTGGGCCGGATGACGAATGCGGCCGGCCCCTGCGGGCGCGGGGAGGACTGGCATCGTGTCCTTGGGTCCGGCGCCGTGGCTCGGGATGGCCCGCCCAGTCCCGAGAGGCATGCGATGGAGGCGCCGGTCGGAATGCCCCGCCGGGGCCTCAAAGAGACGTGGTGTCCCGCCTCACCCGATGGGCAAGGCGGGACACCACGCACGTGTCAGCTGCTGGTCGTCAGCAGACGGTTGGCCAGGGCGTCGGCGAGGCGGTAGGCCTCGTCGGCCGAGAGGGTGCGGCAGATGGCGTCTGCCAGTTCCTCGACGTCGTGCCAGTCGACGTTGCCGAGTTCCGTCGACGGAGTGGCGGCCGACGGCGCTTCGTCCGACGACGGCACGACGGCCCGCTGCTCCGGCATCGGGAGCGGCTCGGAATTTTCCGCGGAAAATCGGTCGGTGTCCGTGGCGGGCTCGGCGTCCGGCAGCGGACTGCGCGGAGCAGGCTCCGGCCGAGGTGCGGCGGGGGCCGCGGGCTCAGCCGCAGCCGGTGCCGCCGCCGACGGTGCCGCCTCCGCCACCGGCCGGGCGGCCGGCTGAGCGGTCGGCTGGGCGGCCGGTGCAGATGTGACCACCGGCTGCGGAGCCTGCGCGACGGCAGGAGTGGCCTTGGGCGCGGCCTTCGCCTCCAGCCTCGCCGCCCGCTTGGCCGCCACCGCGTCGGCGTCTGCCTGGAGCAGTTGCTCCAGCTCCGACGTCTGCTGGGCCAGGGACATCTCCTCGATGCCCTTCACCGACCCCAGTCGGCGCGCGACGTTGATGGAGACGCCCTCCTCGCCGCGCGCCTTGGCCCGCACCTGGCGCTGCAGCTCGGGGTGGAGCTTCAGCAGGTTCTTGCGGTGCGAGATCCAGCTCTGGGACCAGCCCTCGGCCTCGGCGGCCTCCTTGGCGGTGGGGTACTGCGCCACGATGAGTAGGACCGCGTTGGCCTCCTCGATCGGGTCGAAGTCCTTGCGCGCCATGTTCTCGTCGAGCGCGGCGCGCAGCAGGGTCGCCTTGGACTCCGCCACCGTGTCGTCGACGACGACGAGCAGCTGCTCGCGCCCGTACAGCTGTGCGGCTGCGCGGCGGCGGTTGCCGTTGACGACGACCACGTCCTGCGGACCCGCGCCGAGTGCCTGCCGGTCCTCCGGCCACAGCCGCAGGTAGGCGGCCGGGGTGACGGCGAGGCAGCTCTGCAGCTGGCGGTCCTTGATGCTCGCCAGGTCGGAGAGGTCGCCCAGTTCGTCGCGGGGGTTGCGCGGGTTGGGGAGGCAGTTGGCGGTGGGGATCCACCGGGCCGGGGTGTTGTTGGCCGCGGAGTTGGCGCTGTCGACGCCGGGGGCGTCGACGACCGGGTCGGTGGCCATCGAGGCGAAGGAGACGCGACGGCCTGCCATCAGCGGCCTCCGTACCCGAGCTCGAGGGACAGCCGGAAGAAGTCCTCGCGGGCCCGGTAGGCGGTGCCGCTCTCCTTGTACTGGGTGACGACGGTGCCTTCGGCGACCGCCCGCGAGTGGATCTTGTAGCGGCGCAGGACGGTCTTGGCGCGCGGCCAGCCCTTCGCCGCGATGTACGCCTCGGTGTCCTCGAGGTCGGCGCGGCCGTCCCGGGGGTCCCAGTTGTTGATGACGATCCGGAAGGGGATGTTCATCGGCTCGATGACCTTCTGGATGGTCCGGGCCGTCGGGTCGAAGCACAGCGGCTCGGTGATCATCGGGACCAGGACGTCATCCGCTATCTCCAGGGCCCGCCGCAGGATCTCCTCGTCGGCCAGGGTGCCCGGCGTGTCGATGAAGATGTGCTCGTACTCGTCCTTCTCACCGAGGACGTCGAACGTGCACGCCGCGAGGTTGACCGTGGTGGTGGTCTTGCCCACGCCGCCCTTCTGGTTGGCGATGACGTGGATCTTCGCGCCGGTGTTCTTGAGGTGGATCAGCTGTTCGGCATGGTCGTGCGCCGCCATGAAGTCGAAGGGCAGGTTGTCGCCCACTCTCTCCGCCCAGACGACGGCGGACCCCTGGGGGTCGGTGGACACGACAAGCACGGATGGCTTCATGATGTTCCGTTCTCTCCGTGGGCTTCCCGGGCGGACTACCCGGTACTGCGGACGCCCGCCGTTCGAAGTCGTGAACGGCGGACAGGAACAGCATCTCAGAAGATCAACTGGGAGTCTGACGCGACCCGCCTGTGTTTGCGCACAATGGTCGGCTCCCGGGCCTGATTCCGTATCGGATTCCGCACGAGATTCCCTGCCGGAAACCGGTCGTCCCCTCGTGGGAACGACGGTTCGCCCCGGCGATCCGTGTTCGGGGACCGGCCTGCGGGGGAGGGGGGAGTGAACAGGAATCGGTCGCGGCACTAGCCGAATCGCGCACCCGGATAATCAGCAGGAAGTGACGTTCCGGGATTGTGACGGACCGGCAGATCGGAAGCCGCCGGAATTCCCCCGCCGCCGCCGACGACGCGCCGCTGGGGCCGCACAGGCCGCCGGGGATGCGGCGGCCCGGCGGCCCGTCGTGTCCTCAGCCGTCCGCGATGCCCAGCGCCGTGCGGATCTCGGCGGCCAGTCGGGCGTCCAGGCCGCCGGTGGTCATCCGGTTCTTGACGAGGGCGAAGGAGAACCGGTGCGCCGGGTCGGCGAACGCCGTGCTGCCGCCCGAGCCGCTGTGGCCGAAGCCGCCCGCCGGACGCACTGGCGGCGAGGAGGCGTCCCCGATCAGGAAGCCGTAGCCCATCGTCCACGGGATGCCCAGCATCCGGTCCACGCCGCTCGCGCGGACCGTGGTCGCCTCCCGCAGGGCCGGTCCCGAGAGCAGCCGCATCCCGTCCAGCTCACCGCCGCCCGCCAGCGCCGCGTACAGCCGGGCGACCGCACGCGCGGTCATCACACCGTTGGCCGGCAGCGGCGTGCGCCGGAAGTCGGCGCGGTTGGCCAGCCCGGCCACGGGGAGCACGGCGCGCGGGGCGCAGACGAAGAACGGAGCTCCGGCCGGGATCCCCTCCAGCTGCGCTGCCCAGCCGCCGTCGTCACAGGTGGCCACCCGCGGCAGCAGGTGCTCGGGGGCGTGGAAGAGCAGGTCGTCGGCGATCCCGAGGGGCCCGGCCAGTTCCTCGCGCAGCAGCTCGTCGCAGCCCCGGCCGGTGGCGCGGCGCAGGATCTCGGCCACCAGCACCCCGTACGTCCAGGCGTGGTAGCCGACCGCGCTGCCCGGCTTCCACAGCGGCTCCTGCCCGGCGAGCCAGGCGGCCGTGGCCGGAAGGTCCAGCAGCCGTTCGGGCGTCACGTCCGCCGGCAGCTGCGGCAGCCCGGCCACGTGGGAGAGCACCTGGCCCAGCGTGATCCGCTCCTTGCCGGCCGCGCCGAACTCCGGCCAGTACCGCGCCACCGGGTCCCCGTACGCCAGCACGCCCCGGTCCACCAGCACCGCCACCAGGGCGGCCGCCACCCCCTTCCCGATCGACCAGGCCGGCACCAGCGTGTCCGGCCCCATCGGCCGGTCCCCGGCCCGGTCGGCCGCGCCCGCCCAGGCGTCCACCACCAGCTCACCGTCCAGCCACGCGGCCACCTGCACGCCGAGCTCCGCACCGGAGCCGGTGACCTCCTCCAGGACCGCCTCGACCCGCCGCTGCGCCGCGTTGTCCGGCGCCGTTCCGCTCCCCATCCCGCCCTCGTCCCCCTTCGTCCGCTGCCCGGGCCCCGCGGCTGCGGGGCCCGCTCACGAACTCCAACTCGGCTGACGGCCGGAAGGATCCCGCGCGCAGGCGAGGAAAGGGGTGTACTCGACGACGTAGCGGTGGCCCTGCTGGGAGATCTCCATCACCCGGCCCTTCCAGAGCTTCAGGCTCACCTGCGAGCCGGTCGCCACGGCGTCGTAGAACGCCTGGTCGACCGTGGAGGTGTCGGCGTGGGCCCAGTCGCAGGCGATGGTCAGGTCGAAGTCGGTGCCGGTGCCGTCCTTCGTCTGCTTGTCCGTCACCTTCCCGGTCGTCTGCCGGAGACAGCCGCTGCCGGCCACGGCGGCCGGCGTGCAGCAGGTCGTCCCGGGTCCCCTTGGCGAGCCGTCGCAGGACCGGCACCTGCGAAGCCGGGTTGGCCGGGTCCGGGATGGCGGTGATGTGCCGATCAGGATGGCCCGGGAGTCGGCGAACGCGGGTGGTTCGGGCGGCTCACTCATCGTCGTCACCTCGGCCGTCACGTCCGAGCGCCGGGTCCGCAGCCAGACCTCCAGCGCCCTGGCCACCACCGCGCCCGCGCCGCCGGCGCCGAGGGCGACCTCGAGGACCTCGTGGACCCCGCCCAACTGCCCGTCGGCAGGCGGGGTCGGGACGGCCCGGACCAGCCCCGCGAGCGCGCGTTCGCGCCGCAGCCAGTCCCACAGCTCCGCCGTCTCCCGCACCTCGTCGCCGCCGGTGATCCTGATCCGCGCGTCCATCGCGCCCCTCCATCGCACCCCTCCAGCGCCTCACGTCCCGGGCACAGGCCGGGGACCCAGCGGGATGATGGCGGGCAGCCGTCGGCCGAGTGGCCAACTATCCTTCCTCGTAAGAGATTTGTCGGCCCGGCGAACAGGTGTCCGATCGCGGCCGGATCCCTGCCGCTCTCCATCGCGCCGACCCGACGGGTCGACGGGTCGACGGCGAACAGCCCGATAGTCCGATGGTCAACAACGAGGGGTCGCGGGAGGAATGCCTCCGGGCATTCCGGAACCGGATGACCGCCGCGCCCGCCGGCAGCCTGGCAGTCCGGCCGCTGCGGGCCGCCCGGTGATGCGAACGGTCCGGCCGGGCGGGCGCGCGGGATCCGCCGTGCGTTGTCCAGGATCGACGCCTCGCCGCACACTCGTTCGGTAGCCAGACGCTTTCGGACAGTAGTCGATCGTGTTCTGGACAGACCGTCCGATCTTCGGGAAAGGCGCTCGGCCGGACCGCCACCCTGATGTCGCCGCGGCCGAGGGAAGGCCCGCGATACCCGGGAGAGCCAGTGCCCGTAACGAAGACCGGCCGGAACGTCGAATCGCTGGTCACCGAGTTGTCCGAAGTCCGCACGCAACTGGACGGGCTCCCCGCCCGGTACCAGGAGACGATCAGCGGACTGCTCGCCTCCGTTCGGGCCGAACTGACCGAGCACCGCGACCGGTTCATCGGAGTCCTGCGCGCCGAGCAGACCGAGGCCGCCAAGCTCCGCAAGGACAACTCCGCGCAGCAGCACCGCATCGAGGAACTCCTCGCCGACCTCGCCCAGGCCCGCCTCGACCTCGCCCAGGCCGGTCACCCCGGCCATCCCGATCGCCTCGGCGCACCAGCCGCGCAGCAGCAGCTGGTGGAACCCGACGCCACCGCGGCGCAACCCGGCCCCGGTGCCTTCGACGAGCAGGACCTCGTCCCCGTCCGCCTCGAGGCCGACGACTCCGTTCCAGGCCCCGCCCCGGACCCGACCACCATCACCACCAGCACGGAGGAACCAGCCATGACCGAGCCCACCCCCCGGCCCGGCGCCGAAGACGTCCCCCCGGCCGTACGCGACTACATCCGGCAGGTCCTGGCCGAGCAACTCCACGCTTCCCCCGCGCCCCAGGAACCGGCCGCCGACACGTCGGCCGCGCCGGAGCAGGCCCGCACCACCACGGCCGGGGCTCCGCTGCGGCCGCCGGCGGGTGGCACCAGCGACCTCATCCCGCCCACGATGGCCTGGCCGGCCCACGTCGCCACCCTGCGCAAGGCCTCGGCCGTCCACAAGCTCGTCATCGCCTGCCACCCGCACACCTGGGACTTCCTCGCCGGTCAGGTCCGCACCGCAGGCACCGACGACCGCAACCCGCACTTCACCGACCCGGCCGGCACCGACCGTGACCAGCGCCGCGACTGGGAACGAGGCGGCACCGACCTCGACAAGCACCCCGACACCGTCCTGTCCGGCCGCAGTGCGGTCGCGCTGCTCAACGCCCTGCACACGACGGTGCACCGGGGCCTGGACGCCGAGCGCAGCATCGAGACGTGGTCGCTGGCCGTGACCGCGTACGAGCGGATCGCCGAGGTCGTCAATGCGACCCGGCCGGGAACGGGCACGCCGGAGGGCCCGGACAATCGGCCCCGGGTGGTGCTGGACGACCGCAGCCCCGGCGCGGGCCACTGACGCTGCCGCGCACGCTTCCCGGGCCGGGCCGCTGCCCGCCCCACAACATGCAGGGGTGTCCTCGAAGCCGTCGGACGGCTTCGAGGACACCCCTGTGCCTTGTGCACGGGGCCCTGACCAGGCATTCCGGCCCGGTCGAAGATCCCTAGCTGATACGGGTGACGTTCTCCGCCTGTGGTCCCTTGGGACCCTGCACGAGGCCGTACTCGACGGCCTCGCCCTCGACCAGTTCCTTGAAGCCCGACCCCTGGATCGCAGAGAAGTGGACGAACACGTCCGGGCCGCCATCGTCCTGCTGGATGAAGCCGAAGCCCTTCTCCGCGTTGAACCACTTCACAACGCCTGTTGCCATCGGTGCTGTCCCTCGTCTCAATCCACGGCATGAGAGCCACGCCGACCGCAGCCTCAGCTCGGCTCCGGCACCTGATCATTCTCCTCCCGACGCGGTCTCGAACCAAGCGGGACCGCCGGTGTCGGCGGCCGGGTTGGTGCGGGCGGAGCAGTCGTCGACCTCCGGGCCCGTGCCGCCCGGCACCGGGACGCCGATCCCGCACCGTCGATCCGTGGCTCTCGGGTTCGAATGCCGTCCGCCGTCGGTGTGAGCACCACCTCCGGAACTCGGTCGCTTCAGTAGCTGAAAGGCTCATCCACTCCACCCTGCCGGAAAGCAATAGCGGCCCGCGGGCCGCCACCGGGTTCAGGGGACCATGGCCAGCCCCGACGTGGCGGCGCCCCGGCTGAGCACCGCCGAGCGGATGTGCTCCAGGGCCCGGGCGTAGTCGGCGCGGCCGGGGTTGCGGCGGGCGGCCTGGCGTAGGTCGAGGACGCGGTAGGGCGGCCCTAGGTCCGTCACCTGGGGGATGAACTCGGCCTTGGCGACCGTCCACCGCTGCCCCTGCGCGCCCGGCGGGGCGAAGGTGAACCGGGCGATGGAGCTCCAGTTGCCGCGTGGATCCTCGGCACCGTCGTAGGTGAACATGTGCCCGGCGAGCTGGTCGCCGAGGCCGTACACCGTCCAGGTGTCGTTGATCTTCTCGTAGGCCTGCGGGATGTGGGCGTGGGTGCCGAGGACCAGGTCGATGTCGGGGCGGCCTGCGGCCTGCCCGGCGGCCAGTTCGCGGGCCAGCGTGAGCTGCTGGTCGTTCGGCGTGTCCTGCCACTCGGTGCCCCAGTGGATGCTCACCACCACGAGGTCCGCACCGCTCGCCCGGGCGGCGCGCGCGTCGGCGAGCATCCGGTCCCGGTCGATCAGGTTCACCGCCCAGGGTCGGCCTGTGGGCAGCGGAATTCCGTTGGTGCCGTAGGTGTAGGCGAGGTGCGCGACGGTGGCGCCGCCGGCCCGGAGCAGCGCGGGCCTTCCGGCCTCGGCCTCGTTGCGGGCGGAGCCGGTGTGCGCCAGGCCCACGGCGTCCATGGCGTCGAGCGTGCGCCGGATGCCGTCCGGGCCGTCGTCGAGGGTGTGGTTGGAGGCGGTGTCACAGGCGGTGTAGCCGGCGTCCTTGAGGGCGGCAGCGACCTGCGGCGGAGATTTGAACGCCGGGTAGCCGGTGAACGGCCCGCCGTCGGCGCCGTAGACGGTCTCCATGTGGCAGATGGCGAGGTCCGCGCCGCTGATCAGCGGTTTGACGTCGGCGAACATCGGGCGGAAGTCGTATCCGTCCCCGCCGGCGTCCTCCTTGGCCTGCCGGATGATCTCGGTGTGCGGCAGCACGTCGCCGGTGGCGACCAGGGTGAACGCCCGCGGCCCGGTCGGGGACGGGGTGGCGGTGGCACCGGCGGGCGCAGCGACGGTGGGGCTCCGGCCGGCCGCCGACGGCGCCGTCGGGGAGCCGCAGCCTGCGGGGGCGAGGAGCAGCGCGACGGCCATGGTGACGGCCGATCGGCGGGGCAGACGCATCATCGTCTCGTCTCATGATCGGAAGGTGTCATCGGCCTTCCGACTATGCGACGTCCCGGCCGCTCCCCCTCGACCCCACGCCGACGGACCCGTCGGGGCGCTGTCCCGTCGGCCCGATCAGCGGTCGAGGCGGGGGCAGCGGTAGTCGGCGAAGCCGTGGGCGGGGTGCCAGCCCTGGGCGTGGGCGCGGGTGAGGTCGAGGACGACGCCGCGGGTGAGGAGGTCAACGGTGTAGGGGGTGAGGCCGGGGACGCGGCCGGTGCGGGCGGCGAGGCGGGCAAGAGGGGCGGGGAGGTGGGCGATGCGGGCGGGGAGGCGGTGGGCGGTGAGGACGTGGCGTAGGGCGTCGTCGCGGCGGTAGGGGGTGGCATCGGCGCACGTCGGTCGGGAAGCCCGGGTGCGGGCGGTGCCGTGAGAGGGACGGTCGTCTGACGGTGACGGTTCGTCGGAAGGTGCCGCCCGGCTGTCAATGCCGCAGGGGGCCGTTCGCGTCCGCCTGATTTCCCGAATCGGCCCCGGGCCCCCGATCACTCTGGCATGCTCACCCGAATGGCAGCAGGCAGCGGGTGGCCGATGCCTCACACAGCGTCAAGGGTGGGCAGTGCAGTACACGATCAGCGCGACGGCGTTCCTCGCGATCCTCATCGTCATCCGGCTCCGACGTCGTACCGAGGCCCGTAGCCGTACCGACGAGGCGTTCACCGTCTTCACCGGCGTCGTGTTCGGCGTCCTGATCGCCGCCACCGGCTGGGGGCACGCGATCCTCCAGCTGGTCGGCATCGTCGTCGAAGCCACCCACTGACCCCGGGCGCGCGTATCGCGGGCCTGGCCGCGAGGCAGGTGTGGCAGCCCCCCGAAAGCCCCGAAAGCCCCCTGAAAACCGCGGAAAGGACACCGACGTGATCAGGCCCGGAGCAGCGAATGGTTAGGAGCAGGCCTGCGGTGCGCCGCCGCCGAGGACGCGGGACCGCCGTGCGGCGCGACGACGCCACCTGGCTCGCCTACGCCCTGCTGGCGCTTCTTGCGCTCGGTGCGGCGGCCGCCGTACTGCGGTGGCTGGCCGCGCACTGGTGGATCCCCGTCGCTGTCGCCCTCGCGGCCGGCGCCGCTGCTGCGGCCGTCCTGCGCGCCCGCGCACTGGCGGCCCGCGAGCACCGGCTCCGCGCCGCCCGGCTGCGCCTGGCGCTCAGCGGTCCGGGCGGGATCGACCACATGAAGCCGGACGCGTTCGAGTACGCGGTGCGCGACCTGCTGGAGCGCGACGGCTGCCGCGCGCGCAAGGTCGGGAGGGCCAACGACCAGAGCGTGGACGTCCTCGCCGAGGACCCGATGGGCCGGCGCTGGGCCGTGCAGTGCAAGCACAAGCGGGACCCCGTCGGGGGCAAGCCGGTGGCCGTCGGCGTCCTGTACGCGCTTGCCGGCACCTACCAGCGTGCCCACGGCGCCCACCTTGCCGTCGTCGTCACCAACGGCCGTTTCTCCCGCGAGGCCCATCGCTGGGGCTCTGAGCAGGGCATTCTCCTGGTCGACCGGAACACCCTCGCCGGCTGGGCCGCCGGCGGCCGGCCCCTGTGGGACGTCCTGCCGCACGTCCCCGCCCCCCGTAGCGGCCGCCACCACTGACGGCGGGCCACAGATCGGACCGGCGTCGGCGGCTCCGGTCGGCGGCGAGTACGAGCCCGGTCCCGCGGGCGGCTGCACGCCGGAGGCCCCCGGAGCGCGGCTGCATCGAGCGCTGTCCGCAGGGGTTCCTCCCCTGGGCCCGGCGGAGTCGATGTCAGGTTCCGCCCTCGACCGCCTGGACGGTGCCGGGCGGATCGGCGCCGTGGGCCGGGCGGACCAAGCCGGTCTCGTAAGCGGCGATCACCAGTTGGGCCCGGTCGGGGGCGCCGAGCTTCATCAGCAGGCGTCCGACGTGGGTCTTGGCAGTGGAGAGGCTGACGTGGAGGTGGCGGCGATCCCGTACCCCTGCGCCTCCTTCGATACCTGTCACGCCTCGGCGGTTCCGCGTCGATGCCGATGTGTCATCGCGGGACCGGTCGGTTGTCCGTCTCGGTGCCGTCGTCGGCCGTGACCGGGTCGTACGGAGCAAGGGAGCGGATGCGCGGTATCGGTGAGGGGAGCAGCCAGAGCAGCGACAGTGCTCCTCCGACGGCGGCCGTGACCAGGGTGGCCCTGAGCCCGGTGTGGGTGGCGAGCACTCCTCCGACGATGGCGCCGACGGGGCGTATGCCGTAGTTCACCGTGCTGTAGGCGCCGGCCACGCGACTGCGCATGCCGTCCGGTATCACCGCAGCCTGCAGGGAGTTGAGGTTGACATCGAACAGCATCACGCCGATTCCGGCGAGGAACTCTGCAACGCCCAAGGCTCCCGCGCGGGCCCACGGGGGACCGCTCGCGGTGGCGGCGATGGCGATGGGCGCCGGGAACAGTACGGCGCCTGCCGCAATGCTGCGTCCCACACCGATCCATCGCGAGATCTTCGGGGCCAGCACCGCGCCTGCGAGGGCTCCGGTCGATCCGATTCCGAATGCCAGCCCGATGGTTCCTGCGGACAGGCCAAGCACCCGGTCGGCGAACAGAACGGTCAAGCCGGTGCTCGACACGAAAGTGAAGAAGTTGAGGGTCGTCGCGCAACCGAGGCTCGCCCGCAGTACCGGGTGACGAACGACGAAGATCAGCCCTTCTCTGGCCCGCCTCAGCAGCGAAGGCGCTGCCGTCCCACCGGCTGCGACGGCTGGTTCGTCGACCCGGATCGGCCCGAGAAGAGCGGCCGAGGCGAGGAAGGACAGGGCATCAGCGATCACGGCGACGGGCGCGCTCAGGATCTGGACGAGGGCACCGCCCACCGCCGGGCCGACGACGTAGGAGGCGGATCGGCTGGCGCCGAGTTTGCTGTTCGCGTCGACGTAGGACGAGCGGGGCACGAGGTGGGCGAAGAAGGGCGGATAGGCGGTGTTGAACAGCACCGCCGCGGCGCCGGTCAGCAGTGCCACGGCATACAACTGGAGAAGCGTCACGGTGCCTGACAGGTATGCGACGGGCAGGGTGAGCAGCACGCACGCGCGGATCAGATCGGCGGTGATCATCAGGCGGCGCTTGTGGACGCGGTGGTCGACCCAGGCGCCCAGCACGATGGCGAGGAGATTCGGGGCCCAGACAAGCGCGGTCAGCCATGCGACCTGGCCGGCCGAGGCGTGCAGCGCTGCCACGGCGATCAGGGGTAACGCCAGTTCGGAGATCCGGTCGCCGAACTGCGATACCGACTGCCCGGCCCAGAAGCGGACGAAGCGCCGATCCCGCCAGAGTGATAACGAGGGGGTCGTGTCCTGTGGGGAGTTCATGCCGTGTCGCCCGTCCGCTCCTCGGTGGCCTCCGGCAGGACGTAGCGCAGCAGCCGGACGCCGCGGCTCCCGCTCGGCCGCTGCGCAGGGTCGCGCGTCACATAGGGCGCGAGGACGCTCTCGATCGCGTCCTCGATGGCGGCGAGTTCCTCGGGAGACACCACGACGCGGGTGTTCGCCAGCCCCGCGGGCTTGCGCCAGACCTGATCGAGTCCGGGTTCGGTCTCGGTCACCCACCGATGTGGCAGGCCGGCGGAGCGGGCGAACATCTCCCGGGACAGCACCCGTGCGGCGGACTGGCCCTCTTCGTCCTCCGGCATCCCGAATCGGAAACCCCGGGCCGCAGCCTCCCACCGTCGTTCCCGGCGGTCCGTTCCGGCCTTGGCGTCGCGGATCAGCCCGAAGCCCGCCAGGTGGCGCAGATGCCAGCTGGTCACGGACGGGGTGGCTCCGACATCCGGTGACAACTGCGTTGCCGTCGCCGGCCCGTGCCGTTGTAGACGCTCCAGGATCGCAAGCCGCACTGGATGCGCCAACGCTCGCATGGCCTTCGGGTCAGTGATCTCGATATCGCCCAGGCGATTCCCATGTTCCATGTTGTGAGAGTGTTCTCTCATAATGTGTGAGAGTCAACTCTCATACATTGCCAAGGCTGTTGGGGTCTGACCGGTCGGGCGCCGACGACCCGCGCCTGCGGGTCCTGGGTCGGGCTGCGGACCGCGGTGTGGGGGCCGTTTCCGGGCACCTGTATGTTGATCACGCGCCGGCCCTGGTGGTGTCCCGTCCCGGGGGTGCCGGCGTGCGGGTGCGGCCCGGACTGGTGACCGCTCTCGCGGGGAGGCCGGGGCCGCCGTCGCCGGGGCGTCAGGAAGACCTCGAGCCGGGGCTGGACGGCCGCTCGTCATCTGAACGTTCTCGAAGGATCCCGTATGACCGTTTCCGTCCCGCCCGACAGCCCGCAGTCTGCCGAGGGGTCGGCCGACAGCAGCCCGCAGTCTGCCGAGGGGCCGGCCGACAGCAACCCGTGGGCGCCGCCGGACCCGGGTCAGGGCAAGGCTCCGGCGCCGGGCGGGGCCACGGTCCCTGCGCCTGCGCCTGCCGTCGCGACTGCTGCCGTACCTGCCGCGGCCCCCGGCGAGGTCCCGGCCCCTGCCGCTGCCCCCGGGCAGGCCCCGGGTGTGCCGTACTGGCCGCCGTATCCGATGCCGGCGCCGCAGCCCCGCAACGGCCTGGGCATCGCGGCGATGGTGCTCGGGATCGTCGGTACGGTCCTCGGCCTCGCCGTCGTCCTGTTCTGGCTGTCCTGGCTGCCGGCCCTGCTCGCCGTGGTCTTCGGTGCCATCGGCCTGGGCCACGTGCGCAAGGGCGTGGCGACCAACCGGGCGATGGCGCTCGCGGGCGTGATCCTGGGTGTCACCGGCCTGCTGGTCTCGGTCGGTGCCGGGGCGTTCGTCGTGGTACGGGTGCAGGCGGTCAACGAGGAGCGGCGGGCGGAGGCGGATGCCGCACGCGCTCGCGCCGAGGCCGCGATCCAGGCCGCCCAGGAACGGGCGGCGAAGGAGAAGGAGCGGGTCGAGGCCGAGCAGAAGAGGGTCGAGGCCGAGCGGGAGAAGGCGGCCGCGGACGAGCGGGCCCGGCGCCTGTCGTTCGGCCAGTCCTACACGTACGGGGACGGGCTGAAGGTCACGATGGCCGTGCCGGTGCCGTACGTGCCGAGCGAGACGGTGTTCGAGGCCCCCAAGAACGCCAGGATCATCCAGGTGAAGATCACCGTCGTCAACACCGGATCCCAGGAGCTCTCCCTGTACGGATCGGGCATGCCGTTCGTCAGGGACGCCAAGGGCGGCCTCGTCTACTCGCTGATCGACGGGAGCAACCGGCTGAAGGTCCTCGCCGGCTCCCTGTCGCCGGGCCAGGAAGCGACCGGCCTGTCCGCGTACGCCCTGCCGATCGGCGCGGCGGATCCCTTCACCGTCGAGTTCAACTACGGCTCCGGGCTGCAGCGCAAGAACGTCATCTGGTCGGGCTCGCCCGACTGACCCGGCCCCCGCAGGTTGCGAAGCGCTGACTCGTCCGGCGCAGCGTGGCGCGCGGGCCGGGCGGGGTGCTGCGATCTTCGGAGGACGCCCGGCCGCGTCCGACCTCCGGGCCTCGTCGTCCCGAGACCGTGGAGGCCCGGATGTGGCAGGCACCCCCCGCCCCCGTCAGCCGTGAGTGGCTCCCGGTGCTGGACATGCCGGCGGCCGGCGCACAGAACCGCTGGACGGTGCTGCTGCGCGTGCTGCTGCTGATCCCCCAGTTCGTGGTGGTGTGGGTGCTGGCGGTGGTGGCGTTCTTCGTCACCGTCATCGGCTGGTTCGGCGCGCTGGTGCTCGGCCGGCTGCCCGGCTTCGCGGTGGACTACCTCACCGCGTTCGTTCCGTACGAGACCCGCTTCGCCGCCTACCTGATGCTCACCGTGGACCGCTACCCGCCGTTCCGGTTCGACGCCCCCGACCACCCCGTGCAGGTCGGGCTGCGGCCGGGCGAGCTGAACCGGCTCGCCGTCCTCTTCCGCATCATCCTCGTCATCCCCGCCGCGATCGTGCAGGGCCTGCTGTACGCGGGCTGGTGGATGGTGTCGTTCGTGATCTGGCTCGTGGTGCTGGTCCTCGGCCGGATGCCGCAGCCGCTGTACGAGGCGACGACCGCGATCCTGCGCTACCGGATGCGCTGCACCGCCTACTTCGTGATGCTCTCCTCCGCCTACCCCAAGCGCCTGTTCGGCGAGGAGCCGGGCAGCGAGCCGGACGGCCCGGTGTCGGCCACCCGCCCGCTCGTCCTGAGCAGCGCCGGGCGCGGCCTGCTCGTCGTCTTCATCCTCCTCGGCGTGGTCTCCTGGGCGACGAGCTCGATCACTGCCTCGGTGAACTCGGACGACGGCGCCGACGACACCACCAACCCGACCCAGCACGTCATCGCCCCCCTCGTGCCGGGCCCCGCCGACCGCGCGCTCCGGAACCCGACGGGCCGGTCGTAAGCCGCTGGTAGCCGGTCGCAGCCGCTGGTAGCCGGTCGTCGTCGCTGGCAGCCGTTCGTTTTACGGGGATCGGGGCAGCGCCGTACGGGCGGTCGGCCGGCTCGTGATCTTCGCTAGCCTGAGCGAATGACCGACAAATTGGTGAACCGTTACCGCCAGGCCGTGGAACCGCTCTTGGAAGCGGGCGAGCGGACGCTGGACGTGGCTACCGTCTACCCGGTGGCCGGGGCCAAGGGCCTGGGGGACGGGGCGGGCGCGAAACTCGGGAACAGGCTGGCGAGGGTCGGCGCGGTCGCGGGCGAGACGGGCAGCCTGGCGCACGGCTTCCCGACCGGTGCCGGTACGGCGATCCACAAGCTGCTCGTGGTCACCGACCGGCGCGTCGCGTTCGTCTCGGCGCGCGACATCCGGAAGGCCGGCGAGGTGTTGTGGCACGTACCGCGCCACCTGGTCACGCGGATCGAACGCCGTCCGAGGTTGCAGGCGATGGCCCGGTTCCGGCTGCACTTCGCGGACGGTTCGGCGGTCGCGGCGCTCACCCCGAGGCGGCGCACCATCGAGGCCCTGGCGGACCAGCTGGGACGGTAGGCAGTTCACCGGCCCAGGGGTTGAAGGGAGGCGAACACCTCCCGGGTGCCGGTGGACTCTTCACCTGGCTGCCCCGCGAAGGCTGCCCCGCGCGGGCCGCCCCCGCGCAGGCGTCGACTTTCCGTTATCGATGCCGGGCCTTCCGGATCTCCTGGGCATCGCGGCCTGATCGGCCGAAGGGCGCAGGAAAGGTTCGCAGTGAGCAATCGTTGGATGGGACACCGCTTTCTCTGGGCCTGCTCCCTCGTGCTGGCCGTCGGTTCGATCGCCCTGCTCGTGCTGCCTGCGCGAAGCTCGTCTGCGAACTCAGCGAACTCAGCGAACTCTGCGAACTCCGCGCACACCGAGCACTCCGGAATGCCCGGTATGGACCACGGCACGACGGCGACACCCGGCGTGACCGGCGCAGCGGGGATGCCCGGCATGCCGGCCGGAGAGGGGCTCGCCGCCGAGAGCGACGGCTACCGCCTCGACTCGCGGGCCACCGGACTCCCGGCCGGCCAGGCGGTGAGCTATCCGTTCACCGCCGTCGGGCCGGACGGAGAGCCGGTCACCGACTTCGCCGAAGTCCAGGGCAAGCAACTGCACTTCTACGCGATCCGCTCGGACCTCACCGGCTACCAGCACCTTCACCCCACGATGGCCGCCGACGGCACCTGGACCGCCGACCTGGCTGCCCTCCAACCGGGCGACTGGCGGCTGTACGCCTCCTTCACACCGAACACCGGCCCCCGCAAGGGCAGCGAATTCGTCCTCAGCCGCACCGTGACGGTGTCCGGCGACGCGGCCCCGGCGCCACTGCCCGCCGCCACCGACAGCACCACGGTCGACGGGTACACCGTCGCCGTCCGGGGCGACCTGACGGCCGGTCGGGCAGGCCCGCTCACCGTCACGATCAGCGAGGACGGCCGACCGGTCACCGACCTGCAGCCGTACCTCGACAGCTACGCCCACCTCAGCGCCTTCCACGAGGGGGACCAGGCGCTGGCCCACCTCCACCCCATCACCCGCGTCAACGGGGATCACGGCGGGCCGACGCTGACCTTCTACGCCCTGCTCGGCAGGCCCGGGAACTGGCGGGTCTTCCTGCAGTTCCAGACCGACGGACGCGTGCACACCGCGGTCCTCACGCTGCGCGTCGGCTGACGCTCCAGCCGTCGGTGCCGCAGGGCGGGGCGGCGGCCCGATCGGTTGGCGTCGCCGTTATCCGCCCCGCCGCTCACTCCCCGGTCGTGCGCCGCGCCGGCCAGGTGCGGGCGAGCGAGGCGGCGAGGGCCGTGCCCTGCCGGTGGCCGGCGCGGGCGGCGGCGGGGCGCCGGGCGTTGGCGGTCAGGTCGCGTCCCATGGCGCGGCGGGCGTCGGTGTCAGGGGTGATCAGGGTGGTGCGCGCGCCGGCGGCGCGCAGTTCCATTGTCTGCTGCTGGGCGCTGGGGTGCGGCCCGACGGCGGTGGGCACGGGCGAGACGGCCAGCACCTGCCGGTGGCCGGCGGCCAGTTGGAGGTTGCCGGTGGAGCGGGTGCCGCCGTCGATCCATCGTCGCCCGAGGGCGGTAGTGGGCGGCCAGACCAGCGGGACGGCGCAGCTGGCGGCGACCGCGTCGGCGAGGTCGAGGCCGGAGCCCGCGTCGAAGGCTTCGACGCTGCCGGTCTCCGCGTCCACGGCGGTGATGCGCAGCGTCGTCTGCGCGGGCCAGGCGGTGGCGTCGCGCAGCAGGGTGCGTACGGTGTCGTGGAGGTCGTGGGCGGGGGTGGTGCGCGCGGTCAGGGCGGCGTGGCCCAGGCGCCGGACGGAGCGTTCCGGGTCGCGGGTGGCGAGGGCCGCCCACAGGAAGCGCAGGGTCTGTGCGGCGGTGACACCCATCTCGACCCGGTCGAGGCCGGCCAGTTGACGCTCATACAGGTCGCGGGCGGGTTCGCCGCTCGCGAGGCGGGCTCCGAAGACGGCTCCGGCCGAGGTGCCGATGACGGTGTCGGCGGCCGTCAGGTCGATTCCGCCGTCGGCGAGGCCCGCGAGTACGCCGGTCAGCCACGCACCGCCGACCGGTCCGCCGCCGCCCAGCACCAGCGCCGTCCCGTTCATGGCACTCCTCTCCCCTGGTCTCCCCTGGCCGCGAATCGGGGACTGATCCCCGTTTCACCTTGAGTGTGAGGGTACACCGGCAGCGGGCGGCGCACGTTGGCCCCGCCTTGCGGGCCCCGATCGGGTGTCAGTGGCGGGTTTCGATTGCCGTAGCCGTAGCCGTAGCCGTAGCCGTAGCCGTAGCCGTAGCCGGGCCCGCCGGGGCTTTTCGCGGAGTGGGTCAGTTGCCCGGGTGGGAGGCTGCCCAGCCGTGTTCGAGGAGTGCGAAGGCTTCGTCGGCGGCTCGGCGCGGTTCGGCGTGGCGCAGGATGAGGCTGCGGGCCTCGAGGGCGAAGCGGGCCAGGGCGGCGCAGCTGACGTCGTCCTCGGGTGCGCCCACGGCCTCGGCGATGGCCCGGGTCAGGGCGGCTTCGTGGCGGGTCCACATGCGGTGGGCGTAGTCGCGCAGTGCGGGGGTGTCCTCCACCAGGCGGGTGAAGTCGGCGAATCGCGGGTCCGCGGCGTGGATGGAGAGCTGGGTCTGCTTCAGCAGGAGGTGCTCGCGCAGCGCCTGCGGGATGGACCGGCCCGGGGGGCGTTCGCGTACGGCGGCGACGAGGGATGCTTCCAGGTCGTCGTCCTGGTCGAAGACCAGGGCTTCCTTGCCGGAGAAGTGCTTGAACAGGGTGGTCACCGAGACGTCGGCGGCGTCGGCGATGTCCTTGACGCCGACCTGGTCGTAGCCGTGTTCGAGGAAAAGCTCGAGTGCGGCGTCGGCCAGGGACTGGCGGGTCTGGGCCTTCTTGCGCTCGCGGCGCCCGGTCGGTTCGGTCGGTTCGGTCACTCGCCCACCGTACCCCATAGTGCATTCACTGCAAAAGTTTAGTCATTGCGCTTTTTTAGTGAGTGTGGTTTCTTGGTGGTGCCGGGCTCCCGGCAACTCATCCACCTCCCGAAGGACACTCCTGTGAACTCTGCCCGTGACCCCCGCATCGCGATCGTCGGCGCCGGCCTCGGCGGCCTCACCTGCGCTCGAGTCCTCCAGCAACACGGCCGCTCCGTCACCGTCTTCGAACGCGAGGCATCCGCCGACGCCCGCCCCCAGGGCGGCACCCTCGACATGCACCCCGACACCGGCCAGGCCGCCCTGCGCTCGGCGGGACTCCTCGACCGGTTCCACGCCCTTGCCCGCCCCGAGGGAGACGAGTGGCGCGTCCTCGACTTCGCCACCGGCGCCCTCATCGCGCAGCAGGGGCCCTCCGCCGACGGCGGCCGCCCCGAGATCGACCGGGGCCAACTGCGCGGTCTGCTCCTGGACTCGATCACCGAGGGCGCCGTGCGGTGGGACCGCACCGTCCGCGAGGTCACCCCGCTGCCGGACGGCACCTGCCGGCTGCTCTTCGCCGACGGCACCGCCGAGGACTTCGACCTGGTGGTCGGCGCCGACGGCGCCTGGTCGCGCGTACGCCCGGCCCTGTCGCACGCCGCACCCGGCTACACCGGCGTCACCTTCGTCGAGACCGGATTCGACCACTGCGACACCCGCCACCGCGACCTCGCGCGACTGGTCGGCAACGGATCGATGCTGGCCAAGGGAACCGGCCGGACCCTGGTCGCCCAGCGCAACAGCAACGGCCACATCCGCGCCTACATCGCGCTGCGCGCGCCGCAGGACTGGCACGCGGCCGCCGGTGTCGACCTCGGTGACCGGCAGGCCGTACGCACCCACCTGCTGGGGATGTTCGACGGCTGGGACGAGAGCCTGCGCTACCTCCTGCGCGACAGCGACAACGGATACGTCAACCGGCCCCTGTTTGTCCTGCCCGCCTTGCACACCTGGGAGCACGTTCCCGGCGTCACGCTGCTCGGCGACGCCGCACACCTGATGCCCCCGGTCGGGCTGGGCGCCAACCTCGCCATGCTCGACGGCTCCGACCTCGCCCACGCCCTCGTGACCGAAGCCGACGTCGACGACGCCGTCCGCGCCTACGAGAGCGTCATGCTGCCGCGCTCGATCGAAGCCGCGACGGCCAGCGCGCAGGGGCTCGACCACCTCGTCCCCGCGACGACCCCCTGAGCGGACTCCAGCGCCCCGGCCCCACCGCCCCGGCCGCACCGCCCCGGCCCCACTGCCCCCGACTCCACCGCCCCCGGCCGCCCCGTCCCCGGTTCCGGCGGCGGGGGCAGGGAACCCATGACCGCGCAGGTCAGGGGGTCGGGTGTCGGCGGACCTCGTGGTCGTGGCGCTAGCGAGGCACCGTAAGATCGTCTCCGCTCACGGCTCCCCGAGTGGCCGAGGACGAGCGTTCCGAGGAGGGGGATCCCAAGATGGAAACCGGCAAGGACCACGACAGAACGAACCGCGTCGTGGTGGTCGCGGCGGTTGCGTCGGTGCTGGCCTTCGGCACCGTGGCCGCCCTGTGGGGGCTGGGCGTCCTCAAGGAGAACCGGACGCCGGCGACATGCAGCGGGCCCGGACCCAACGACCCCGCGGCGGCGTACCAGGCGCTGTGCGCCGCGCTCAACCGCCCTGATCTGCCGACCCTGCTCGGCACGCCGGACGACCACGTCTCGACCGCGCAGCCCGGGACCTTCGCCAACGGGGTGGCGATGGCGGAGGTGCGCTTGCAGCGCAGTGTCGTCGGTGTCTCGGACAGTCAGACCTCGGTCTGGTCGATGGCCGACACCCAGCAGTTCCACGCCGAGCGGGCCACCGTTCTCGGTCACCCCGCGGTGACCTACTCCGGTCACGCGCTGAAACTCTTCCCCTCGAACGGGAAGTCCGGCGGGGACGGCCCCGTCACGCGGAACATCGTCGTCGCGTGGGATCCCAAGGACCCCGGCGGCCGGGCCTACGAGTTCACCGTCTTCCGGCAGGACGGCCAGGCCCCCGACGACGCCGCTCTGCGCCGGGTCGCCGAAACGGTGCTGCCGACCCTCCCGGGCTGGGTCGCCGCCCAGTAGGTCCGCGCCACGGCCGACACCGTGAGGCGGCGGCGAGGGGGAGGGGCGAACTGCGGGCGAGCAGCGCGAGCGGGGCCGGCAGCTCGTACGCCGGCCCCTTCGCGACGACCCCGTGCCGCCCCCGCCGCCCGCGGTCAGCTTTCGGCACCCAGGTGGACCGTGAAGAACTCGGCCAGCTTGTCGACGGTCGGGTCGATGTACTCCTCCCGGTCGTAGAGGTCGACGTGACTCGCGCCCTCGATCCGGTACAACTCCTTGGGTCCGGTGGCCCGTTGGTGCGCCTCGACAGCCATCCAGGAGGTGACGGCACGCTCGCCGACGATCTGCAGCATCGGGCGGGGGCCGATCAGCGGGACGGCGAAGAACGGGTCGTAACAGGCCAGCCTGTCGATGCTCTCCCAGGCCAGGAACTTCGCGGACCGCTCGTGCTCACCGCGCGAAGTGCAGTAGTACTCGAAGCCCTCGGCGCCGTGCTCGCCGCCGAGCGCGCCCGCCTGCTCGGCCGTCTGCGGGAACATCGTCATCACACCGGGGTCCTGGCCGCGGGCGGCGGCGGTGCGGGCCCGGGCGGCCGCGTCCAGCAGGGCCCGGAAGACCGCCGGGTCCTGGCCGCCGTCGGCCCCCAGCCGGAACTGGCGGGAGGGATCGGCGGTGCACACGGCGGCCACCGCCCGGACCCGGCGGTCACCGCCGGTGGCGGCCAGCGAGTAGCCACCGGACGCGCAGATGCCGAGCAGGCCGATCCGCCCTTCGGCGACCTCCTCGCGGGTGACCAGGTACGACACCGCGGCCTTGAAGTCCTCCACGCGCTGGGCCGGGTCCTCCAGCCCGCGTGGCAGACCCCCCGACTCGCCCTGGTGGGCCGCGTCGAAGGCGAGGGTGACGAACCCGCGCTCGGCCATCCGCCGCGCGTACGCGCCGGAGGTCTGTTCCTTCACCCCCGTGCCCGGGTGGCCGACCACCAGCGCCGCAAGCGGGCGGGGCGCCGGATCGTCGGGGATGTACAGGTGTGCGGCGATCTCGATGCCGGCGCTGTCGAAACTGATGTCGGACCTGGCCATGCGGGCACTCTTCCTGTCGGTCGGCTCGTCGCCTGCTCGTCGGCTCCGCCCCCGTTCCGGGCGGGCGTCGCCCCGGACCTCACTCTGGGTCCGGGAGGAGGCCGGCGGAACAGTCAAATGACGCTGCGCCCGACAGGCCGCGCGCACCGACGTTGCGTCATCCGCACGACGCCACGCCGCCCCGGCCTCGCGAACGGCCCCCCGGTGCCCCGGCGCGTACGGCTCGTCCGGCGGGTCAGGGCGTGCCGGACAGGACTTCCACCTCGCCCGTGTCGAGCGAGTAGTAGGCGCCGACCACGGCGAGGGAGCCCTTCTCCACGAGTGGGGCCAGGTCCTGGTTGGAACGCAGATCGGCCGCGGTCAGCGTGACCTGGGCGCGGGCCATGGTCTCGACCGGGTCGGCGCCGCCTTCCCGGGCCGCCTGTTCGTACGCCGGCTGCAGGGCCTTGACGATCGCCTGCAGGTTGCCGGGCAGCGGTTTGTTGTCACGGAGGGACTCGTACGCCGCCTTGACGGCGCCGCAGCGCTGATGACCGAGGACCACGACGAGGGGGGTGGCACTCGTCATGGGCCCGTACTCGACGGAACCGGTGACCACCGGGCCGACCGCTTCCCCGCCCGTGCGCATCACGTAGAGGTCGCCCAGGCCGGTGTCGAAGAGGAGCTCGGGCGGCACCCGCGAGTCGATGCACGAGAGGATCGCCCCGAAGGGCTCCTGTTCCTGGGCGACGAACTGACGCCGGTTCGGATCCCGGTCGGGGTGGTGGAGGTCTCCGCTCACCCAGCGCTTGTTGCCGTCCATCAGCCTCGTGAACGCCGCGGCGGGCGTGGTGGGCCGTGCCTGCGGCGAAGCACTGGTCGAGGACGAGGCCGCCCTCGTCGCCGCGCACCCCGTGAGCGCGGCCGCGGCGCCCGCGAGGCCGCCGGCAAGCAGCGTCCTACGACCCGGGTGTCCGGCTCTCTCCATCGGTTGATCCCCTCGATGCCGCTCGGACACGTTCCGTGCCTCGACCCGGCCGATTGTCCAGCGGGGTACGGGTGGCCCGGCGGAAGGCGCAAGCGGGCGCGGGCCACATTGCCGCGAACGGCCCACGGAACCCGCTCGGGCAGCCCGTCGGGCCGGCCGGGCGGAAAATCGGGTGCCCCGGGGCGCCGGCCGCGTTACCCTCGCTGCCATGAACGTCACCGGCCCGATCACCGCCACCGCGCGAGCGACCAGCTCGCCGGTTGCCGCCGCCTGACGTACCCCTCCCCACGGCGACCGGAAACGGTCCGCCGGTGGTGGCTTCGAGGTGTTTCCTCCTCGGTTCCGATGATCGCGTGGACCTGTTGTCCGGTGCGTCGTCCCCTGACACACGCGACGCACGCGACACACGCGACTCACGCGACTCACGCCAAGGAGCCACCCCGTGAACACCGACCAGCTCGTCCGCACCTTCATCGAGTACTTCGAGGAGCGCGGCCACCGCCGGATCACCGGCGCGACCCTGCTGCCCCCGCCCGGAGACCCGGTGCTGTTCACCACCTCCGGCATGCACCCCCTCACGCCCTACCTGGAGGGGCGCCCGCACCCGCTCGGCAGGCGGCTGGTCAACGTCCAGCGCTGCCTGCGCACCACGGACCTCGACGAGGTCGGCGACCGCACCCACCTGACCGTCTTCGAGATGCTCGGCACCTGGTCCCTCGGCGACTACGAGGGCCCGCAGAGCCTCGACTGGGGCTACGGGCTGCTCACCGACGGGCTCGGCGTCGACCCCGGCCGGCTCCATGTCACCGTCTTCGGCGGCGACGACCGGGTCGGCCCGGACACCGGCTCGCTGGAGCTGTGGCAGGACCGCGGCGTGCCGGCCGAACTCACCGTCGAGGACAACTGGTGGTCCAACGGGCCGACCGGCCCGTGCGGCCCGGACTCGGAGATCTTCCTGTGGACCGGCGACACCCCGCCGCAGTCGACACCCACCCGGGACGACCGCTGGGTGGAGGTGTGGAACCACGTGATGATGCGCCACCGGCGCCTCGACGACGGCACACTCGTCCCGCTGCCCCAACGCAACATCGACACCGGACTCGGCCTGGAACGGCTCTCCTCGCTGCTGCAGGGCCGGACGTCGGTCTTCGAGTGCGACGTCTTCGACCCCTGGCGCCGCCTCGTCCCGCCCCTGTGGCAGCTGGACGAACCGTCACTGCGGCTGGTCTGCGACCACCTGCGCTCGGGCATCGTCGTCATCGGCGACGGCGTCCGCCCGTCCAACACCGGCCGCGGCTACGTGCTGCGCCGCCTGGTACGCCGGGTGCTCACGGTGCTCCGCCGGGACGACCCGCGGCGCGGACTCGGCGACCTGCCGCTCGAGTTGGTCCGGCACACCCTGGACCGCTTCCGCCAGGACGTGGACCCGGAGTCCGTGCGCCGGGTGCTGCTCGACGAGGAACTCCGGTTCGACCGCCTCCTGGAACGCGGCCGCCGGGTGCTCTCCCGCCCCCGCTTCCGCGGCTCGCTGACCGAGGACGACCTCCACTACCTCCACGACACCCACGGCCTGCCGCGCGACCTCGTCCTGGACCTGCGGTCGCGGTGACGGTGCAACCGACGCGGGGCGCGTCCTCGGATCGCTCGGATCCGCGGACGCGCCCCGGCCGCTCTCCCGGGATCCGCCCTTCGTCGTCCCGGGTCAGCCGACGGGCGTTCGCTGCTTGCGCCAGCGGGCCTTGTGGAAGATCGGTTCGACGGCGACGACGCAGAACGCGTGCATGGGCCGGTTCGTGCCATGGGGGTCGAAGAATCCGACCATGTCGCCGAGGAAGCTCTCGCCGTGCCGATGGACGTGGCTGTCCTGGGCGACTTGGTCGCCGACGGCGGTGAGCCAGTCGCCGATCCAGAACAGGAGTTCGGCGCGGGCGGTGATGATGATCGTCGCGGCGTGCTCGGCGAAGCGGGCGGGGTGGCGATCGGCTCGGCGACGGACGTCGTCGGGCCGATCGTGCGACCGTGCCGCCGGGGCGGTCACCGTCAAGGGCGCCGAGGCGCGGCGCATCCCGTGCCGCAGACCCGGCCAGTCGGAAGGCCGCAGTCCCGTGTCCTCACGGGCCAGGAGCACGGGTCGCGGCCGGGCGTCGCCGCCGCCGAAGGAGGTCACCAGTCGGTCGGTCGGCGGGACCGGGAGGTGGATCGCGCTGTGCGGGCTCGTCGCGGCGACGCGGAACAGGGCGCCGAGGCGGAGGAGATCGGCGCGGTTCGCGTACAGATACCCCACCTGGCTGTCGGGCGGGAGGACGAACGTGTTGCGGAGCATGGGACCGGTGCTCAGGATCCGGCCGAGCCCCGATCCGAGCCCCGATCCGAGGCCTGATCCTGGCCCGGATCCTGGACCGGCAACCGGATGGCTCGTCAGTTGCAGCCGCATCCGCCCGTCGTCAACCCCCATGTGCCCAGTACAGCACGCGTACCGACGGCCTCAAACTCCTTTTGTGAAGCCCCGCACCCGCATCCCTCGCCACGGAGTGCCGACGCCGGCCCACGCACGGCTATTGACTCCCAGTCCAACAATGGCGATCCTCGTCACACCGAGTGCGCGGTCCATGACAACCGGCCCGGACGGGTCGGTCCGCGCGTCCCGGACGGTGCCCGGTGCCCGGCCCGCGCCACCCCCTCACCTCGGACCCGGGTGGTGACCATGCACCAACTCCGCAGCAACAGGCGCGGATTCGTCGCACTTCTGGCCGCACTCCTCACATTGGCCGCCATGGTGCTCGCCGCTCCGGCGCCCGCGGCGCCGGGCGGGGGCGCCGGAACCGGCGGGACCGACGGGACGGGTGGGACGGGCTGGTGGAACCCGACCGCACGGCCCGTGCCCGACTCGCAGATCGACGTCACGGGCGAGCCGTTCCGCGGGACCGACGCCCAGGGCAAGGTCCGGGGCTTCGTCGACGCGCACGACCACATCATGGCCAACGAGGCCTTCGGCGGCCGACTCATCTGCGGCAAGTCCTTCTCCGCAGCCGGGATCGCGGACGCGCTGAAGGACTGCCCCGAGCACTACCCCGACGGCTCGCTCGCCATCTTCGACTTCCTCACCAAGGGCGGCGACGGCAAGCACGACCCGGTCGGCTGGCCGACCTTCAAGGACTGGCCGGCCCACGACTCGCTGACCCACCAGCAGAACTACTACGCCTGGATCGAACGCGCCTGGCGCGGCGGCCAGCGGGTCCTCGTCAACGACCTGGTCACCAACGGGGTGATCTGCTCGGTCTACTTCTTCAAGGACCGCAGCTGCGACGAGATGACCTCCATCCGGCTCCAGGCGCAGAAGACGTACGAGCTGCAGGCGTACGTCGACACGATGTACGGCGGGCCGGGCAAGGGCTGGTTCCGGATCGTCACCGACAGCACGCAGGCCCGCGAGGTGATCGAGCAGGGCAAGCTGGCCGTCGTCCTCGGTGTGGAGACCTCCGAGCCGTTCGGCTGCAAGCAGATCCTCGACGTCGCCCAGTGCGGCAAGGCCGACATCGACCGCGGCCTGGACGAGCTGTACGGGCTGGGCGTGCGCAGCATGTTCCTCTGCCACAAGTTCGACAACGCGCTCTGCGGGGTGCGCTTCGACGAGGGCGCGCTCGGGACGGCCATCAACGTCGGCCAGTTCCTCTCGACCGGCACCTTCTGGAAGACCGAGAAGTGCGCCGGGCCGCAGCACGACAACCCGATCGGGCTCGCCCCGGCGCCCGAGGCGCAGAAGCAGCTCCCGGCGGGGGTGGCGGTGCCGGCCTACGCCGGCGACGCGCAGTGCAACAGCCGCGGGCTGACCGACCTCGGCGAGTACGCGGTGCGCGGGCTGATGAAACGCAAGATGATGCTCGAGGTCGACCACATGAGCGTCAAAGCGGCCGGGCGGTCCTTCGACATCCTGGAGTCCGAGTCCTACCCGGGCGTGCTCTCCTCGCACAGCTGGATGGACCTCGACTGGATCGAGCGGGTCTACCAGCTCGGCGGCTTCGTCGCCCAGTACATGAACGGCGCCGAGGCGTTCAGCGCGGAGGCCAAGCGCACCGACGCGCTGCGCGCCAAGTACCACGTGGGGTACGGCTACGGCACCGACATGAACGGCGTCGGCGGCTGGCCCGGCCCGCGCGGGGCGGACACCGCGAACCCGGTGCGCTACCCGTTCCGCAGCGCGGACGGCGGGTCCCTCATCGACCGCCAGACCACCGGCGCGCGCACCTGGGACATCAACACGGACGGCGCCGCGCACTACGGCCTGGTACCGGACTGGTTGGAGGACATCCGGCAGGTCGGCGGCCAGGGCGTGGTGGACGACCTCTTCCACGGAGCCGAGTCCTACCTCACCACCTGGGGGGCCTCGGAGCGGCACCAGGCCACGGTGAACCTGGCCGCGGGCCGCCCGGCCACGGCCAGTACCACCGAGTGGTGGAACCCGTTCGTCAGCTACGCGCCCGGCCGGGCGGTGGACGGCGACCCGGGTACCCGCTGGGCCAGCGAGTGGAGCGACGACCAGTGGCTTCAGGTCGACCTCGGGGCCACCAACCTCGTCGGGCGCGTCACGCTGGACTGGGAACGCGCCTACGCGCGGGCGTACCGGATCGAGGTCTCCACCGACGGAAGCAACTGGCAGTCGGTGTGGTCCACCACCACCGGCGACGGCGGCCTGGATACCGCACGGTTCGCCGGCGTCCCGGCCCGCCACGTCCGCATCCACGGGGTGCAGCGCGGCACCCAGTGGGGCTACTCGCTGCACGAGGTCGGCGTCTACAGCAGCTAGGCACCGGGCCCCTGTTGGGCGGGGTCGGGGTCCGTGGGCCTCACCGCTCCCGGAACTCGCCCTCGCCCGGAGCCGACTCCCATCCGGTGCGGCCCGTCCGCGCGATCCGGCGCCGGGACCGTTCGGCCCGGTCCGTCACCTCGAACCAGACCAGCACGACGACAGCCAGGACGGCCAACCCGGCAGGTGCGAAGGCCCACACGGTACGGGAGTACAACCAGAGCAACAGGCCGAGGGCGGCCGAGCCGAGGATGGCGTACGAGAGCCCCAGCCGGCTGCCGGGCGAGCTGCGGTGGATCTCCTCGATCTGCGCAGCGGCGTCGCCCTCGGCGCCGCCGGTGAACTCGCCGGGGTCGAAGAAGAAGGGCTCGATGTCGCCCTCCTCCCAGCCCCGTTCCGCCCGGACCGCCCGCCTGCGGAAGCCGCGGCGCCGCGGGCCGTCTGGTGCCGCGTTGTACCCGCTGCTCATTCGCTCCTCCTCCTGGGGGCGCTGTGCCCGGCCCGTTGCGGTGTCGGGTTCAGCCGGCCAGCCCGCCGGCGAGCAGATCGGCCATCATCAGCAGCTGCCGTACGTTCTGGTCGCTGAACTCCTGCCGGTCGGGGTCGTGGAAGACATCGCTCCAGGAGTCCGTCTTCGCGTCCACCGCGAGCACGCCGAGCGGTACGCCAGGACCGTGGCGGGGGAGGCGTCGTGCAGCAGGCCGCCCCGGCGGCCCGGCGCCCGGCACCGCCGGTGTGCCGTGGCCGGGACGGGCGCGCCGGGCGTGCCAGACTCGCACCACCGGGTGCCGCGCACGGGCCCGGCGGTGGGCCACCGGTCCCGCCGCATGCGACGGAAGGTGCGACGGCATGGCCTTCGAGGGCGCGGTCCCCGACGTCTACGAGCGGTACCTCGTGCCGCTGCTCTTCCGCCCCTACGCCCGCGACCTGGCACGGCGCCTGGCGCAGCGCCACCCCCGGGACGTGCTCGAGACCGCCGCCGGCACCGGCGCGCTCACCCGCGAGCTGGCCGCCGTCCTGCCGAGGGACACCTCGATCACCGCGACCGACCTCAGCCGGCCGATGCTCGACCGCGCGCAGGCCGTGCCGCTCGCCCGCCCGGTGTGCTGGGCCGCGGCGGACGCCATGGCACTGCCGTTCCCGGACGGCTCCTGCGACGCTGTGGTCTGCCAGTTCGGGGCCATGTTCTTCCCCGACCGCCCGCGCGCCTTCGGCGAGGCCGTCCGGGTGCTGCGGCCCGGCGGTGTCCTGTCGTTCAGCGTGTGGAACGACATCGCGGCGAACGACTTCCTCGCGGTGACCGAGGCGACCGCCGCCGAGCTCTTCCCCGCCGACCCGCCGGACTTCCTGAGCCGCATTTCGTACGGATACCACGACGCATCCGCGATCGCGCGGGACCTGGCGGACGGCGGCTTCACCAGCGTCCCGCAGATCGAGACCGTCACCGAACGGGGCCGCGCCGACTCGGCGAAGGACGTGGCGACGGCCCTGTGCCAGGGCACCCCGCTGCGCGGCGAGATCGAGGCCCGGGGCGGGCACAGCCTGGACGAGGTGACCCGGGCGGTCACGGCGGCGATCGCCGACCGCTTCGGCACCGGCCCGGTCGAGGGGCCGCTCAGCGCGCTGGTGGTGACCGTCACCCGCTGACGGCCCCGGCGTTCCCGCCGGCAGACTGCGCTCCTTGAGGCGGAGAGCCTCGTGAACGCCACGAGCACGTGTCGCGCCCCCACCGCACCACGTCGGAGTCCGTCGTCACGCGCTGTGGGGGTGGTGGGCACCGCGGGCGTGGTGGGAGCCGAGGTCGGTCGCGGGGCCATCCGGCGCGTCGCCGTCAGCCGTCGTCGCTCGATTTGCACGCGCTTGTTGGCATGGAGGAAGGCGTGCAACTCCGAGGCCGGTGTGAAGGGCGCGATTACCAGCACTGCGGTGAAGAGCGGACCTGCCATCATCACCGTGCCGACCCAACGCGCGAAGGTGGCACGTCCGTTTCGTCCGGCCCGTGAACGGCTTGTGAACGCGAGCGAGGTCCGGTACCCGTGTGGGCACCGGACCTCGCCCGACAGTGGAGCGCCAGGCCCGGGTTGCACGGACTCTCCCTACTGAAAGTAGGGCGTGCTCTGGTAGCACCGCTGACGCCTGGCGAGGAATCATCTCCCTCGCGACAAGAAGAATATTAGCAGGTCAGCAGCCCGCCGTCGAAGTCGATCACGGGGCGGCCGGGGCTCGTCCGCCCCGGGCGGTGCGGTCGGGAGGGTTGTGTCCCGTGTCCGGCGGTGGTTGCCTGGGCGGGTCAACTTCCGCCACCAGGGCGGGTGATGAAGTGGGAGGTAGCACATGCCGGATATGACTGGCGGGTTCGCGAGGCTGGCTGTCACGAGTGTCGTCGTGGCGGGTGCCGCGTTCGGCCTCGCGACGCCGTCGCACGCTGCCGAGCGGGAGGTGCCGGTGTCCGCTGTCTCCGGGGCCCACGAACTCGCCGAACTCGCCGCGCCCGTGGCGCGGGGGATGGAAGCGGCGAACCAGGGGCACTACCTGTAGAACCCGAACCCGTAGGACGTGTCCGGGGTGCGGAGGCGGTGGGCTGCGGCTCGTGGCCCGTGTTCTCGCCGAGTCTGTCGTCGTCGGGGGCGCGGACACCCCGGACTGACACAACCGTACGAGTAGCGCAGTGGTTGACATCGACGGTAGGGGGCCGGCGGATGAGCAGGACGCGCGGGGCACTGGTCTGGGGTGCCATCGTCGCCCAACTCCTTTTCACCGTATCGTGGTTGGTGGGCAGTCTCGCGGAAGGCCGGCACTACCGGGTGTCTGCGGAGGGCATCAGTGACCTGGGTGCGCTGACGGCCGGTCATCCCTGGTTCGTGCTCACGGCGCAGGGCGTCGCGGGCCTGCTGACCATCGCGTTCGCCCTGTTCGCGCTGGGCCCGGCGCTGGCCTCCGGCGGAGGGAGGCGGCCGGTGGCCGCGTGGTTGGTGGCTGCCACCCCGCTGGGGCTGGACAACGTCTGGGACCTGTTCTTCCGGCTGGACTGCCGGGCGGCCGATCCCGGGTGCGTACAGAGCCTCGGTTCGGCCTCCTGGCACGCGACCGGGCACCTGGCGATCTCGTTCCTCAGCTTCCCGGTCATGGTGATCACGCCGTCCGTCCTGGCCGCCCGGTTCCGCGCCGTCCCGGCCTGGCAGGGGTACTCCGGCTTCGCGCTGGCCTTCAGCTCGGTGATGTTCATCGGGGTGATCGCCTTCATCGGACTGCACGGACACGACGGCGCCGGCTACGCGGAACGAGCCCTCGCCCTGGCCGCCTCGATCGGCCTGGTGCTGCTGGCCCTGGCGACTCGGCGGGCCCTGACCGGCTCCGCCGACCCAGAGCCCGCGCCGCTGACAACCGCCCGCGCCTGAACGGCCCGGCGGGTCACGGGCAGCAGGCCGAGCGTGTCGACCACGATGTGCCGTTCGCGGCCGTTGATCAGTTTGCCGCCGTCGAAACCACGGAGTACTGCCAGACGCTCTCTGCCCCGGTCGTGCCAGGATGCTCGGCATGTCTGCTCGTGCACTGAGCTTCGGGGCAATCGCGGAAGCCTACGAAAGGTTCCGGCCGGGGTATCCCGCAGAGCTCTTCGACGTGGTGATGGCATACGCGGGCCGGCCGGTTCGGACCGCCCTGGAGATCGGTGCGGGGACAGGCAAGGCAACCCGCCTGTTCACCGAGCATGGGGTCGCGGTCACGGCGACGGAGCCCGACGCCGCCATGCTCGCCGAGCTGAACAAGGCCGTTCCCGCGAACGTGACGACCGTGCGGGCCGCGTTGGAGGACCTGCGGCCGGGCGAAACCCATGGGTTGGTCTATGCGGCGGCAGCCCTGCATTGGACACGCCCGGAGGACCGGTGGCCAAGAGTGGCCGCGCTACTGGAACCGGACGGTGTGTTTGCCTCGTTCGGTGGCCCGGTTCAGCCGGCCGATCCGGCTGTCGAGGAGTCTGTGCGTGCGGCACGGGCGCCGTTCCTGGAGAGCGACGAGGTTCCGTCTCCCGACGGGACTGCTCCGGATGAGGAGATGCAGTGGCCGGGTACGGAGCTGCAGCGGTCTCCGTTGTTCCTCGACGTCCAGCAGGTCGTCATCAATCGGTGCTTGACGATGAGCGCTCCTGACTACGTCGGCTATCTGTCGACCGTCTCGGCGTACCTCCAACTGCCGCGATCGAGGCGGCAGCAGACGTACGACGAGATCGCGCGGGTCCTGCCCGAGACGGTCGAGATCGCCGCCGACATCATCGTCCATCTCGCGCGTCGGCGATCCGGGTAAGTTCGGCGGCCCGAGTACGTCGGCGATCCGAGGAAGGGGCGGCCCTCCTCTTCCGACCGCATCGAACTCGTGATCCGGCACGTCAGGGGATTCGGGCCTCGACGTGGGCGAGTTGGGCGGCGAGGATCTCCTCGAACGCGGCGCGGCGGTCCGCGCCGAGGGGGCGGACGTCGCGGGCGAAGTGGGCCAGGGCGGGGAAGCGTTCGGGGTCGGCGCCGAGCACCGCGACGCGGAACTGCTCCATGCCCTGTTCGTACTCCTCGGGGGTGATGGTGCTGATGCCGGCCTCGGAGGAGATCAGCGCGGCGAGGAGGGTCACGATGCGGTGGTAGCGCGCCGGGATCTCCTGGTCGGGCAGGCCGGACGTGCGTAGGGCCTGCAGCAGTTCCTCCATGACCAGCCGGGATCCGGTGCCGCCGGACCCGTAGCGTCCCCAGACCGTGGCGAGTTGGGGTTGCTCGCCGAAGGCCTCGCGCAGGCGCAGGCCAAGGGCGGTGATGCGCTGCTTCCAGTCGCCCTCGGGGCGGTGGCCGGCCATGGCGGCGAGCAGGATCCGGTCGGCGACCGCGCGCAGCAGTTCGGTCTTGTTGCGGAAGTGGCGGTAGAGGCTGGAGGAGTCGGTCCCGAGCGCGGCGGCGAGCTTGCGCACGCTGAACGACTCGGCGTCGCCCGTGCGCAGGAGTTCCGTCGCCGTATCCAGGATCTCCTCGGTCGACCATCGCCTTCGGCCGGTCATCTCGCCCCTCTCGTCAGGACTCAGCCTAGTCTATGCACTTGGCGTTGCACGCGGTGCGTGCATAATGAGGACAACTCAGAGGGGGAGAAGGACACATGAGCGAGACCACTACCGCCGCGCGGCCGCCGGAGCCGGACTTCTCGGCGATCACGACCGAGGAACTACTCGCCTACCGCGACGCGGAGAACCGCTTCCGGGCCTCCAACGCGGCGCGGGCGATCCTCGGAGAGCCGGACCCCGCCGCCGCCATCGACTGGCAACAGATCGCGCTGCCCGGACGCGACCTCCCGGTCCGGGTCTACCGGCCGGCGCCGCCGGGCGACGGCGAAGCCGCCGCCCGAACCGACCTGCCACTCGTGCTCCATGTCCACGGAGGCGGCTTCGTGGGCACGGCGGCGCAGTGCGACTGGACCAACAGCCACCTCGCCACCCGACTGCCCGCGCTCGTCGTCTCGGTCGAGCACCGCCTCCTCGCCCCGGACAGCCCGCTCACGGACGCCGCCGACGACGGCTGGGACATGCTCGACCACGTGCTGCGGCACGCCGCGCAGTGGGGCGTCGACCCGGCGCGCACGGCCGTCTTCGGCGAGAGCTGCGGCGCGCTGATCAGCGCCCTGACGGCCATCCGCGCCCGGGAGGCCGGCCTGGAACTCACGGCGCAGGTGCTGGTCAACCCCGTAGGCGACGTGACTGAGGCGATGTTCGACCACGCCTCGATGGCCGAGTACGCCTACAGCCCGACCCGGGCCCTGCCGCTACTGCGGCTCTTCCAGCGGCTCGCCGCCCCGCCGGGAACCGACGCCCGCGCACTCTCGCCGCTGCACGCGGACGACCTGAGCGGCCTCGCTCCGGCACTCGTGGTGCTGCCCACCCAGGACGCCCTCGCCGACCACGGCCGCCGCTACGCCGAGCGGCTGCGCGCGGCCGGGACTCCCGTACGGCTCTCCGAATACCCGGGCGCGAAGCACGCGTTCCTCACCCTGCCCGGCGTCGAACCTCAGGCCGAGGCCGCCCAGGCGGAGATCCTCCGGTTCCTCCGCGCGGCCCTGGCGAAGTGAGGGAGCAGGGAAGGCACCCCGCCCTCGGACCCAGGGCGGCGTCGTTCTGGAGATGTGTCCGGTTTGATCACATGATGCCCAGTGTGGTGATCGGGCGGGCGGCGTCCCGGGCGTGGTGACGGATGCCTGCGGCGATGTTGTCGTGGCCGGTCAGTCGCAGCGCACCGATGGCGAGGTTGCGCAGGGTGGCCATGGCGCGGGGCGCGGTGCCGGTGCGGACGCGGGAGGGGTCCTCGGCGTATGCGGTGTCACGCACGTGATGGAGCTTGTTCTCGACGCCCCAGTGCTCTCGGTCGCGCTGCGCGATCTCCACCGGACCGGCGTGCTCGGGCGTGAGGCTGGTGACACCGTAGACGCATCGGCGAGTTGGCCCAGGCCAGCTGGGATGGGCGATGATGAACAGGCAGGCGCCCGCTGACCTGCAACTTCAAGATGGACGCAGCTCATTGGGCTCCGGGCTCGCAGTCGGCCCCAGCGGCGGAGTAGCTGACTGGGTGAGGCTTGTGGTGGCCCGGCAGCGGGTCTGCCGGGCCATGTTCGGTCAGTGGGTGTCGGTGCGCTTTTCTAAGCGGGTGCCGTGGCGAAGGGTGATCGACATCAGGTCGCTGGGAACGTCCAGTTCCAGGCGGTGCCAGCGGCCACGGGGGACGATCACCGCGGTGCCTGCCTGCAACCGCACCATGTCCTCGGTGCCGCCGGGCCTGTCGGAACGGAAGTAGAGGCGGAGGCCGCCGGTCAGGCAGCACACCGCTTCCTCGGCCTGCGGGTGCATCTCCCAGTGGTCGGCGTGAACGTCGGCGTCGGTTTCCACGTGGAACGTGGCGATCTGCCAGGCGCCGGAGTCGCTGCTCGTCATCTGCCGTTCGACGGCTCGGACGTCGCCGTCGGGGTGGAAGTGCAGCGCCGAGGCGAACAGGTCGATGGGGGTCGTCGTCATGATGATGTTCCTTCCAACTGGCTCTCTGTGGGAGCGGTGGGTCGCGGGAGAGGTGTGACGGCCCGGCGGCGCGGCAGTACGCCGATGGCCACGACCGCCGCGAGCACGAAGAGGGCGGCGGCGATGGCCAGGCCCAGGACGTAGCCGTCGTTGAGTGCGGCGGGGTCGGTGGCCGGGCCGGTGTGGTGTGCGGCGATGGTGGCCAGGGCGGCCAGGCCGATGCAGCCGCCCAGTTGGCGGGAGCTGTTGAAGAGGCCGGAGGCCATGCCGGCCTCACGCGGAGCGACGCCGGTGGTCGCGGCGGCGGCGACCGGGGCCAGCACCAGTCCGGTACCGATGCTGGTGACGAGGGACGGGCCGAGTACGTCGGCGAGGAAACTGCCGTCGGGGCTGATGAGCGCGAACCAGGCCAGGCCCGCGGCGGCCAGCAGGGCGCCGGGCACGAGCGATGCGCGAAGTGTGCGGGTGGAGGTGATGCGGGTCGCGGCGACGGTGCCCGCGACCAGGCCTGCGGAGAAGGGCAGGAACGCGGCGCCGGTTGCTGCGGTGCCCATGCCCAGGACCTGCTGCATGTACAGGGACACGAAGTAGAACGCCGTGAACTGCCCGGCCGCGGCCAGGAACACCAGCACGTTCGCGCCGGCGACCCAACGGCTGCTCAGGAGGCCGAAGCGCAGCAGGGGTGCGGTGACTCGTGACTCGGCGAAGACGAAGGCGGCCAGCAGCGCGACCGCGGCGGCGAGGGTCGCCCACGTGATCGGGGAGCCCCAGCCAAGGGTGTCGGTGCGGACGACACCGAACACCAGTAACCCGACTCCGCCGGTCGCCAGGACGGCACCCAGCACGTCCAGCCTCTCGCGCCGGGCGGGCTGTGCTCCGGCGGGCACGCCTGCGGGCACCAGCGCGAGAGCCGCCACGACGATGGGCAGGTTGATCAGCATGACCCAGCGCCAGCCCGCGTACTCGGTCAGCAGCCCACCTGCCAGCACGCCCAGCGCGCCGCCTGCGGCGTTCACCGCGCTCCACACCCCGAGCGCGCGGGCGCGCTGGGGGCCTTCGGTGAAGGTGGTGGTGAGCATCGCCAGCGCGGCCGGCGCGGCGGCAGCGGCGCCCAGGCCTTGCCCGGCGCGGGCGGCGATCAGTTGCCAGGGTGCCTGAGCCAGTCCGCCCGCCAGTGAGCACAGCCCGAAAACGGCCAAGCCCAGCACGAACAGTCGACGCCGGCCGTACAGATCGCAAGCGCGGCCACCCAGCAGCAGTAACCCGCCGAACGTGAGCGCGTAGAGGTGCACGACCCACGACAGGTCGAGCGGCGCGAATCCCAGCGCTGTGCGGATCGCGGGCAGTGCGACGTTGACCACCGACATGTCCAGGGCGAGGACGAACTGGGCGACGGCCACTGCCGCCAGCACCGCTCCGGGGCGCCCCCGTAAGTTTTTATACATGTAAGGAAAGTAGCGCGAAGGGATCGCCGCTGTCGACACCTGGGGGATGATGGGAGGCATGCCGCAACCGTCCGCACCGCGTAAAACCCTCGGCCGACCTCCCCGCATCCTCCTTGCGGAGGTCATCGAGACGGCCAACCGGATCGTGACCGAGGAAGGCGTGAACCGGCTGACCATGCGGCGACTGGCCACAGAGATCGGCAGTACGCCGATGGCGCTCTACCACCACGTCCGCAACAAGGAAGACCTGCTCGTCCTGCTACTGGACGACTACGCCACGCGGACACTGCGCCGACCCGAACTGCCTGCCCACCCTCGCGAGCGGATCGTCGCCGCTGCCGCCGCGATCCACGAGGCGCTCGCCGCCTGCCCCTGGATCACTGAGGTGCTGACCGCCGACGACTTGATGTCCACGTCCGCACTGTGGTTCGTCGAGCAGATCGTCGATGGCCTGGTCGAGTGCGGACTGACCCCTGAGCAGGCCGTGCGCGGCTACCGCGCGATCTGGTACTACACCGCCGGTGAAATCATGGTCCGCGCGGCAGCGACCCGGCGGCGCGCACACGATGACCGTGCGACCTACCGGGAGCGAGTCTTCGCCGATCTCGACCCGGGCGAGCTTCCCCGCTTGGCACAGGTCGCGGACCACTGGGCGTCGCTGACCGCTGAGGACACCTACCTGGACGGGCTCCGAGCCCTGGTGGACGGCCTCCTCACCACCCGCTGACGGACCGCGGCCGCCAATGAACGCGTCAACGTCCTGCACCGCTGACATTCTGCCAACACACCAGTGCGTCTCCTCTGTCGAGCATGGTCGCCTTGAGCTGGGGGCGCAGCCGCCACTCCTCGCGGGTCTGGGTTCCGCCGGCCAGGGCGCGGGTCATGTGGGCCTCGATGGCGCGGACGGTGAGTAGGTGCAGCGAGACGCCGTAGCCCAGTCGGGCGAGGGCGGCGTCCTCCTGGAGATATGTCCTCCGGGGCTGGCAAATCAAGGCCAACGGCGGCGACAACGAGAAATTCTTTCTCGACAAGGCCTAGCAGTCGGGTCGCCGGGGGGGCAGGGGGAATTCAACCTCGAGCTCTCGCCGAAACGTACGTGACGTTGAGTGGGTATTCGGCAGGATGCCGGTGCCCGGGCTCATGCCGGTGAGTCGGCCTGGGCGTTCACCTGGGACAATGCGCGGATCGTGATCGCCAATGCCATCGTCATTGTCATCGGAAATGAGAAAAGTGCGAAAGTGCCTTCCGTGTCGGGAAGATGAGTCCCTGTCGAAGGTCTCTTTCAACCCGGCAGGGAAGGCACTTCTGCGTACCACCCCGGCGCCCCGACCGCTTCGGACTGATCGCCGCCGGCCTTTCCCCGAGATCGCCTCCGGGGATTCACAGCTGCGCGCGCCTGCCGCGTCCGAGGAGGAGTCAGCCGGACCGTGGTGACAGACGGAGGGGACGCCGCTCGGCACGGCGTCCCCTCTCATGCGCGGCGCGCAGGGCGGCGGGCAGCTCAGGTGGCGGGGAGGCTGTTCGCCAGCTCCCGGAAGCGGGCGGAGGGCCGCATCATGCCGTTGTCGCCGACGTTCAGGTTCTCCAGCCAGCCGTCCCGGTACCAGAAGATCGACGAGGTCAGCGGGGCCGGATCGTTGGCCTGGAGCTGCTTCGACAGGTCGATCATGAAGCGGATCGCGTTCAGTGACGCGCCGCTGCGGATCGGCGCTGCGCAGAACGCGTTGTTCGTCGGCAGGGTGACCAGGGCGCCGTGGGGCAGCTCGACCCCGCCGAGGGCGCTCTCCAGGCGCAGGGCCTGGGCGGCGCCGGGCCACACCCCTGTCCCGTTGACGGCGTAGAGGATGTCGCCGTTCGACGCGTTGAAGGACTGCCGGTTGAGCTGCTCGGTGGCCAGGTTGCCGAAGGCCCGCTCCCAGAGCTCGGCCCGGCTGACGCTCCACTGGTCGGCGGCGTGCTCGGCTATCGACAGGGCCTCGGTCGTCCCGCCCCGCTTCCCGCCGTTCACGCACAGGACGACCGACAGCTCGTCGTCGATCTGCCGGGCCATGGGGTCGGGTCCCAGGGCGCGGGTCGGGGTGACCAGGAGCCGCAGCCGGTCCCGGACCTCGAAGACCGAGATCGCGGCCAGCGCTTTGCACGGGCCGTGCTCGTCGCACAGCGGCTTCGGAAGGTTCTTGCGGTTGCCGAACAGCGGCATGGGGGGCTCCCACGGGTCGGTGCGGTGGTCGGACCAAGGTCACAGCATCCCACCGGAGTTCGCTGCCGTCCCATGGATCGTCCGATTCTCGGACTGCGTCCGGACGGTTTGTCAGGGTGAAGGCCCCGAACCCTGGAACCCAAGGTCGGCTTCGGGGCGTTCACCTTGTGCCGTCAGAGCCCGAAGTTCCAGTCGACGATCATCTGCAGCAGGTCCTTGCGCTCGTCCACGAAGTCCATCGCGATCACGCCGTAGTGCGCGCGTTGGGAGATGCGCGGCGTCAGGTAGTCCCGGATGGAGGGGTTGACGACCTTGGCGATCCTGTACGGATCCTCGGGGAAGGCGCTGGCGCTGGCGAAGTGGATGTACAGCTTGCCGTCGTCCTGGTGGTAGAACGCCGTGTCCAGTCCAGCCCTGACCCGCTGGACCTTGCGGCTGGACCCGTCGCCGAACTCGTCCTGCAGCCAGATCCGGTTGCTGTCCCCCCACCGCAGGGGGTCGTAGCGCCCGTCACCCCAGGTGAAGTCCGACATGATGGGGACGATCTTGCCGCGCACCTGGCCCAAGGTGGGCAGCCCGTCGGGCAGCGAACCGGTCTTGGGGAGCCAGAACCACGGCCGGTAGTTGCCCTTCCCGTCCATGCCGTCCATGTAGTAGTTGAAGATCTCGCTGAACCGGTAGTCCTGCCCCTCGGTGTATTCCTTCCTGATCCGCATGATGATCGTCTCGCGGGGGTTCGACTTCAGGAAGTCGATGCACAGGTTCAGCACGTCACCGAAGTTGATCTTCTGGTAGATCTTGTCGTGGTGGATGGTGAAGACATCGCCCATCACCCGGCACCGGATGTCGAGGAATCGCACCCCCGCCTGGAGCTGCTGGGGGATCCGCCACTCCTGGCACTGGGCATAGCCGAAGGCGCCGCCGTCGTAGAGCGCACAGGTCTCGTGGGTTCCGGGGATCGTCAGTTGCGACAGCTTCACGTTGTCGCCCAGCAGCGACATCCACTTCTCGGTGGGGCGGTGGACGAGGCGGTCCGGTGCGGCGGAGGCCAACGCGCCCGAACCGGCGACGCCCAGCGCACCGGTCGTGGCCGTGAGCGCTGCGGCTCGGAGAAGGGTCCTACGGTTGATCGGCATACAAGAAACCTCCGGAATCGGAGCCCTGATGGGTGATCGGATGTGAACGTCTCTTCTGCCGACTCCAACGGGCCACCGCCCGGGCCCGGTTCATCGTTCGCGAACCGCCCGGCCGCCCGGCCGCCCGGCCACCGGCTACCTGCTGATCGACGCAGTTCTGCGCCCCGCGACCCGTCCGGGTGCTTGGACGCGGAGCCGATGTTCGGCGTCGAGTTCAAGCACCCCGAGAAACGCGGCCGCTTCGGTGAGTTCGGCCCGCAGACTGCGCAGGCGTCCGGCCCTTTCGAGCGGCCCTCGCGGGATCCCTAGCTGTACTGACCACAGAGGTTGGTGACGGGGTTCACAGGCGGGTGATCTTGAAATGAGTGAGGGCCTTCTGGCTCGGTGTGGATTGCGACA
>NZ_JBITFB010000033.1:21250-99562 GCF_044455625.1 Kitasatospora sp. NPDC051164 | reverse complement strand
GAACGGACGCTTCCTTCGGACCGCCTTCCAGCGGACCCTCCGGGCTTCGTTCTTTCGTGTTCCCAGCTTATCAGATGTTTTCCGCTCCGTTTCCGAAGCTTCGTTCATCCAACTCGCCGGTGTCTTCCGGGGCTTGACGCCCTGTCCGACGTTTCAAACTCTAGCCGATCCCAGCTCCGAAAAGCGAATCCAGCCGCAATCCGATAAAACGAGCACGCCGAATAAGAACCGAGCCGCGACGCACAAATGCAGACGCAACCCAGCCCGAACCTGGGAAGTGGTGTTTCAGAGGATTGGCTACCCCGGGACCGTCCGCGCCGATGCGTGTCCGGTGCTCCCTGCCGAGCAGCTCGAAGAACTCTACGCGCTTCGGCAGGCTGATGCAAACGCGGATGCGGTGCGCGGGCAAGAGCACGCCGGCCGGACCCCGGGAGAGGGGTCCGGCCGGCCTGTCGGCGCGGTGCGGGCTCAGCTGTTGGTGGGGAAGCCGAGGTTGATGCCGCCGTGCGACGGGTCCAGCCAGCGCTGGGTGACGGCCTTGCCGCGGGTGAAGAACTGCACGCCGTCCGGGCCGTACGCGTGGGCGTCGCCGAAGAGCGAGGCCTTCCAGCCGCCGAAGGAGTAGTAGGCGACCGGCACCGGGATCGGCACGTTGATGCCGACCATGCCGACCTCCACCTCGAACTGGAAGCGCCGGGCCGCGCCGCCGTCGTTGGTGAAGAGGGCGGTGCCGTTGCCGTACGGGTTGGCGTTGATCAGCGCCAGGCCCTCCTCGTAGGAGGAGACGCGCACGACCGAGAGGACCGGGCCGAAGATCTCGTCGTTGTAGACGGACATGCCGGGCTTCACGTGGTCGAACAGCGTCGGGCCGAGCCAGAAGCCGTCGGCGGTCGGGGTGCCGTCCTTGTCCTCGGCGGTGACCGGGTGCTTGCGGCCGTCCACGGCGAGCTCGGCGCCGTCGGCGACACCGGACTCCACGTAGGAGGTGACCTTGTCGCGGTGCTGGCCGGTGACCAGCGGGCCCATCTCCGAGTCGCCGTTGCAGCCCGGGCCGACCTTGAGGGTGGCCACCCGCTGCTTGATCTTCTCGACCAGCTCGTCGCCGATCGGGTCGACCGCGACCAGGACGGACACCGCCATGCAGCGCTCGCCCGCCGCGCCGAAGCCGGCGTTGACGGCGGCGTCGGCAGCCAGGTCCAGGTCGGCGTCGGGCAGGACCAGCATGTGGTTCTTGGCGCCGCCCAGGGCCTGCACGCGCTTGCCGTAGCGGGTGCCGGTCTCGTAGACGTAGCGGGCGATCGGGGTGGAGCCGACGAAGCTGACGGACTTGATGTCCGGGTGCTCCAGCAGGCGGTCGACGGCCACCTTGTCGCCGTGCACGACGTTGAAAACGCCGTCCGGCAGGCCGGCCTCCTTCCACAGACCGGCCAGGAAGTCGGCGGCGGACGGGTCCTTCTCCGAGGGCTTCAGGACGACGGTGTTGCCGGCCGCGATGGCGATCGGGAAGAACCACATCGGCACCATGGCCGGGAAGTTGAACGGCGAGATGATGGCGACCGGGCCGAGCGGCTGGCGGATCGAGTAGACGTCGATGCCGGTGGAGGCCTGCTCGGTGAAGCCGCCCTTGATGAGCTGCGGGATTCCGCAGGCGTACTCCACGACCTCCAGGCCGCGGGCGATCTCGCCCAGGGCGTCGGAGTGCACCTTGCCGTGCTCCGCCACGATGATCGAGGCCAGCTCGTCGCGGCGGGCGTTCAGCAGCTCCCGGAAGGCGAAGAGCACCGTGGCCCGCCTGGCGACCGATGCGGTGCGCCACTCGGTGAAGGCCGAGGCGGCGGCGGCCACGGCCTGGTCGACCTCGGCGATCCCGGCGAAGTCGACGTGACCGGCGACCTGACCGGTGGCCGGGTCGAAGATGTCGCCGCGACGGGGCGCCGCACCCGCGGTGGCGACCGGCTTGCCGCCGATCCAGTGAATGATGTGCTTGCTCAAGGTCGTCTGCCTCCGAAGTCCCGGGCGGCGTCCTGCCACCGGTCCGGTCTGGCGCCGCCCGCGAGTGGGCCGGGCGACGGAAATTCACGGGGCTACCGCGCTCGTCTCCAGTCTGCTCGCCGCTTCGGCTCGGCTCAACGAACAGGCTGACGGGGATCTCGGATTCAGCCTTACAGGTCGTCCGGTCGCTACTCCGAACGTGTTCCGCCCACCACGGGGCTCAGGATTCGTCGTCCTCCGGGGACGGATCCTCCGAGGGTGAACCCTCCGGGTCCGGGTCCGGGTCCTCCAGGTAAGGATCGTGCAGCCCGTCCGCCGCCTCCTGGGTCTCCAGCAGGTCCAGCCGCAGGTCCTGCGCCCACGCCAGCGCCCACCGTTTCCGCTCATCCACCCCGCCGGCCGGAACACCCCGGGCGCGGAACCGCCCGTCCGCCGCCTCGGCGAGCGTCTCCAGCCGGTCGGCGAGCGCCGCAGGCTGGAAGTCCGGGTCCAATTCCCGTGCCAGTGCGAGCAGTTCGCCCTCCCGGTAGCAGCGGGTGAGCGCGTGGACGTCGATCAGGTCGCGCGGCATGCCCCGGTCCACGAGCAGCGCGGTGGTCAGCGCCGCCGCGTCCTCCAGGGCGACGACCGGCAGCACCACCGGTGGCTCGTCCGGCCCGGGCGCGCCGAGGTCGAGCCGGACCGGCCGGTGGGCCAGCGGTTCCTTGCGCAGGTCCACCGAGTGCGTCCGGCCGCCCAGCGCCAGCCGGACGGTGAGCTGCTCCAGCCGCGGGGTGCCCGGTCGCTCGGCCACTCCGCCACCCGCCGCGCGGTACGCCTCGGCCAGCGCGTCGGCGACCTCCGGCAGGTCGGCGCCGCCGGTCACCAGGGTGAGCCCGTCCTGTGCGCAGGCCGCGACGCCGTGGGCGCGCAGCGCGTGCCCACCGGCCAGGGCGAGGCCGTACCGGTCGCAGACCGGCGCGGCCAGACCGGCCAGGCGCAGCTGGGCGGGGCCCGGTCGGAGGGATGCGTCGACGGCGTGCGGGGCGGTGGTCACGCCTCCAGTCTGACGCGACCGCCCGTCCCGCGCGCCATCGTCAGCCCCCTCACCACCGGCCGAACCACCCGCCGAAACACCCCGCTGAAACGCCCACCGAAGCCGCCGAACCACCCGCCGGACCCCCCTCACCACCCGCCGAGCCCTGCCGCTGCCTCGTGCAGGGCGAGTTCCAGCAGCACCGGGTCGTTGAGCCGCCCGGAGCCGTCCGGCGGGGCGAGCCAGCGCACGCCCCGGCTGTTGCGCTCGGGGTGCGGGACGACGATCCAGGTGCCCTCCCCAGCGCTGCGCACGCCCGTGCCGACCCAGCGGGCGGCGGTGCCGAGCGGCATCAGGAAGCTGAGGTGCTCCTCGCCGAAGTCGGTGAGGACGGGGCCGCAGGAGCCGGTGTCCAGGATCTACAGGGCGGGGCGCCCGAGCCGTCCGGGGACGGAGAGGACGTCCCAGCGGCGGCCGGCCAGGAGCAGCATCAGGCCGAGCCCGGTGCGTTCCCACTGCTCCCGGAAGGACTCCGGGTCCGCCGCCACCTGGGCGAGCCAGTGCAGTCCGGTGCTCTCCATGTCTGTCCCCGCTTCTTGCCGCTCGTACTGTTCGGGCGCGGCGGGAAAGGCCGAGACCCGCCGTCACCAAGGAGAGGCGGACGGCGGGTCCCGATTACACGGGTCGCGGGGGTCAGCTGTCGAAGCCCAGCCCCAGGCGGTCGAGCGTGCGCAGCCAGAGGTTGCGGTGGCCGCCGTTGCGGTCGGCCCGCTCCAGCGACCGGGTGGTGATCTCGATGCCGGCCCAGCGCACCGGCTCGGGCGGGAACGGCAGTGGCTTGCTGCGGACCATCTCCAGCGAGGTGAGTTCGGTGCGCTCGCCCGCGAGCAGGTCGAGCATCACCTCGGCGCCGAAGCGGGTCGCGCCGACGCCGAGCCCGGTGTAGCCGACCGCGTACGCGACCTTGCCCCGGTACGCGGTGTCGAAGAACGCCGAGAACCGGCTGCAGGTGTCGATCGCGCCGCCCCAGGCGTTGGTGAAGCGCAGGCCCTCCAGCTGCGGGAAGCAGCGGAAGAAGTGGTTCGCCAGGGTGCGGAAGGTCTCCGGTCGCTGGTCGTACTCGTGCCGGACGTGGCCGCCGTAGTGGTAGACCGCGTCGTAGCCGCCCCAGAGGATCCGGTTGTCGGCGGAGAGCCGGAAGTAGTGGAACTTGTTGGCGCTGTCGCCGAGCCCCTGCCGCCCGCGCCAGCCGATCGAGGCGAGCTGCTCGTCGTTGAGCGGCTCGGTCATCAGCGCGTAGTCGTACACCGGCACGATGTACGGGCGGACCCGCTTGAGCAGGGACGGGAACACGTTGGTGCCGAGCGCGACCCGGCGGGCGAAGACCCGGCCGTAGGAGGTGCGGGCGGCCATGCCGCTGCCGTACTCCCGCAGGTCGGTGGCCCGGGTGTGCTCGTGGATCCGCACGCCCTGGCTCAGGCAGGCGTCCTTGAGGCCCCAGGCGAGCTTGGCGGGGTGGACCATCGCCACGCCCTCCTTGTCCCAGAGGCCGCCGAGGAAGGTCGGCGAGTTCACCTCGGCGCGCAGCTGGTCGGCGTCCAGAACGGTGATGTCGAGGCCGTGGCGGGCGACCGCCTCGGCGACCTCGTGGAGCTCCTCGACCTGGTGGGGCTGGGTGGCGACGTCGATCTCGCCGGTGCGTTCCCACTCGGCGTCGATGCCGTAGCGCTTGAGGGTGGCCTCGATGCCGTCGAGGTTGGCGGCACCGAGGCGTTCCAGCTGGGCGAGTTCGGACGGCCAGCGCTCCAGGCCGTTGCCGAAGCCGTGGGTGAGGCTGGCCGCGCAGAATCCGCCGTTGCGCCCGGACGCGGCCCACCCGACCTCGTTGCCCTCGACCAGCACGACGTCCAGCGAGGGGTCGCGTTCCTTGGCGATGAGGGCGGTCCACAGGCCGGAGTAGCCGCCGCCGACGACCAGCAGGTCGCAGGTGGTGTCGCCGACCAGGGCGGGCAGTGCCGCCGGCCGGCCCGGGTCCTCCAGCCAGAAGGGGGTGGGCCTGGCGTCACTGAGTGCGCGAGCGGAGTCCATGCATTATCAGCCACTTTCCACGGATAGGTGTCATGTCGGGCCACCGCTGACCGACCGTATGTCAGGCGGTGGCCTTCCTGCGGTTGCCGAGCCACTGGCCGGCGACGGTCAGCGCGACGGCGGCGAGGAACATCGCGGTGCCGATGACGTTCACCTGCACCGGGATGCCGCGCTGCGAGGCGCCCCAGACGAACATCGGGAAGGTGACCGTGGTCGGGCCCGAGTTGAACTGGGTGATGATGAAGTCGTCGAAGGAGAGCGCGAAGCTGAGCAGCGCACCCGCCGCGATGCCGGGCGCCGCCAGCGGCAGGGTGACCCGGAGGAAGGTCTGGGTGGGGGTCGCGTAGAGGTCCTGGGCGGCCTGTTCGAGCCTCGGGTCCATGCTCATCACGCGCGCCTTGACCGCCGTCACCACGAAGCTGAGGCAGAACATGATGTGCGCGATGAGAATGGTGGTGAAGCCGAACGGGATGCGCATGTTGAGGAAGAGCGTCCCGAGCGAGGCGGCCATGACCACCTCGGGCATGGCCATCGGCAGGAAGATCATCGCGGTGGTGGCGGAGCGGCCGCGGAAGCGGAAGCGGGCCAGTGCGAAGGCGACCATGGTGCCGAGCACGGTGGCGCCGATGGTGGCGAACACCGCGATCTGCAGGCTGAGCGAGAGCGACTGGCACATGTCGGCCACGCCGCAGGGGTTGGTCCAGGCGTCGGTGGAGAACTCGTTCCACTCGTAGTTGAACTTGCCCACCGGCTTGTTGAACGAGAAGGCGAGCACGACCAGGTTGGGCAGCACCAGGTAGGCGAGGGCCAGCAGGCCGGCCAGCACCACCAGGTGGGCGCGGACCCACTTCAGAATCCGGGACATCAGACCAGTTCCTCCGTCCCGGCCTTGCGCATGTAGACCGTCACCATGCCCAGGATCAGGGCCATCAGGATGAAGCTCAGCGCGGCGGCCGTGGGGTAGTCGAGCACGTTCAGGAACTGCTTCTGGATGCCGTTGCCGACCATCTGCTCGCTCGGCGAGCCCAGCAGCTGGGCGTTGATGTAGTCGCCGGAGGCCGGGATGAAGGTCAGCAGGGTGCCCGCGACCACGCCCGGCAGCGAGATCGGGAAGGTGACCTTGCGGAAGGTGGTGAACGGCCGGGCGTAGAGGTCGCCGGCCGCCTCGTGCAGGCGCGGGTCGATCCGCTCCAGTGAGGTGTACAGCGGAAGGATCATGAACGGCAGGAAGTTGTAGGTCAGGCCGCAGACCACCGCGAGCGGCGTGGCCAGCACCCGGTCGCCGGAGGTGAGGCCGACCAGGTTGGTGAGGTCCAGGACGTGCAGCGCGTTCAGCGCGCCGACCACCGGGCCGCCGTCGGACAGGATGGTCTTCCAGGCCAGCGTGCGGATCAGGAAGCTGGTGAAGAACGGCGCGATGACCAGGATCAGGATGACGTTGCGCCAGCGCTTGCTCGCCTTGAAGGCGATCGTGTACGCGAGCGGGTAGCCGACGGCCAGGCAGAGCACGGTGGCGACAGCGGCGTAGGAGAACGAGCGGACGAAGTGCCACTTGTACTCGACCAGCGCGTCCCAGTACGTCGAGAGGTGCCAGGTGACCTTGAAGCCCTCTTCGAGCGAGCCGGTCTGCAGCGAGGTGGACGCCTGGTAGAGCATCGGGACGGCGAAGAAGACGACCAGCCAGGCGACGCCGGGCAGCAGCAGCCAGTACGGGGTGAGCTTGAGCTTCGGCTTGCGCTCGGCCGTCGGCAGCCGGCTGCCGTCGGGGGGTATGGCCTGGGGCGGCGCGGCCGGGGTGGTGGCGGTCATGCGGCCTCCTCCGCGGTGCCCGCGTCGATCGCCTGCGAGGCGTCCAGGGCGAAGGAGTGCGCCGGGTTCCAGTGCAGCCGGACGGCGGCGCCGGGGACGATCCGGGCGTCGCGCTCCATGTTCTGCTCGAAGACGGTGACCTCCTGGCCGCCGTCGATGCGCACCACGTACTGGGTGGAGACGCCGATGAAGCTGGAGTCGAGCACCGTGCCGGACAGCTTGTTGCGGCCGTCGGCGACCTCCTCGGAGGCGTGCGTGATGGTGAGCTTCTCCGGGCGCACGCCGAGGTGGACGCGCTTGGCGTCGGTGGCGCAGCGCGCCTTCGGCACGGCGAGGCGGACGCCGCCCGCGCTCAGCAGCAGGTCGCCGCCCTCGGTGCCGGTGACCTCGACGGGCAGCAGGTTGGACTGGCCGAGGAAGTTCGCCACGAAGGTGGTGGCGGGGTTCTCGTACAGCTCGGCGGGCGCGCCCAGCTGCTCGACCCGGCCGCCGTTCATCACCGCGATGGTGTCGGCCATGGTCATGGCCTCCTCCTGGTCGTGGGTGACGTGCACGAAGGTGATGCCGACCTCGGTCTGGATCCGCTTGAGTTCCAGCTGCATCTGGCGGCGGAGCTTGAGGTCGAGCGCGCCGAGCGGCTCGTCCAGGAGCAGTACCTGCGGGTGGTTGATCAGCGCGCGGGCGACGGCGACGCGCTGCTGCTGGCCGCCGGAGAGCTGGTGTGGCTTGCGCCGGGCGTACTGGCCGAGCTCGACCAGCTCCAGCATGTCGTCGACCTGCTTCCTGACGTCCTTCTTGCCGCGCCGGCGCAGGCCGAAGGCGACGTTCTCGAAGATGTCCAGGTGCGGGAAGAGCGCGTAGCTCTGGAAGACGGTGTTCACCGGCCGCTTGTACGGGGGCAGGGCGGTGACGTCCTGGCCGCCGATCAGGACGGTGCCGCTGGTGGGCTCCTCCAGGCCGGCGATCATGCGCAGGGTGGTGGTCTTGCCGCAGCCGGAGGCGCCGAGCAGGGCGAAGAAGGAGCCCTGGGGGACGGTCAGGTCGAGCGGGTGGACGGCGGTGAAGGAGCCGTAGGTCTTGCCGATGCCGGTGAGCCGGACGTCTCCGCCGGCGGCCGCGTCGCGCTGCTGGTCTGTCATGGAGTGGTGTCTTCCTGGGTTTCTCTGCCGGGAGTGGGGGTCAGGCGCCGATGAGCTTGGAGAACTTCTGCTCGAAGTCGCTCTCCTCGCTCTCGGTGAGCGTGCGGAACACGTGCGCCTTGGCCGCCATCTCGGGGGTGGGTACGACCAGCGGGTTGGCCGCGGTGTCCGGGGCGAGGGTGGCGAGCTCGTCGGTCATCCCGGTGACGGCGGAGACGTAGCCGATGCCCGCGACCAGCTGCGCCGCGATCTTCGGCTGATAGTAGAAGTCGATCAGCTTTTCCGCGTTCGCCTTGTGCTGCGCCTTGGCCGGAACCAGCATGTTGTCGGTCGAGGAGAGGAAGCCCTTCTCCGGGATGACGAACTCGATGTCCGGGTTGTCGGCGCGCAGTTGGATCAGGTCGCCGCCCCAGGCGATGCAGGCCGCGATGTCGCCGGAGGAGAGTTCCTGGCCGTAGTCGTTGCCGGTGAAGCGGCGGATCTGCTTGCCGTCGACGGCCTTCTGCAGCCGGGCGATCGCGGCGTCGAAGTCGTCGGCGGTGAACTTCGCGGAGTCCTTGCCCTGGTCGAGCAGCACCATCCCGATGCTGTCGCGCATCTCGGAGAGGAAGGTGACCCGGCCCTTCAGGTCGGGGTCGTCCAGCAGCTGGGAGACGCTGGTGACCTCCTTCCCCTTGGTCGCCTTCTTGTTGTACGCGACGACGGTCTGGATGCCGGCCCACGGGTAGGAGTAGAGCCGGCCCGGGTCCCAGTCGGGGGCGCGGAAGCGCGATTCGACCGTGGTGATCGCGGTGGTCACGTTCGCCGGGTCGAGCTTCTGCACCCAGCCGAGCCGGATCAGCCGGGCGGCCATCCAGTCGGTGAGCACCATCAGGTCGCGGCCGGTGTCCTGGCCGGAGGCGAGCTGCGGCTTGATCTTGCCGAAGAACTCGACGTTGTCGTTGACGTCCTCGTTGTACTTGACCTTGATCCCGGTGGCCTGGGTGAAGGCGTCCAGGGTGCCGTGCTTCTCCTTGTCCTTCTCGTCGGTGTCGATGTAGAGCGGCCAGTTGGAGAAGGCGACCTCCTTCTCCGAGTCCGAGAGGTCCTTGGCAGCATTCGCGGTGGAGTCGCCGGTCGACCGGGGGGCCGCCGGGATGCCGCAGGCCGCCAGGGTGCCCGCTCCGGCGGTGAGGGCGGCGGCGCGCAGCAGGGTGCGGCGGCCGAGTGCGGCCCGGCCGCTGGTCAGGCTGCGCTCCCAGGCCTTGCGGACCGGTTCGGGCAGACCGTCGGTGAGCTCGTTGAACGCCATGGAACGGGCCTCCTGGGGGGAGAGAGGGGGCGTGGGGGAAGCGCCCTTGTCCGGGGGTTATCTGTCTCCGAAGACGGTGCGGTGCCAGTCCTTGCGGGCCACCGCGGTGGTGTCGAACATGACGTGCTTGACCTGGGTGTACTCGTCCAGCGAGTACTGGGACATGTCCTTGCCGTAGCCGGACGCCTTGTAGCCGCCGTGCGGCATCTCGCTGATGATCGGGATGTGGTCGTTGACCCAGACGCACCCGGCCGCGATCTCCCGGGTGGCGCGCAGCGAGCGGTGCACGTTGCTCGTCCAGGCGGAGGCGGCCAGGCCGTACGGGGTGTCGTTGGCCAGTCGCAGGCCCTCGTCGTCGCCGTCGAAGGGCAGCACGACCAGCACCGGGCCGAAGATCTCGCCCTGGACGACCTCGCTGTCCTGGGCCGCGCCGGTGATCAGGGTGGGCGGGTAGTACGCGCCCCGGGTGAGGTCGGTGCCGTCGTGGCCCTTCTCCGGCACCTGTCCGCCGGTGACCACGGTGGCGTACGAGCGGGCGCGCTCCACGAAGCCGGCCACCCGGTCCCGGTGGGTGTACGAGACCAGCGGGCCGAGGTCGGTCCGCGGGTTCAGCGGGTCGCCGATCCGGATCGCCGCGAACAGCTCGGCCACCCCGGCCACGAAGGCGTCGTACAGCGGGCGCTGGACGTACGCGCGGGTGGCGGCGGTGCAATCCTGGCCGCTGTTGATCAGCGAGGCGGCGACGGCGCCGTGCACGGCGGCGTCCAGGTCGGCGTCGTCGAAGACCACGAACGGGGCCTTGCCGCCGAGTTCCAGGTGGGTGCGCTTGACGCTCGCGGTGGCGATCTCGGCAACCCGCCTGCCGACGGCGGTGGAGCCGGTGAAGGAGACCATCGCGACGTCCGGGTGCCCGATCAGGTGCTCGCCGGCGGTGCGCCCGGCGCCGGTGACCACGTTGACCACGCCGTCCGGGATGCCTGCCGCGGTGCAGGCCCGGGCGAACATCAGCGAGGTCAGCGGGGTCAGTTCGGCCGGCTTGAGCACGATGGTGTTGCCCGCCGCGATCGCCGGGAGGATCTTCCAGGCGGCCATCTGCAGCGGGTAGTTCCACGGCGAGATCGAGCCGACCACGCCGATCGCCTCGCGCCGCACGTACGAGGTGTGGTCGCCGGAGTACTCGCCGGCCGCCTTGCCCTCCAGGTTGCGGGCGGCACCGGCGAAGAACGCGGCGTTGTCGATGGTGCCGGGGACGTCGAACTCGGTGGCCAGCTTGACCGGCTTGCCGGTCTGCGCGGTCTCCACCCGGGCGAGGTCGCCGCAGGCGTCGGTCAGCACGGCGGCCAGCCGGGTGAGCGCCTCGGAGCGGGCCCCGGGGGTGGCGGAGGACCAGCCCGGCAGGGCGGCCTTCGCGGCGGCGACGGCCGTGTCGACGTCCTCGGCGGTGGCCAGGGCGACCTGCTCGACCACGCTGCCGTCGGCGGGGTTGACGACCTGGAAGGGCTCGCCGTTCCCCCGGGTCAGGCGGCCCGCGATGTACTGCGCGCCCGCGCCGAAGTCGGTCAGGTCCATCTGGTTCCTCCAAGTGCCGGTGGTACGACTGAGCGACGGAGCGCCGCCTCCCGCGGTGGGGGTCTGCGGGGTGCGGGAATCCGTCCTGTCGATCATCGGGGTTGCGCGATCCTGACAGTCCGGTTGGCTCCGGACAAGGGATTCCACGGTTGCGTTCTGGTCAACGCGACGGATTCCGGCGTGAGGTCGGTTTTCCGCCACAGCCGACCCGCTGACCATGCCCGCTGCCGCCGGGGCGTGACAAGGGTCACTGCGACAATCTCGACACGAAGGGCCTTACAGGGTGCAAGGGCCCCGCCAGGGCAACAGGTCGTTGCGGGGATGGATGATTCACCTGACACTCTGACCACCTCTGCCCACCGTCCCCGCTCTGGTCCCCCGGCCATGGAGGCCCGCGATGCTCCCCACCGTCGCCCGAGTACTCGACCTGGAGGTGATGCGGCGCGGCCTGCCCCAGGTCGTGGCCGGCGCCGACCACCTGGAGCGGCCGGTCCGCTGGGTCCACGTCAGCGAGCTGCCCGACGTCGCCGGGATGCTCCGGGGCGGCGAGCTGGTGCTGACCACCGGCATCGCGCTGCCCGAGGACCGCGAGGGCCTGGCCCGCTACGTCCGCGAGCTGGACGAGGTCGGGGTGGCCGGCCTGGTCGTCGAGTACGGGCGACGCTACTTCGACACGCTCCCCCGCGCGCTGGTCAACGCCGCCGAGCAGCGCGGGCTGCCGCTGATCACGCTCCGCCGCGAGCTGCGCTTCGTCGCCGTCACCGAGGCCGTGCACGCCCTGGTGGTCAACGCCCAGCTGGAGCAGCTGCGCGCCTCCGAGTCGGTCCACCAGGTGTTCAACGAACTGGTGGTGGAGGGCGCCGAGCCGCCCGAGGTGATCCGGCAGGTGGCCCGGATGGCGGGCGGGCCGGTCGTCCTGGAGAACCTGGCCCACCAGGTGCTCGCCCACGACACCGCCGGGCGTCCGGAGGCCGAGGTGCTGGAGGACTGGGAGCGCCGCTCGCGCGGGGTCCGCCCGTCCGGCCGCACCGGCCACGACCCGCGCAGCGGCTGGCTGGTCACCACCGTCGGCGCCCGCGGCCAGGACTGGGGCCGGCTGGTGCTGGTCCTGGAACCCGGCCCGCTGCCCGAGGGCGAGACCCACCCGCACGCGATGCTGCTGGAGCGCGGCGCCTCCGCGCTGGCGCTCAACCGGCTGGTGGTCCGCGACCGGGAGAGCCTGGAGCGGCAGACCCACCGCACCCTGCTCTCCGGCATCCTCACCCACGCGCTGACCGTCTCCGAGGCGGCGCTGCGAGCCCAGGCGCTCGGCGTCCCGCTGGAGGGCCGCCGGCTGGTCGGCGTGGTGCTGCGGCAGCGGCGCGGGCCGATCCCGGCCGCGCTGGAGGCGCAGTCCCGGCTGCGCGACTTCACCGAGCTGGCCGCGAGCGCGGTCCGGTCCTGCCGGCTCTCCGCCCTGGTCGGCGCGCTGGACGACGAGGCCGTCGGCCTGCTGATCTCGCTCGGCGCCCAGCAGGACGAGCACTCCGCGCTGGACTCCTTCTCCGCCGCCCTGCGCCGGATGTCCGCCGAGGCCGCCCGGGAGGGCGCCGACCCGGCGGGCCCGGTGGTCGCGGTCGGCTCCTCCGTCGGCTCGGTCCGCGACGCCCGGCGCACCCTGCTGGAGGCCACCCAGGTCGCCGACGCCGCCCTGCACGACGCGCCCGGCGGCGGCCGCACCTCCTCCTACTACCGGCTGCCGGACGTCCGGCTGCGCGGCCTGCTCCACCTGCTGCGCGACGACGCCCGGCTGCAGACCTACGTGGAGCGCGAGCTGGGCCCGCTGCTGGCCCACGACGCCGAGCACAACGGCCAGTTGGTGCAGATGCTGCGGATCTACCTGGAGCAGGGCCGGAACAAGTCGGCCGCGGCGGACGCCGCGCACCTGTCCCGGCCGTCCTTCTACGACCGGCTGCACAAGGTCGAGCGGATCCTCGGCGTCGACCTCGACCAGGTCGAGTCCTGCCTGTCCCTGCACGTGGCGCTGCTCGCCCTGGACGCCGTACGGCGCTGAGCCCCGCGCGTCACACCCCGGTGATGCGGCCCCAGACCTTGTGCAGCTCCGGCCGCTCGGCCGAGGTGACGTCGCGCATGGTGCGCAGCCGGGCCCGCATCTCCTCGGTCGGGAACACCAGCGGGTTCTCGGCGAGTTCGGCCTTCTCCTTGTCGCCGCTGGCCGCCAGCACCTCGCGGGCGGCCGGCACCGGGCAGATGTACTGGACGAACGCAGCGAGTTCGGCGGCCACCTCGGGCTGGTAGTAGTAGTCGATCAGCAGCTCGGCGTTGCGCTTGTGGGTGGCGCGGTTGGGGATCATCAGGCTCTCCGCCCACAGCTCGCCGCCCTCCTCCGGCACCACGAACTCGATGTCCGGGTTCTCGGCGGTGAGTTGGACCGCGTCGCCGGAGTAGGCCTGGCAGGCGAGCGCAGCGCCGGAGGCGAGGTCGCTGGTGTAGTCGTTGCCGGTGAAGCGGCGGATGTGGCCGGTGTCGACCATCTTCTGCACCAGGTCCATCGCCTTGTTCGCGTCGTCGTCGCCGAACGTCGCGATGTCCGCGCCCTGGGAGAGCATCAGCAGCCCGAGCGCCTCGTCCAGCCCGGCGAACAGCGTGATCCGGCCCTTGAGGTCGGGTGCCCACAAGTCGGCGGTGGACTTGATCTCCCGGCCGAGCGCCTTGCGGTTGTACGCGATGCCGGTGATCCCGGACTGCCACGGCACGCTGCGCCGGCGCCCGGGGTCGAAGCCCGGGTTCGCGAGCTGCGGGTCCAGGTTGGCGGTGACGTTGGGCAGGTTGGCCCGGTCCATGGCCTGCACCCAGCCCAGCGAGACGTACCGCCCGGCCATCCAGTCGCTGATCACCATCAGGTCCCGGCCGGGGGCGGCGCCCTGGGTGAGCACCGGGCTGATCTTGCCGAAGAACTCGTCGTTGTCGTTGATGTCCTCGGTGTAGGTGACGTCGATCCCGGTCTTCTCGCTGAAGCCGTCCAGGGTCGGGCGGCCGCCGTGGTCGTCGGTGTCGATGTACTGCGTCCAGTTGGAGAAGGCGAGCCGCTTGTCGGTCTCCGAGCGGTCCGGCGCCGAGCGGCGGTCCTCGGGGACGTACGCGGACGGGATCCCGCAGCCGGTCAGGGTGCCGGCGCCGAGCAGCGCAGCCCCACCGAGCACGGAACGTCGGCGCAGCACGGCGGAGTCGGGCGTACGACGGGTCAGGGTGGAGCTGCTGGGCATGGCGGAGCCTTCCGGAGCGTGGGACGGCCCCGGGCACAACTGCCCGGGGCCGTCCTGGAGGTACGTCAGACAGTGTGCGCGTCGGTGAGCGACAGCACCTCGTCCAGCACCGCGAGGCCGGTCTTGGCCTCCTCCTCGGTGACGGTGCACGGCGGGACGACGTGGAAGCGGTTCATGTTGACGAACGGCCAGAGCCCGCGCCGCTTGCAGGCGGCGGCCAGCTCGGCCATCGGCGCGTTGGCGGCGCCGGCGGCGTTGTACGGCACCATCGGCTCGCGGGTCTCCCGGTTCTTCACCAGGTCGAGCGCCCAGAACACGCCCATGCCGCGGACCTCGCCGATCGACGGGTGCCGCTCGGCCAGCTCGCGCAGGCCGGGGCCGAGCACGGTCTCGCCGATGTGCTTGGCGTTCTCGACGATGCCCTCCTGCGCCATCGTGGTGATGGTCGCCACCGCGGAGGCGCAGGCCAGCGGGTGGCCGGAGTAGGTGAGTCCGCCGGGGAACGGCCGCTCGGCGAAGGTGGCCGCGATCTCGGCGCTGATCGCCACGCCGCCGAGCGGCACGTAGCCGGAGTTGACGCCCTTGGCGAAGGTGAGCAGGTCCGGGGTGACGCCCCAGTGGTCGGCGGCGAACCACTCACCGGTGCGGCCGAAGCCCGCCATCACCTCGTCGAGGATGAACACGATGCCGTGGCGGTCACAGATCTCCCGCACCCCGGCCAGGTAGCCCGGCGGCGGGATCAGGATGCCCGCGGTGCCGACCACGGTCTCCAGGATGACGGCCGCGACGGTGCCCGGCCCCTCGAAGGCGATCACCGACTCCAGGTGCCGCAGCGCGCGCTCGCACTCCTGCGCCTCGCTCTCGGCGTGGAAGTTGGAGCGGTAGGCGTACGGGCCCCAGAAGTGCACCACGCCGGAGACCCCGGTCTCGTTGGCCCAGCGCCGCGGGTCGCCGGTGAGGGCGATCGCGTTGGCGGTGGCGCCGTGGTACGAGCGGTAGGTGGACAGCACCTTCTGCCGGCCGGTGTGCAGCCGGGCCAGCCGGATCGCGTTCTCGTTGGCCTCGGCGCCGCCGTTGGTGAAGAAGATCTTGTCCAGGTCGCCCGGGGTGCGCTCGGCGATCAGCCGGGCGGCCTCGCTGCGCGACTCGACCGCGAAGCCGGGTGCGATGGTGCAGAGCTTCGCCGCCTGCTCCTGGATCGCGGCGACCACCTTCGGGTGCTGGTGCCCGATGTTGGTGTTGACCAGCTGCGAGGAGAAGTCGAGGTAGCGGTTGCCGTCGTAGTCCCAGAAGTACGAGCCCTCGGCGCCGGCCACCGCGAGGGGGTCGATCAGCGCCTGGGCGGACCACGAGTGGAAGACGTGCGCGCGGTCGGCGGCCTTGACGGCCTGGCCGGCGGCTGAGTCGGCGGTGGGGATACTCATGCCGGTAAGGCTAGGACGGGCCGCGCGCGAAGTGCAGTTTCATCTTGTCAGTCGGTCGCCCGATCCGTCGACAGGGTGCAAAGACACCGGGCCCGGGGCGGAAAGCCCCGGGCCCGGTGTCAGTTCATACGACCTGAATAGGTCAGATCGCGGTCATACTGCGCCTGACGGTCATGACCCGCTAGATCGCGGTCATGACGTGCTTCACGCGGGTGTAGTCCTCGAAGCCGTACGACGACAGGTCCTTGCCGTAGCCGGACTTCTTGAAGCCGCCGTGCGGCATCTCGGCGACCAGCGGGATGTGGGTGTTGATCCAGACGCAGCCGAAGTCCAGGCGGCGCGACATCCGCATGGCGCGGGCGTGGTCCTTGGTCCACACCGAGGAGGCCAGCGCGAACTCGACGCCGTTGGCGTACTCGACGGCCTGGTCCTCGTCGGTGAACTTCTGCACGGTGATGACCGGGCCGAAGACCTCGTTCTGGATGATCTCGTCGTCCTGGTTCAGGCCGGAGACGACGGTCGGGGCGTAGAAGTAGCCCTTGTCGCCGACCCGGTGGCCACCGGCCTCGACCTTGGCGTGGGCGGGCAGCCGCTCGATGAACCCGGCGACCTGCTTCAGCTGGTTGGCGTTGTTCAGCGGGCCGTACAGCACGTCCTCGTCGTCCGCGCCGCCAGTCTTGGTCTCGGCCGCGGCCTTGGCCAGCGCCTCGACGAAGGCGTCGTGGATCGACTCGTGCACCAGCACGCGGGTGGCGGCCGTGCAGTCCTGGCCGGCGTTGAAGTAGCCCGCGACCGAGATGCCCTCGACGGCCTCGGCGATGTCGGCGTCCTCGAAGACCACGACCGGGGCCTTGCCGCCCAGCTCCAGGTGGACGCGCTTGACGTCCTTGGACGCCGACTCGGCGACCTGGATGCCGGCCCGGACCGAACCGGTGATGGAGGCCATCGCCGGGGTCTTGTGCTCGACCATCAGCTTGCCGGTCTCGCGGTCGCCGCAGATGACGTTGAAGACGCCGGCCGGCAGGTCCAGGTCCTTGAGGATGCCGCCGATGATCTCGGCCAGCAGCACGGTCGAGGCCGGGGTGGTGTCCGAGGGCTTCAGGACGACGGCGTTGCCCGCGGCGATGGCCGGGGCGAACTTCCAGACGGCCATCATCATCGGGTAGTTCCACGGCGCGACCTGGGCACAGACACCGACCGGCTCGCGGCGGACGATCGAGGTCATCCCGTCCATGTACTCACCGGCGGCCTTGCCCTCCAGCAGGCGGGCGGCACCGGCGAAGAAGCGGATCTGGTCCACCATCGGGCCGATCTCCTCGGAGAGGGTCAGCGCCCGGGGCTTGCCGGTGTTGCGCACCTCGGCGTCGACGATCTCGTCGGCCCGGGCCTCGACCGCGTCGGCGATCTTGAGCAGCAGCTTCTGCCGGGTGCTCGGGGTGGAGTCCCGCCAGATCGGGAACGCGGCGGCGGCGGAGGCCATGGCGGCGTCCACGTCCGCGGCACCGGACAGCGGCGACGTCGCGTACACCTCGCCGGTGGCCGGGTCGACGATGTCGAGCGTGCGGCCGTCAGCCGCGTCGACGAACTCACCGTTGATGTAGTTGCGCAGCGTGCGAAGGTCGCTCACGGATCTCTCCTCGGTCTGGGCCTGCGGCGTTGCAGATTCCGGCGCCATGGTACGTCGGCGGATCCGGCGTACGAAGGGCGCCGAGTGGCCGTGCCCGAAGCGGCGCGGTCCACTGGTGGCGGTATGCGCGGCACCTCGCGGGGCCGCGCGCGTACCGTGTCAGGGTAGCCGCACGACGGCTGGTATCGACAGGCAGACTCCGTGTACGCGATGAAATCCGTATGCGTTTTCCAAGATCACGACGAAATCAGCAGCTTCCAAGCTTGCGAACACAGGAACGATCAGGCACAGTGGCCGCGTGGCCAACCGCGACCGGAACGCCAGCGTTCCCCTCGACGCCGCCTCCAAGGCGATCATCGAGCAGCTGCAGGAGGACGGGCGCCGCCCGTACGCCGCCATCGGCAAGGCTGTCGGCCTGTCCGAGGCAGCCGTACGGCAACGCGTCCAGAAGCTGCTCGACCAGGGCGTGATGCAGATCGTCGCCGTCACGGACCCGCTCACCGTCGGCTTCACCCGCCAGGCGATGGTCGGCATCCGGGTCGAGGGCGACATCGAGCCCGTCGCCGACGCGCTGGCCGCCCTCGACGAGGTCGACTACGTCGTCTGCACCGCAGGCTCGTTCGACCTCCTGGCCGAACTGGTCTGCGAGGACGACGAGCACCTGCTCGAAATGATCAACAAGCGCATCCGCGCCCTTCCCGGCGTGCGGAGCACCGAGAGCTTCGTTTACCTGAAGCTCCGGAAACAGACCTACACCTGGGGCACCCGATGACAGCCGACCCGGCGCAGAAGGACCTTTCCAAGACCGCTTACGACCACCTGTGGATGCACTTCACCCGCATGTCGTCGTACGAGAACTCCCCCGTGCCGACGATCGTCCGGGGCGAGGGCACCTACGTCTGGGACGACAAGGGCCGCAAGTACCTCGACGGCCTGGCCGGCCTGTTCGTCGTCCAGGCCGGCCACGGCCGCGAGGAGCTCGCCGAGGCCGCCGCCAAGCAGGCCAAGGAGCTCGCCTTCTTCCCGGTGTGGAGCTACGCCCACCCGAAGGCCGTCGAGCTGGCCGAGCGCCTGGCCAACTACGCCCCCGGCGACCTGAACAAGGTCTTCTTCTCCACCGGTGGCGGCGAGGCCGTCGAGACCGCCTGGAAGCTCGCCAAGCAGTACTTCAAGCTGACCGGCAAGCCGACCAAGTACAAGGTCATCTCCCGCGCCGTCGCCTACCACGGCACCCCGCAGGGCGCGCTGTCCATCACCGGCCTGCCGGGCCTGAAGGCCCCGTTCGAGCCGCTGGTGCCGGGCACCCACAAGGCGCCGAACACCAACATCTACCGCGCCCCCGCCTTCCTGGAGAGCCCGGACGGCACCGTCGACCCCGAGGCCTACGGCCGCTGGTGCGCCGACGAGATCGAGGTGGCCATCCTCAACGAGGGCGCCGAGACCGTCGCCGCCGTCTTCGTCGAGCCGGTGCAGAACGCCGGCGGCTGCTTCCCGCCGCCGCCCGGGTACTTCCAGCGCCTGCGCGAGATCTGCGACCGCCACGACGTGCTGCTGGTCTCGGACGAGGTCATCTGCGCCTTCGGCCGCCTGGGCACCATGTTCGGCGCCGACAAGTTCGGCTACCAGCCCGACATGATCACCTGCGCCAAGGGCATGACCTCGGGTTACTCCCCGATCGGCGCCACGATCATCTCGGATCGCCTGGCCGAGCCGTTCTACAAGGGTGACAACACCTTCCTGCACGGCTACACCTTCGGCGGCCACCCGGTCTCCTCCGCGGTGGCGCTGGCCAACCTCGACATCTTCGAGCGCGAGGGCCTGAACCAGCACGTCCTCGACAACGAGGCCGCCTTCCTCGGCACCCTGAACAAGCTGCGCGACCTGCCGATCGTCGGCGACGTCCGCGGCAACGGGTACTTCTACGGCATCGAGCTCGTGAAGGACAAGGTCACCAAGGAGTCGTTCAACGACGACGAGGTCGAGCGCGTGCTCTACGGCTTCCTGTCGAAGGCGCTCTTCGACAACGGCCTGTACTGCCGCGCCGACGACCGTGGCGACCCGGTCATCCAGCTGGCCCCGCCGCTGATCTCCAACCAGTCGACCTTCGACGAGATCGAGCAGATCCTGCGGACCAGCCTCACCGACGCGTGGGCGAAGATCTGATCCCCTGAGCCCTCTTCCCCACCCTCCGCCGAAGGGCGGCCCCGCTCCCCGCCGGGCCGCCCTTCGGCGTTCCCCCACCGGAACATCACAGTCGCACGACCAAACATGCCTGAATGCGGGTGATTTGCCCGTGATGGACCAGAGCGCCGCAACCGTGCCCCGCCCCGGTCGTTCTAATCTGACGACTGTCATATCCCTGCGGCCACCCAGGATGGAACCTCATGTCAGCGGCACCGCCTGACAACGACGTGCTGTGGGCCCGAGGGATCGTCAAGTCCCATCACGGCACCCCCGCCCTGCGCGGCATCTCGCTCGGCGTCCGCGAGGGCGAGGTGCTCGCCGTCACCGGCCCGCGCGGCTCCGGCAAGAGCACCCTGCTGGGCTGCCTCTCCGCCCAGCTCCCGGTCGACGAGGGCGAGGTCTGGTTCAACAGCGCCCCCGTGCACACCCTCACCCGGGCCGGCCGCGAACGGCTGCGCCGCGACCGCTTCGGCTTCGTCGGCTCCGAGCCGCACCTGGTCCCCGAACTGACCGCCCGGGAGAACGTCGCCCTGCCGCTGCTGCTCGCCGGGGCCGGCAACAAGGCCGCCTACACCGCCGCCGACGAGTGGCTGGAGCGCCTCGACGTCGGCGACTTCGCCAAGCACCGCCCCGACCGACTGGTCCAGAGCCAGCGCCAACGGGTCGCCGTCGCCCGTGCCCTGGCCCCGCTGCCGCCCGTCGTCTTCGCCGACGACCCCACCGCCCCGCTGCACCGCGAAGCCGCCGACCAGGTCCTGCGGATACTGACCAGCGCGGCCCGCTCGCACCAGCTCACCCTCGTCCTGGCCACCCACGACCCCGAGCTCGTCCGGTTCGCGGACCGCGCCGTCGCCCTCGTCGACGGACGGCTCACCGCCCCCGCCGCCCCCGTCCCGCGCGGCACCACCGTGTCCGGGGCCCCCGGAGCGTCCGCCGTCACGGCCACCCGCCGCTGACGACGCCGAGCCGCTGAAAGAGTCGACGTGTTCTATCTCCGTCTGGCCCGGGGCTACCGGGTGCCCGACCTCGGCCGCTGGCTGCTCACCGCGCTGGCCGCCGCCGTGGTCGCCGCCTTCCTGCTGCGCTCCCTCGGCCGGGCGATGAGCGACCCGCTCGGCGGCGCCGACCCGCTGGTCCGGCTGCTCTGGTGCCTGCCCCCGCTCGCCGCCGTCGCCTGGTTCGCGGCCGTCGCCGCCCGCGCGGTGCCCGCCCGGCGCCCCGAGCGGATCGCCGGCCTCACCGCCGCCGGGGCCGGCTCCCGCCGGATCCGGGCCCTGATCGCCGGCGAGGTCGCCCTCGCCTGCACCCTCGGCAGCGTGCTCACCCTGCTGGTCTTCCTGGTACTGCGCAACGACATCGCCGGGCCCTCGCTCGCCCCCGACCTCGGCATGGGCGTGCCGCTGCCGCCCGCCGCGCCGGTCACCCTGCTCGCCCTGGTCCCGCTCACCGCCGGCCTCGCCGCCGCCTGCGCGGTGCCCGCCACCGAGAACCTGCCCGGCGGCCGCACCCGCCGCCGCACCGGCTTCGGCGTCTGGCGGATCGCCCTGCCGATCGGGCTGGGCGTGATCGGCGCCGCACTCGAACTCATCGCGCTGCGGCCCGGCGCCGCCGCCGACGGCCGCCCGATCCACCTGCCCGCCGGGCTCGGCACCACCAGCACCGCCGCGCTCGGCGGCTGGGCCACCAGCGCGCTCGGCCTCGCCCTGCTCACCGGCCCGCTGCTGGCCTGGGCCGGACGGCTGCTCGCCCTCGGCCGGCCCACCCCGCTGCGGCTGCTCGCCGGGCGCGGGCTCACCGCCCAGGCCCCGCGCCTCGGCGCGCCGCTGGCCGTCCTCACCCTCGCCGTCGCGCTGGTGCTCACCACCATCCGCTACTGGATCGGCACCCCCGACAGTGCCGACGCGCTGCCCGCCGTCGAGGCCTGCCTGGTGCTCGGCTGCGCGGCCGCCGCGGTGGTCGCCCGGCTCGCCGAGGTCCGCACCGACCGCCGCCACGTCACCGACGCGCTGCTGCGCCTCGGCGCCTCGCCCCGCCTGCTGTTCGGCGCGGTCGCGCTGCGCACCCTGGCGGTCGGCACCACGCTGCTGCTGACCGGCGGGGCGACCGCCGCACTGGCGGCCGCCGGACTGCGGTAGCGGCCGGGCTCCCGGGGGCTAACCCGCTGCGGCGAGCTGGCCGCAGGCGCCGTCGATCTCCTGGCCGCGGGTGTCGCGGACGGTCGTCGGCACACCGTGCGACTGCAGCCGGCGGACGAACTCGCGCTCGTCCTCGGGCCGGGAGGCGGTCCACTTGGAACCCGGGGTCGGGTTCAGCGGGATCAGGTTGACGTGCACCCGGTGGTTCTTGATCAGCCGGCCGAGCAGGTCGGCCCGCCACGCCTGGTCGTTGATGTCCTTGATCAGCGCGTACTCGATGGAGATCCGGCGGCCGGACTTCTCCGCGTAGTTCCAGGCCGCGTCCAGCACCTCGTCGACCTTCCACCGGGTGTTCACCGGCACCAGCTCGTCGCGCAGCTCGTCGTCCGGGGCGTGCAGGGACAGCGCCAGGCGGCAGCTGAGGCCCTCGTCGGCGAAGCGGTGCATCGCCGGGACGAGCCCGACGGTCGAGACGGTGATGCCGCGCTGGGACAGGCCGAAGCCGTCCGGCGCCGGGTCGGTCAGTCGGCGGATCGAGGCCAGCACCCGGTTGTAGTTGGCCAGCGGCTCGCCCATGCCCATGAACACCACGTTGGACAGCCGCGCCTCACCGCCCGGGATCTCCCCGTCCTTGAGCGAACGCATCCCGGCGGCGATCTGCTCGACGATCTCGGCGGTGGAGAGGTTGCGGGTCAGCCCGGCCTGGCCAGTGGCGCAGAACGGGCAGTTCATGCCGCAGCCGGCCTGCGAGCTGATGCACATGGTGACCCGGTCCGGGTAGCGCATCAGCACGGACTCCACGAGCGTGCCGTCGAAGAGCTTCCACAGCGTCTTGCGGGTGGCGTCGTCGTCACAGGAGACGTGCCGCACCACCGACATCAGCTCGGGCAGCAGGCTCCCGGTGAGCTTCTCCCGGCTGGCGGCGGGGATGTCCGTCCAGCTCGCCGGGTCGTTCGACATCCGGCCGAAGTAGTGGTTGGAGAGCTGCTTGGCGCGGAACGGCTGCTCGCCCAGCTCGGCGACGGCCTCCTTGCGCTCGGCGGGGCTCAGGTCGGCGAGGTGTCGCGGGGGCTTGGCGCCGCGCGGCGCGACAAAGGTGAGTTCTCCGGGCTTAGGCATGGTTGTTCCAGTGTCGCAGACGCGCGAGGGCCCCGGACGCCAGGCGTCCGGGGCCCTCGCGGGTACGCGCGGATCAGCTGCCGACGAAGGCCGTCAGCAGCAGCCAGACCACCGGGGCGGTCGGCAGGAGCGAGTCCAGCCGGTCCATGATGCCGCCGTGGCCGGGCAGCAGCGTGCCCATGTCCTTGATGCCGAGGTCACGCTTGATCATCGACTCGCCCAGGTCGCCCAGGGTCGCGGTGACCGCCGCGCAGCCGCCCAGGATCAGGCCCTGCCACCAGCTGCCGTCGTCGATGATCAGCTGCATCAGCACCGCGCCCGCCAGCATCGACAGGCCGATGCCGCCGGCCAGGCCCTCGCGGGTCTTGCCGGGGCTGATCGTCGGGGCCAGCTTGGTGCGGCCGAACTTGTAGCCCACGGCGTAGGCGCCGGTGTCGCTGCAGATCGTGACGATCAGGAAGAGCACGATCCGCTGGGGGCCGTCGTCGGCCGCCAGCATCATCGCCACGAAGGTGGCCAGGAACGGCACGTAGAAGGCGGTGAACACCCCTGCTGTTATGTCCCGCAGGTAGTTCTCCGGCGGTTCGGCCATCCGCCAGACCATCACCGCCAGCCCGGTCAGCGCGAGCGAGGCCGCGGCCCACTGGATCCCGGACCAGTAGCCGGTCGCGACCATGGCGATGCCGCCCGCGACCAGCGGGATCAGCGGCGCCTTGATCTGCTTGCGCTCGGAGAGCCGGCTGGTCAGCTCCCAGACGCCGACCGCGACCGCGGCCATCACGACGGCCAGGAACAGTGCCTTCACCACGAACAGCGAGGCGACGATCACCGCGCCGAGGCCGACGCCCACGCCTATGGCGGCCTGGAGATTACGGCCGCCGCGCTGCTTGCGCGGCTGCGGCTGCGGGTCGGGCTGGGCGGCCACGGGTGTCTCCTGCCCTGGATGGGACGACGGCACGAAGTGGGGCTGTCCGGCCGCCGGGTGGCTGGGCGGCGGCGCGGAATGCACCGGTGCCCCCGGGTACGGCGGGGTGCCGTGGCCGGGGGCGGTGGCGGTGTCACCGGATATCGCGCGCAGCACGACCGTCTCCGTCACGCCGGGCGGCGCGGTCTCCGGCTGCTCGTCCCGGAACAGCGGGCCGCTCAGCCGGCCGGCTTCCCGGGCCTGGCCTGCGGCGGGGTCGGCCGGTCCGCCGGTGGGCTGACCGGGCGCGGGCCGGCCCGGTGCCGCGGACGCGCCGCGGCCGACCGGTCGGCCGCCGCCGGGCACACCCGGAGGCGGGCCGGGGTCGGCCGGTACGGGAGGCATGACCTGAGTCTCCTCCGCGTCGCCGCCCCAGTACACCGGAGGCTGCTGCGGGTGATCCGAACGGAGGTCCCGCTCCGGCGGGCCGGCACCCGGCGCGCCCGGGGGCACGGCTCGGCCGCCCGGGTGGCCGGGGTGTCCCTGGACCGGCGCCGCCGGTTCGCCGTACCCCGGCGCCGGATGGGCCGGGGTACGGGATGCCTGCGGCTGCGGCGCCGGGCGGTAGGGCTGGAACTGCTGGTCGGACGGGCCCCAGTAGCCAGGGGCGTCAGGGGCGTCGTTCATCAGACCTCGAGCAGCTCGGCTTCCTTGTGCTTCAGCAGCTCGTCGACCTGGGCCACGTACTTGGCCGTGGTGTCGTCGAGCTCCTTCTCGGCGCGGCGGCCATCGTCCTCGCCGACCTCGCCGTCCTTGACCAGCTTGTCGATGGCGTCCTTGGCCTTGCGGCGCACGGCACGGATCGAGACCTTGGCGTCCTCGCCCTTGGTGCGGGCGATCTTGATGAACTCCCGGCGGCGCTCTTCGGTCAGCTCGGGCAGCACCACGCGGATGATGGAGCCGTCGTTCGACGGGTTGACGCCCAGGTCGGAGTCGCGGATCGCCTGCTCGATGGCCTTCAGCGCGGTCTTGTCGAACGGCGAGACGACCGCCATCCGCGGCTCCGGCACCGAGAACGAGGCCAGCTGGTTGATCGGCGTCACGGCGCCGTAGTACTCCGCGACGATCTTGGCGAACATCGCCGGGTGCGCACGGCCGGTACGGATGGCCGCGAGGTCGTCCTTGGCGACGCCGACGGCCTTCTCCATCTTCTCCTCGGCCTCGAGGAGGGTCTCTTCGATCACTGTGGTCTCCCTGTCCGGTTCATCTGCTGTTGTTCCGACCGGTGTCGGCGCGGCGGCCGTTCGCGGCTCCCGCACCGTTCCCGTACGGCTGGTTGCTGCTCAGGCCCGGACAGAATCCTGGCTGATGAGTGTGCCGATCTTCTCACTCTTCACCGCACGCGCGATATTGCCCTCCGCCAGCAGTTCGAAGACCAGCATCGGGAGGTTGTTGTCCTTGCACAGCGTGATCGCGGTGAGGTCGGCGACCTTGAGGTCGCGCGCGATGACCTCGGAGTACTCCAGCGCGTCGAACTTGACCGCGTCCGGGTTCGTCCGCGGGTCGGAGTCGTAGACGCCGTCCACGCCGTTCTTGCCCATCAGCAGGACGTCGGCGTGGATCTCCAGCGCGCGCTGGACGGCCGTGGTGTCGGTGGAGAAGTACGGCATGCCCATACCGGCGCCGAAGATCACCACGCGGCCCTTCTCCAGGTGCCGGACGGCCCGCAGCGGGAGGTACGGCTCGGCGACCTGGCCCATGGTGATGGCGGTCTGGACCCGGGTCTCGATGCCCTCCTTGACCAGGAAGTCCTGCAGCGCCAGGCAGTTCATGACGGTGCCGAGCATGCCCATGTAGTCGGAGCGGGCCCGGTCCATGCCGCGAACCTGCAGTTCGGCGCCCCGGAAGAAGTTGCCACCACCGATGACCACCGCGACCTCGGTACCGGCGCGGACGACCGTGGCGATCTCTCGGGCGATCGCGTGCACGACGTCCGGGTCGACGCCGAGTCCGCCGCCACCGGCGAAGGCTTCACCGGACAGCTTGAGCAGCACCCGGCGGCGCGAGCCGACCCTGGGGTCCTGCGCGGTCTCCTGCGTCTCCTGCATGGACTTCTCCTTTTTGCACCTACTGGTCACAGGCGCGGGTGTGCGGATGCCCCGCCTGCGCGTACACGCGAGGAGGCCACTGCCGCGGGAACCGGTTCGGTGTCCTGCACGGCAATGGCCTCCTCGTCGTTCATGGTGCCGACGCGAGCCCGCCCGTGGGCGGTTGGCGCTGGGTGAGCCCGTTCGGCGTTCCTCCCGCCCTGGTCAGCGGGCGGGGGCGGTTCCCAGCCTAAGGGGGCCGGGAACCCGGTGGAACGTGGCTCAGGCGCCGACGCGGAAGCGGGCGAAGCGCTTGAGGGCGACGCCGTTCTCCTCGAGGACCTTGGCGACGGTCTTCTTGTTGTCCTTCGCGAAGGCCTGCTCCAGGACGGAGAACTCCTTCACGAAGCCGGTGACGCGACCCTCGACGATCTTCGGCAGGGCAGCCTCCGGCTTGCCCTCCTCACGAGCGGTGGCCTCGGCGACGCGGCGCTCGTTCTCGATGTCCTCGGCCGGGATGTCCTCGCGGGACAGGTACTTCGGGGCGAAGGCGGCGATGTGCTGCGCGACGTCCTTCGCGACCTCGGCGTTCTCCTTGTCCAGCTCGACCAGGACGCCGACGGCCGGCGGCAGGTCGGGGCTGGTCTTGTGCAGGTAGACCGCGACGAAGCCGTCACCGTCGAACCGGGCGAAGCGACGGAAGACGATCTTCTCGCCCAGGGTCGCGTTGGCCTCGTCCACGAACTGCTGGACGGTCTTGCCGGCCTCGATCTCGGAAGCCAGGGCGGCGTCCAGGTCGGCCGGGGCCGTCTTGGCGACGTGGGCGGCAATGGCGTCGGCGACCTTGACGAAGTTGTCACCCTTGGCGACGAAGTCCGTCTCGCAGTTCAGCTCGACCAGAACGCCGGACTTCTTGTCCTCGGCGATCAGCGCGGCGACGGCGCCGTTGGAGGCGTCGCGGCCCTCGCGCTTGGCAACGCCCTTCTGGCCCTTGATGCGCAGGAGCTCGACGGCCTTCTCGACGTTGCCCTCGGCCTCGTCCAGGGCCTTCTTGCAGTCCATCATGCCGGCGCCGGTGAGCTCACGGAGCTTCTTGACGTCCGCGGCGGTGAAGTTCGCCATGGTGTGAATCTCTTCTCGCGTCTCGCGTGTCTGCGTGGAGTGGCGCCGGGACCGATGGTTCGGGTCCCGGCGCTGGAGAGAGGGGCACCTGCCGGCTTCGTACCGGCGGGTGCCCCTCACCCTTGGTACGTCAGGCCTGCTCGGCCGGCGCCTCGGTGGCGGGAGCCTCGGCGGCGGGGGCCTCCTCGGCGGCCGACGCCTCGGCAGCGGGGGCCTCCTCGGCGGCGGGGGCCTCGGCGGCGGCGGGGGCCTCCTCGGCCTTCTCGCCCTCGATGAGGTCCTTCTCCCAGGCGGCCAGCGGCTGGTCGGCGCCCGGCTCGGCCTTGGCGTCGCCCTTGGCGACACCGGCGCGGGACTTCAGGCCCTCGGCCACGGCGTCGGCGATCACGCGGGTCAGCAGGGTGACGGAGCGGATCGCGTCGTCGTTGCCCGGGATCTTGTAGTCGACCTCGTCCGGGTCACAGTTGGTGTCGAGGATGGCGACGACCGGGATGTTGAGCTTCCGGGCCTCGCCGACCGCGATGTGCTCCTTCTTGGTGTCCACGATCCAGACGGCGCTGGGAACGCGCTGCATGTCGCGGATACCGCCGAGGGTCTTCTCCAGCTTGTCGTGCTCGCGCTGGAGGACCAGGAGCTCCTTCTTGGTGAGGCCGGAACCGGCCACGTCCGAGAAGTCCAGCTCGCCGAGCTCCTTCAGACGCTGAAGGCGCTTGTAGACGGTCGAGAAGTTGGTCAGCATGCCGCCGAGCCAGCGCTGGTTCACGTAGGGCATGCCCACGCGGGTGGCCTGCTCGGCGATGGCCTCCTGGGCCTGCTTCTTCGTGCCGACGAAGAGGACGCTGCCGCCGTGGGCAACGGTCTCCTTGATGAACTCGAAGGCGCGGTCGATGTAGTTCAGCGACTGCAGGAGGTCGATGATGTAGATGCCGTTGCGCTCCGTGATGATGAAGCGCTTCATCTTCGGGTTCCAGCGGCGGGTCTGGTGACCGAAGTGGACGCCGCTCTCCAGCAGCTCCCGCATCGTGACGACGGCCATTGCCGTGCTCCTCAGGTGTTACGGCCCGACAGCGGCACTGCGTCGCAGCGATCGCCCACAGCCGGGTCAGTCTCGGTTTGTCCGTGGCGGCCAGGTGACAGCCACGCCTGACGCCCCGAACGTGCCGAGCCGCTTGCGCCCGCTCGGCCGGGGGCCGGTCGGGCTCGGCGGACCGAGCGGCACTCGCACCTGGCGGGGCTGCGGACGAACCGCGTCCGGCCGCCGGTGGCGGGGCGTGCGAAGTCGACCCGGCGGACCGGGTCGCGTGTGAAGTGTACGGGAAGCGCCGAGCGACGGGCGACTTCGCGAGCGGCCGAGGGCCTGCCGAGGACCCGGGAAGAACCTGGGAACGGCCGGGACGGGCGGGTCGGCGGGGGTGCCGACGGGCGGGTCGGCGGCGGTACCGGCGCCGGGGGCGGCGGAGCTGGGGAGCGTGCGTGCGCCGGTCGGCTGCCTGCCCGCGGTTGGCCACCGGTATGCCGCTTGTACACCGGATGGCGGCCTCCGTACACCCGTTGGAGGGACGGCGGTCGGACGCGGGGGCGGTTTGTCCACAGGAATCCGGATCCGGGTGGTGCGGGGGGCGGCCGGGCGGCGAGCCTTCGCGCATGACTGCTCGTGCGTGGTTCGTCGGGATTCGGGGGCTGGTCGCCGTGGGGGTGGCGCTGGGGGTGGTGGGGGCGCTCGGGATGCCGGGGACAGCGGCGGGGGCGGCGGGCGGCTCGGGCTCCGGCAATGGCTCCGACTCCGGCTCCGGCTCCGGCAGTGGCTCCGGCAGTGACTTGGGCCCGCGCGGTGCCCGGGCCTGGCCGGTGGGCGGGCCCGGCGCGGTGCTGGGGCGGTTCGAGCCGCCCGCGAAGCCCTGGGCCGCCGGGCACCGGGGAGTGGACCTCGCCGCCGAGCCCGGGGCGGAGGTCCGGGCGGCGGCCGCCGGCGTGGTCACGTTCTCCGGGCTGGTGGCCGGACGTCCGGTGGTGACCGTCTCCCACCTCGGCTCGGGGTCTCCCCCGCTCCGGACCACCTACCTGCCGCTCACCGGCACCCTCCCGGTCGGCACCGCGGTGGCCGCCGGGCAGGTGATCGGCCGGCTCGCCCCGGACGGGCGGCACTGCGCCGCGCGCGACTGCCTGCACTGGGGGCTGCTGCGCGGGGGCCGCTACCTGGACCCGCTGGCCCTGTTCGGCGCGGGTACGGCACGGCTGCTGCCGCTGGGCTCAGAACCGCTGGGGGCCGAGCGTCTGCAGCCGTCGGAGGCCGAGCAGGCGGTCACGCCCGGCTGAGGCCGTGCAGCGCGAAAGCGACGGCGGCGGCCGCGATCTCCTCGGGGTTCTCCGGGTTCTCGGGGTTCTCGGTCGGGCAACCGGCGTGCTCCCCGGTAGTCACCTGCTCGGCTCGACGGACGGCCGCCTCCACGACCCCCTGCAGCAGCACCGCGGCGAGCCGGGGCCGCTCGTGGCCCAGGTCCTCCAGCGCCCGGACGACCAGGCCGGCCAGCCTGCCGTGCGCCGCCCGGATCCGCTCGCGCGCGGCCTCGTCGAGCTCCAGCGCCGAGATCGCCACGATCGCACGGTGGCGCGGGTCGGCGGCCAACGCCAGCTGACCCCGGACGTACGCCTCGATCCGCTCTGCGGCGGTGTCGCAGCTCCCCATCCCGGCCTCGATCTCGGCCGCCCAGAGCGGGAAGTCCACCTCGCAGAGCGCCTCGACCACGGCGGCGCGGGAGCGGAAGTACTCGTAGACCGAGGAACGCGCCAGCCCGGTACGCGCGGCAAGCGCGGGGAAGGTCAGGGCCTCCTTGCCACCCTCGGTGAGCAGGGTGCGGGCAGCGTCGAGGAGTGCTGCTCGCTGCAGCTGGCGATGCTCGGCCACCGTGGCCGCTCGGATCTTCGGCACGCTCCCACTGTACGGAGCCCTGCCCGCGGCCGATAAGGCGCCGCGCATGCGGAGGAGGCAGGGGCCCGCCGGGCAGGCCCGGCCTGTCCGGCTGAACCCCGCGCCGCCGGATCGGGGCGCTACGGGATCGGCGCGCGACCGGATCGGCGCGCGACCGGATCGGCGCGCGACCGGATCGGGGCGCTACCGGATCGGGGCGCTACCGGACCTCCGAGAGCTTGGCGCGCAGCTGGAGGACGGACTTGGTGTGGATCTGGCTCACCCGACTCTCCGTCACCCCCAGCACCTGCCCGATCTCGGCAAGGGTCAGTCCCTCGTAGTAGTAGAGCGTCACGACGGTCTTCTCCCGCTCGGGAAGGGTGTTGACCGCCTGGGCCAGCAGTCTGCGCAGCTCGCGGTCCTCGGCCACCTCGACCGGGTTGTCCGCGCCGTGGTCCTCCAGGGTGTCCATCAGGCTCAGCCGGTCGCCGCCCTCCCCCACCGGGTGGAGCAGCTCGTCCAGGGCCACCACGTTGGCGAGCGACAGCTGGCTGAAGATGGCGTGCAGGTCCTCGATCGCGATGCCCATCTCGGCCGCGACCTCGGGCTCGTGCGGCGTCCGGCGCAGCCGGGCCTCCAGCGTCGCGTACGTCCGCTCGACCGCCTTCGCCTTCTGCCGCACCGAGCGCGGGATCCAGTCCAGGGCGCGCAGCTCGTCGATGATCGCGCCGCGGATGCGGCTGATCGCGTAGGTCTCGAACTTGATGGCGCGCTCGATGTCGAACTTCTCGATCGCGTCGATCAGCCCGAAGACCCCGGAGGAGACGAAGTCCGCCTGCTCGACGTTGGAGGGCAGGCCGACCCCGACCCGCCCCGCCACGTATTTGACGAGCGGTGAGTAGTGCAGGATCAGCTGCTCGCGCAGCCGCTGGTCGCCGGTCTCCTTGTAGGAGCGCCAGAGCTCTTCGAGCGCGCTGCGCCCCTGGGTCACGGCGTCCGGGCCGGCCTGTCCGGTGTCCGCGGGCGTGGCGGCTGGTGTCGCGGCGGATGTGGCGGCGGTTGTGTCCACCGGCGCGTCGCCGGCGCGGACCGCCTCGGTGCCCCGGGTCGCGTCTGCGGGCTGGCCTGGCACCACCGTCGGCCGGCCGCCCTGGCGCGACAGGCCGCCCATCGCCCCCGCCGACTTGGACGGGAACTCGGTCGCCGGGCGCCGCTCGGTCCTCGGCCCTCCCGAGGACCGAGCGCCACCGGTCACTCTGTGTCCGGGAATGTGTGTGGGCATGCGTTGGTCTGCGCCGTTCTGCCGAGTCATGTGCTGATAGGGAAGGCATGTGGAGCGTAGCGTGACCGACTCACTGCAAAGCGCTACCGCCACTCGGTCGTCCCCCGATCCGGTGGCGTTCACTCACCGGATCCGGGCACACGAGCGGAAGACCCGGATCAGCAGGTCAGCCGGGCGGTTCGGACACGCGCCCTCCCTCGGCGCACGCGCGTTCCCTGCTCCGACGCTCACCTCCTCCGCACCATGCGCCAGTGCGCGCCGTGTCGCTCGACGTAGCCGAGCGAGCCCAACTCGTAGAGCCGCTGCAGCACTTCGTCCGGCGGGAGCCCGGACTGGCGGGCCAGTCGTTCGACCGGCGCGCCCTCCGCCGTCGCCGGTACGGCTTCCAGGACCCGGGCCACCGGGGGCTCCAGCAGGTCGCGCGGCAGCACCGGTCCACTGCGCTGCGGGGCCAGGTCGTCCCCGATCGCCCCGATCAGCTCGGTGATCTCGGCCGCGTCGGTGACCAGGGCGGCGGCGCCGCTGCGGATCAGGGCGTGCACCCCGGCCGAGAGCTCCGAGGTCACCGGGCCGGCGACGCCCATAGTGTGGCGGTTGAGGTCCCGCGCCCGCCTCGCCGTGCTCAGGGCTCCGCTGCGGACCGCCGCCTCGACCACCACGGTGCCCCGGGTGAGCGCCGCGATGACCCGGTTGCGTAGGACGAAGCGGAAGCGGTTCGGGTGCTCCCCGGGCGGGAGTTCACTGACCAGCAGACCCTGGACGCCGATCCGTCGGATCAGTTCGGCGTTCCCCTTCGGGTAGGCCACGTCGACTCCGCAGGCAAGCACCGCGACGGTCATCCCTCCGACGGCGAGTGCGCCGCGGTGGGCGGCCGCGTCGATCCCGTAGGCGGCGCCGGACACCACCACCCAACCGCGCTCGGCCAGTTGGGCCGACAGTTCGCCGGCGACGTGGGCGCCGTAGGCCGTGCAGGCCCGGGAGCCGACCATCGCAACCGAGCGGAGCGCGAGCAGCCTCAGCGAGCCGGTGCCGATCGTCCAGAGCCCGATGGGACGGCCGTCGCCCAGGTCATGGAGTTGGCTGGGCCATTCCGTGTCCCCCGGAATGATGAACCGCCCACCGGCGAGCCGTACCCGTTTCAGGTCCATCTCCGGGTCCAGCCCCGGAAGTCTCGCCTGGTACCCGGCCAGGCGGGCGGAATCCAGCCCGGGGTGGTCGGGCACCGTCCCGTCCCGGATCGCCTGGACCACGTCGACGGCGGGGAGCCGGCCGAGCCAGCGGCCGACCACCGCGTCCCCCGGTTCGCTGAGCCGGCTGAGCACGACGCGGGCGAGGCGCTCGGGATCGGGCGCTGCCGTGGCGTCGGTGGGATCGGTTCCTGGCCCGATCCGGAGCTGGGGCCCGAGCCCGGCTCCAGCTCCGGCTCCAGCTCCGGCTCCGCTGTGGGCTTGGGGGTGCCTCACCAACCGGTTCATGCCTCGCCCTCCGCGTTCTCCGTCTGCTCGGCACGTGTCCCGGGCCGACCGCCGTCCGGCGGGCCGCCGCGCTGGGCCGGGATGCCCCCGAGCCGGCCGGTGCCCCGTTCGGTCAGCGCCAGCCCGTGCTCCACCCCGGTGCGCAGGACCAGGGCGGTGCGCAGGTCCCGCTGGTCAGGCCGGTCGCGGCCGGCGAGGTCGGCGACCGTCCAGGCGACCCGGAGCACCCGGTCCAGGCCACGGGCGGTCAGCAGCCCCCGCTCCAGCTGGCGTGCGACATCGTTGAGCGCGCCGGGCGCGAGCTGCCACCGCGTGCGCAGCTCGTGGCCCGGGACCTCCCCGTTGGTCCGCCACGGGGTGTCCGCCAGCCGGGCCGCCGCCCGCTCCCGCGCGGCCAGCACCCGGGCCGCGACGGTCTCGGTGCTCTCCGCCGTGGTGTCCCGCTCCATGAGTTCGATCCTCGTCACCGGGGCGACCTGGACCTGGAGGTCGACCCGGTCCAGCAGTGGCCCGGAGAGCCTCCCCTGGTAGCGGCTGACCATCACCGGGGTGCACTCGCAGCCCTCGCCCCGCCGTGAGTGCCGGCCGCACGGACAGGGGTTGGCGGCCAGGCAGAGGAGGAAGCGGGCCGGGAGCCGGAGCGACCCGGCCGAGCGGGCGATCACCACTTCGCCCGACTCCAGCGGCTGGCGCAGTGCGTCGAGCACCCGGACCGGGAACTCCGGCGCCTCGTCCAGGAACAGCACGCCCCGGTGGGCCAGCGAGACGGCGCCCGGTCGCGGCAGGCCGCTGCCGCCGCCGACGATCGCGGGCATCGTGGTGGAGTGGTGCGGGGCGCAGTAGGGCGCGGTGTCGATCAGCGGGCGCCCGACCGGGAGCAGGCCGGCAACCGAGTGCACGGCGGTGACTTCCAGCGCTTCCTGCTGGGTCAGCGGCGGGAGCAGCGAGGGCAGCCGCTCCGCCAGCATGGTCTTGCCCGCGCCCGGCGGACCCTTCAGGTAGAGGTGGTGTCCTCCGGCGGCGGCGATCTCCAGGGCTCGCCGCGCCTCGTACTGGCCGGCCACGTCGGCCATGTCGAGGCGGGCCGCCTTGTCCTCGGACAGGCCCCGCACGCTCGCGCTGGGCAGCATCAGCCCGGCCATCAGCGGGTCCGGTCGGCCTCCGATCGGATCGGGCGGCTCCTCCGGCGGCGGCGCTCCGGTCAGGATCGCGACCAGCTGGCGCAGGCTGCGGACGCCGATCACCGTCACCCCGGGGACGAGCGAGGCCTCGGGCGCGGTCTGCTCGGCGACCACGACCCGTTCGTAACCGGCATCGGCGGCGGCCAGCACCGACGGGAGCACGCCGCGGACCGGCCGCACCCGGCCGTCCAGCCCCAGCTCGCCGATGATCAGCAGCTCGGCGATGGACGACGGGTCGAGCCGCTCGGCGGCGGCCAGCACGGCGCAGGCCACCGCGAGGTCGAAGCCGCTGCCGCTCTTGGGCACCGAGGCGGGGCTGAGGCCGACCGTCAGCTTGCGCTGCGGCCAGGCCTCGCCGCTGTTCACCACCGCGGCGCGGACCCGGTCGCGGGACTCGGTGAGCGCCTTGTCGGGCAGGCCGACCAGGGTGAACGCGGCCACCCCGGGCTCCAGATCGGCCTGGACCTCGACGATCACCCCGTCGACGCCGACCAGCGCGACGGAACAGGTTCGGGCGAAGGCCATCTCAGACCACCCCCCGCAGGTGGTCGACCAGGGCCGCACCCCGCGCCCGGTTGACCACGGCGACCAGGTCGATCCGCACCCCACCCGGCGGGGCGGGCGGCCAGTGCGGATCTGTCGGCGCCACGTCGTCGTCGGCCCCGGCCAGCCGGGCGAAGTGACCGGGCCAACGCTCGGCCATCCAGCGCTCGGCCAGGCGTTGCAGCCGGGCGGCCTTGGCCTGGTCGATGGCCTCGGTGGGCTGCTGGAAGCCCCGCTCGGAGCGGGTCTTCACCTCGCAGACCGCCACGGTGTCGCCGTCGAGGGCGACGATGTCCAGCTCGCCCTCGACGCAGCGCCAGTTGCGGTCCAGGATGCGGAGCCCGGCCTCCGCGAGACGGCGGGCGGCGACCCGCTCCCCGTAGCGGCCGAGCGCGTTCCTGGTGCTGCGGTCCGGGATCCCCCGCGGCTTCTTCCCGGGCACGGCCTGCTCCGGTACGGCCGTGTCCGGCGCGGTCGGGTCGGCTACGGCCGTGCCCGGTGCGACCTGCTCCGGTACGGCCTGGTCCTGCTCGACGGTGTGCTGCATGGTGACCACCTCCGCCGAGGAGGCTGCACCACCGCGCACGGCGGGGCCCGGAAATTCCGTTTCCCTGTGGATAACTCGGGCCTGTGGACAACTTCTGTCACCCGCAGGGGTGAGAAGCCCCGATCCCGCGAAATTCGGCTGGACAACGCGGGCCGGAGTCGTTCAACGTCAGTTCCCGAAGCCGGACTCGTCCGAGGGCAGCTCCAGGTCGCTCTTAGCGAGTTCCTCGATGTTCACGTCCTTGAAGGTCAGCACCCGGACCTTGCGGACGAACCGGGCCGGCCGGTACATGTCCCAGACCCACGCATCCGCCATCGACACCTCGAAGAACACCTCGCCCTGGACCGAGTGCACCTGCAGCTCGTAGTCATTGGTGAGGTAGAACCGTCGCTCGGTCTCGATCACGTACTTGAACAGGCCGACGACGTCCCGGTACTCCCGGTAGAGCTTGAGCTCCATCTCGGTCTCGTACTTCTCGAGATCTTCGGCACTCATCCAGGCGTCCCCTCAACTTGTCACGTCCACCCATTGTGGACCACCGCACCCACGGTCAGAGCCGCACCGGGTCCACCGGCGGGCCCTCGGCCAGCAGCCGTGCCAGGAAGTCCGCCAGGCCGGCCGGATAGACCATCTCGCCGGTCCCCCTCAGTTCCTCGACCGTCCACCAGCGCGCCGCGAGCAACTGGGCGTGCTCGTCCGCGCCCATGCCCGAGTGATCCAGGCCCGTCTCCGTGGTCCGGGCCAGGTGGAACCACTGTTCCTGCTCGAAGCGCTGTCCCTGAAAGGAGAACGACACCGTGCCGTACGCCACCAAGGGCCCCAGGTCCACGCCCCGCAAGCCGGTCTCCTCCGCGAGCTCCCGCTCGGCGGCCTCGCGCACGTCCTCCCCTGCTTCCAAGCCGCCCCCGGGCGTGAACCACCATGTCTCCCCGGGGACGGCCGGGTCGGCGCCCCGGAAGAGGAGGATGCGGTCCAGCCCGTCCAGCAGCAGGATCCGCGCCGCCCGGCGACGCTGTGCTGTCATGGCTGCGCTCCACGCTCCTTCCGTTCGCATCGGTGGCGCTACCGATCCTGCCACCCGACGCCGCCGTTCGGGGCGATGTTCGCCAGAGCGGCCCGCGCCGCGACGGCCCCGCTCAGGAGCTGCGCCCCCGGCGGAGCCGGCGGGCCAGGCCCGCCACCCCGCCCACCGCCGAGGTCACCAGGATCAGCGCCGCGCCGGCGACGGTGGCGTAGGCGGCGGGCTCCAGCGGGCCGGGCTGCGACGCCCTCGGCCCCGTGAAGCCGTCGAAGGCCGTGGTCCGGTCGAGCAGGCCCGTCCGGCCGAAGGGCTTCAGGGTGGCCTCGACCCTGGCCTCGATGACGTCGGCCGGGACGGTCCCGCCGTCGACCTCCAGGTGGGTGCGGGAGTCGAGCGAGCCGACCCGGTTGTCGCCGAGCAGGAACAGCCGGCCCTGCGGCACCGTCACGCTGAACGACTCGCCCTGGCGGCCCTGCGTCGCGAGGTAGGGCTCGTCCACCGGCTGTCCGTTGACCGTCAGCTGACGGTTGTCCCCGCTGGTGGCGACGGTGTCCCCGCCGACCGCGACCACGCGCTTGACCATGAGCTCGCCGCCCCAGGCCTGGTCCCGGAAGACCACCACGTCCCCCCGGCCGACTTTCCCGCCGTCGGCCTTGCGAGCCAGCACGGTGTCTCCGACCTGCAGCGTCGGGTGCATCGAGGCGGTCGGGATGTTGTACGGCCGGTAGTCGATCGCGATCAGGGCGAAGCCGCCGATCATCAGCACCAGCCCGAGCGCCAGCGCGACGCCCTGCATCACCGCGGCGAGGCGACGGCGCTCACGGGCGGGCGCGGCCGGGCGATCGGCCGTCTGCTCCACGACACTGCTCATCGACACCGTCCACCTCTGGCCTACCGGAGAACACCACTGGCACGCCGGAGGCACCGGCGGGAACGCCGACGGGCCGTGGCACGTCCGAGCAGATTACTCGTCGGTACCACGGCCCGCGCAAGAGTCGGGGACAACCCGGTGGAGCTCAGGACTCCTTGCGGCGCTCCACCCGGACCCGCACCCGGCGCACCAGCGGAAGCAGGGCGACAGCCCCCACCGCACCGACCACGGGGGGCGCCATGGGCGCGGCCGCCGCCAGGCCCTTCTGGTCGAAGGTGTCCGGCACCGACAGCGTCGACCAGTGGTTGATCGGCCAGGCCACCACGAAGGCACGCCCGATCACGTTGTCCACCGGGACGGTGCCGCCGCCCGGCTGGTCCATGTGGAAGCGGGAGTCCAGCGAGTTGGCGCGGTGGTCGCCCATCACCCAGATCCGCCCCTTGGGTACCTTGACCGGCTGGAAGGGGTGGTCACCACAGGGGGTGTTGCCCGGGTAGACGTACGGCTCGTTGAGCGCGACGCCGTTGACCTTGACCGGTCCCTCGCCCTCGCACTCGACGGTGTCCCCGCCGACCGCGACGACCCGCTTGATCAGGTCCTTCTCATTGGTGGAGGGCATCAGACCGACGAAGCTGAGCACGTCCTGAACGCCGCGGACGAAGGAGTTGCTGCTCTGCTGGGTCGGCTCGTCGTTCAGCCAGCCGCCCGGGTCGTGGAACACCACGACCTCGCCGCGCTCGGGCTCGGCCCCGAACCAGGGGGTCAGCTTGTCCACCAGGACGCGGTCGCCGACCTGCAGCGTGTTCTGCATCGACTCCGACGGAATGGAGAACGCCTGGACGAAGAAGGTCTTGATCACGAGCGCGAGGATCAGCGCGATCCCGATCAGGATCGGCAGCTCCTTCCAGAAGGAGCGCGGCTTGCGCGGCTTGGCCGGAGACTCCGACTCCGATCCGTCCACCGACCCGGTCTCCGGGTGCGAGGGTTCCGGCGAGTCCTCGGCCCCCGTGCCCTGCTCGTCGGCGGTCTGGGCCGCGGCGTCGTCGACCGCGGCCGAGGGCGCCGAGGACTCGGCGGACCGGGCCACCCGACGACCTGGGCCTTCGGGCTCTCCGGCGCCCGAACGGGCACCGATCACCAAATCCCCCACAACGTCTCCTCCCTGCTGTGCGGACGCCCGCGCGCCCGCGCTCAGAGTGCCGCACAGCGGGCACCACGCTCACCATGACCATGAACGCCTCAGGGCTGCCCACCGCGGGCTCCCCTGACACCAGCACAGTCTCGGCGCGCGACCCGGAACCACTCCCGGCCGCACCTGCACTTCTCTATCACTCCACGCCACCCGGCTCGGGGCCCCCCCCGGGGGGCCCGGGGGGGGGGGGGCCGGGGGGGCCCCCCCCGCCGCCCCCCCCGGCCGACGACCGACGAGCGGAAGGATGCCCAACACACCCATAACGAGCGGAGGTTCCACAGGAACCGGCCCAACGCCCACGGATTCCGCGCTAGTTCCTCCGGCTTGCGGAGCCCGGGCGAGAGAGGAGAGTGAACTCGGCACATCGAGTTGATGGAGGCGGTCCAGCGGCCAGGCGATCACGAACGCGCGACCGACCACACCGCTCAGCGGGATCGTGCCCTGACCCGGATTGCCCATGTGGAAGCGGGAGTCGGCGGAGACGTCCCGGTGGTCGCCCATGACCCAGAGCCGCCCCTGCGGCACCTTCACCTTGAAGGGCTGCCGGGACGGCGGGTTGCCGGGTGCGAGGTAGGTCTCGTCCACCGGGTGCCCGTTGACGCTGAGCCGCCCCTGCGCGTCGCAGCACTCGACGGTGTCCCCGCCGACGCCGATCACCCGCTTGATCAGGTCCTGTTCGTTGTCGGACGGCAGCAGTCCGACGAAGGTCAGCGCCTGCTTGGCCGCGCCCAGCACCGGGCCGTCGTCGGAGGGCTTGTGGTCGTTCTCCAGCCAGCCGCCCGGGTCCTTGAAGACCACCACGTCGCCGCGCTGCGGCTCACTGCCGAACCAGGGGGTCAACTTGTCCACCAGCACCCGGTCCCCGATCCGGATGGTCTGCTCCATCGAACCCGAGGGGATCACGAACACCTGGACCAGGAAGGTCTTTATCACCAGCGCCACCAGCAGGGCCACCAGGATGATCATCGGGACCTCGCGCACCAGCGACCGCTTACGCCGACGAGCCGCCCGACGGGCGCTGCGGCGACGCTCGGCCCGGCCGCGCACCGACCGGGCCACGGCAGGCCCGGCGCCCTCCGGCCCACCGTCGTCCGGCTCGCGGGCCGGGCGGTCGGCGAGCCGACCCCTACCTCTGGTCCCCATGACCACCCGTCCCCGCAGTCGCGGCGAAAGCCGCGGGCCGGTCCAGGCTGGTCCAGCGCGAGAACGGGTAGACCACCCAGTCCGCCCGGCCGATCACCTTCTCCTCGGGCACGAAGCCGCCGCCGGGCTCGCCGAGGTGGTCGCGGGAGTCACGGGAGGCCCTGCGATGGTCGCCCATCACCCACAGTTCGCCGGCCGGCACCACCACGTCGAAGGCCACGCTCGACGGGTCGTTCCCCGGGGCCAGGTAGGAGGTCTCGTCCACCGGCACGCCGTTGACGGTGATCGGCGCACCCGGGCCGGCACTGGTCACCCGGTCGCCGCCGACGCCGATCACGCGCTTGACGTAGATGGTGTTCCCGGCCGGGGCCAGCCCGAGGTCCTGGGCGAGCGAACGCGCGCCGTCCCAGAAGCCCTGCGGCTGCGCAGACTCCCGCAGGAAGGAGCCCCTCCCGTCGAAGACCACGATGTCGCCCCGCTGGGGGTGGCCGCCGAAGGCGTAGGCGAGCTGGTTCGCGATCAGCCGGTCGCCCGGTCGCAGGGTGTCCTCCATCGATCCGGAGGGCACCGCGAACGGACGCGCGACGAAGGCGTTCACCAGGAGCAGGGCCGTCAGGCAGATCCCCACCAACAGCAGCAGGTCACGCGAACGCGAGTGGCCGGGCTCCTCGTCCTGCTCCGAGCCCTCCTCGGCCCGACTCTCCGCGGCCTGGCTCTCCTCGGCGGTGCGCGCGGAAGCGGCAGTAGCCGGACCGGTCGCCGTGTCCTCGGAAACGACCGCGGAAACGACCGAAGCGGCCCCGGTAACCGCCCCGGACACGACCGCGGACCGCGACAGCGAGTCCGCACCGGAGGGTGCGGGACTGCTGTCGCGGTCCGCGGGTGGTTCGTGCGTGCTCATCGGGGGGTGAGCTTACCTTGCGGTCTCTCGGTCCCCTTGAGCGCTCCGATCCCCCGGCGAGGCCGGGGGCCGGTGGATCAGCGGTCGCGCTTCTCCTTGATCTTCGCGGCCTTGCCGCGGAGGTCACGCAGGTAGTACAGCTTGGCGCGGCGAACCGCACCGCGGGTCACGACCTCGATCTTCTCGACGACCGGGGTGTGCACCGGGAAGGTGCGCTCCACGCCGACGTTGAAGCTGACCTTGCGAACGGTGAAGGTCTCACCGATGCCGGCGCCGTGGCGGCGGATGACGACGCCCTGGAAGACCTGGACACGGGAGCGGTTGCCCTCGATGACCCGGACGTGGACCTTCAGGGTGTCACCGGCACGGAAGGCCGGAATGTCGCTACGCAGCGAAGCCGCGTCGACAGCAGCGAGCTTGTTGCTCATGTTGCTCTCCATCGCAGGCGCCACGGGCCGCCCACGGAAAATCGTCACAATGGGGTTTACTGCGGGCCGCATCGGCTGACGGCGAGCCCCCCGTGGCGGGGGCGCCGGTCCACGTGCCCCCTACGAGAGGGTGCCAGCGACAGACAGCAGCGGCCTATTCTTCCACACCACCGGCCACGGACCGAAATCGGCCGAGCCGTTCGTCCCAGGCCAGGCCGAGGATGCTGAGCGCCTCCCGCTCCTTCTTGTCGAAGGCGCCGTACTGCCAGCGCTCGACCAGGTCGGGGCGGTTCGCCAGGGTACGGGCGAAGGCCTGCTCGCGCCGCCAACGGGCGATCCGGCCGTGGTTGCCGCTGAGCAGCACGTCCGGCACGGTGCGGCCGCGCCACTCGGCGGGCTTGGTGTAGACCGGCCCCTCCAGCAGGTCGGCCATCGCGCCCGGCGCGAAGGAGTCGTCGCGGTGGGACTCGGCGTTGCCGAGCACCCCGGGCAGCAGTCGGGCGATCGCCTCGACCATCACCAGCACCGCGACCTCGCCGCCGGCCAGCACGTAGTCGCCGATCGAGGCCTCGACCACCGGCATCCGGGTGGCCGCCTCCTCGATCACCCGGCGGTCGATGCCCTCGTACCGCGCGGGGGTGAAGGCCAGCCAGGGGCGGCCGGCCAGCTCCTGGGCGAGCTCCTGGGTGAACGGGCGCCCGCTCGGGGTCGGCACGACCAGGGTGGGCACCTCGCCCTCGGGCCCGCCGGCGACCACCGCGTCCAGCGCCTCGCCCCACGGCTCGGGCTTCATCACCATGCCGGGGCCGCCGCCGTACGGGCTGTCGTCCACCGTGCGGTGCACGTCGTGGGTCCACTCGCGCAGCTCGTGGACGTGCACGTCCAGCTGGCCGCGCGCGCGGGCCTTGCCGACCAGCGAGATGTTCAGCGGCTCCAGGTACTCGGGGAAGATCGTGACGACGTCGATCCGCATGCCGCTCTGCACACCGCCGCTCTCCTCGACGGTCACTCCGACTCCTCCGAACCGTCGGCGGGCGCAGTGGCCTCGGCAGCCTCGGCAGCCTCAGCGGTCTCAGGGCCCTCGGCCGAGGACGTACCGGCGACCTCCGCCTGCTCCAGGTCGATCAGCCCGGGCGGCGGGGTGATCACCGCGCGCTGGTTCTCCAGGTCGATGGTCGGCACGATCTGGCTGACGAAGGGCACCAGCACCTCGGTCCCGTCGGGCCTCTCCACCGTGAGCAGGTCCTGGTACGGCAGGTGGAGCACCTCGGTCAGCTCGCCGACCAGGGTGCCGTCGAGCAGCACCACGTCCAGGCCGATCAGCTGGTGGTCGTAGTACTCCTCCGGATCGTCGGGGCGCTCCTCCGGGTCGACCTCGGAGATGAGCAGGGTGCCCCGGAGTGCCTCGGCCGCGTTGCGGTCCTTGACGCCGACGAAGCGCAGCAGCAGCCGGCCGCTGTGCACCCGGCCGGACTCGATGGTCAGCGGCCCGGCCGACGCGGGGTCGGTGAGCAGGACGGCACCCGGGCCGAGCCGGAGCTCCGGCTCGTCGGTGCGGACCTCGACGCTGACGTCCCCCCTGATGCCGTGGGCACGGCCGATCTTGCCGACGACGAGCTGCACGGTGATCGTTCTCCTGGAGTTCCTGAGCCGAAACGAGAGCCCGACGAAATGCGAAGGGCCGGTGCGAAGGGCTGGTGCGGTGGGGTGGTGCGATGCCCCGAAGGGGTGGTGCGAACGGGTGGTGCGGGAAACGAGAAAAGGCCGACCGGGACGACATGCGTCCCGGTCGGCCCCAAGCCCTGACGGCTGAACGAGCAGCTGCGTCAGCGAATGTTGTCCACGTCGACCAGGTCGACCCGGACGTTGCGACCGCCGAGGGCGCCGACCACGGTGCGCAGAGCGCGCGCCGTGCGGCCACCCCGGCCGATCACCTTGCCGAGGTCATCGGGGTGCACTCGCACCTCGATGGTGTTGCCCCGACGCAGGTTGCGCGAACGCACCTGCACCTCGTCGGGGTGCTCGACGATGCCCTTCACCAAGTGGTCGAGGGCGTCCTCGATCACGCTCAGGCCTCGGCGGCGGCGTCGGCCTCAGCCTCGACCTTGTCCGACTTCTTGGCCTTCGGGGTGATGGCGACACCGGTGGTGGCGTCCTCGAAGCCGGCGACGGCCTTCGCGAACAGGTGCGAGAAGTCCTCGACCTTCGGCTCCGCGACCAGCAGCGGCGCCGGGGCCGGCAGGCCCTTGAACTTCTGCCAGTCGCCGGTCAGCTTCAGGATGGCGAGCACCGGCTCGGTCGGCTGGGCGCCGACGGACAGCCAGTACTGGGCGCGGTCGCTGTCGACCTCGATCTTCGAGGGGTTGTAGGTCGGCTGGTAGATGCCGATCTCCTCGATCGCGCGACCGTCACGCTTGGTGCGGGCGTCGGCGACGACGATGCGGTAGTGCGGGGAGCGAATCTTGCCGAGACGCTTCAGCTTGATCTTGACTGCCACGGGAGTGGGTTCTCCTGGTGTTGACGTGGGTGAGCGGGCTCGCCTCGCGTGGGGTTGCGGGGTGGACCGTTCAAGGGACACGCCAGCCGTAGGAGAGAGGGGTCCTGTCTCGGCTGCCGAGTACTCAGCTGTCCATTCTGCCATACCGGCGCGAACCGCCCGCACACGGCCCGGGAACGGATCAGGGCTCGACCGGGAGCCCCCGCTCCCGGTCCAGCCCACGGACTCACCGCTGTGGTACTGCCCTGCCGTTGTTCTGCTCATAGCGCTTGGACCGCTCGTAGCGCTCGGACCGCTCGTAGCGCCTGTACCGCTTTGCCGGTCCGCCGTGCGACCGCTCGCTCCGGCCGGACCGCTGCCCGCACAGCAGTCCCGCCGGCCCGCCGACCACTTACGTGATCTTGAACGGCTGCTGGCACGCGCCGCAGACGATGGACGCCTGCGCGAGCACCGACGGAACGACCCGGACGTTGCGTCCGCAGCCGCAAACCGCCTTGACCCGGACGCCGCCCCCGGAGGAGCCGTGCCGGGCGGCCGGGCCGCGGAAGGCACGCGTCACGCCGTCGCCGGCCACCGCTTCCTGGTGCGCGCCGAGGGCGCGGTCCAGGCGCTCGATGGTTCCTGCGTAGCGTTCCTGGGTCTCCTTGAGCATGGTCACCTGGGAGAAGCCGCTACTCGCGTGCGGCTCCACCGGGTGCGCCAGGCCCAGCTCGGAGGCGAGCATCAGGAAGCGCCGGTTGTGGTAGCGGCCGGCCCGCGAGGTGTCCCGGATATCCCGGGCCGCGGCCAGACCGTGGGCAGCCTCGTGGAGGAGCCGCTCGAAACCGAGCCGCGTGCCACAGGCCGAGGAGGATTCGCCGATCAGGGCCTCGGGCGAGGCCAGGTCGGGGAGATCCTGGTGGTAGGCCTGGATGTCGCTCCAGGCGGCGGCCAGTTCGGCCGCGAGGACGAGGGGCTGTGTCGTGCTCACGCTAGACCAACGATGGAGTGCGAGCCGATGTTCCGCATGTTTCCGTCCTCCGGGAATTCACAGGGAACTCCCAGGAATGCAAGGCGGCGCGCGAATTGCACGCTCCGGATCTGACGCAAGACCAACCCCCTGCCGGTTTCGGCCCGTCCCACGGTCGGCGGGCCTGGTGAATTCCGCCCCGGGCGGCGGGCTGTCGCCCCCAGGACGTACGGCCCGTGGTCCCGCCTGATTGACAGGGCCACGGGCCGTACACCGTACCGCTATTCCGTTAATACCGGGAGTTGACCGGCCAGTAGGGATGTCCGCTGCCGGGAGTCCCCCGAAGGAGTTACCGGATTCTTACCCATCCGCATTACGGGCAAATGTCGCCGCCAACGGTCATTACCTACAGGTAACAGACAACCGGCGGACATCCCGGATCGTGGAAGACCCGCGAAACGGCCGCCTGAACCGAACCCCGGGTCGAACCCGGAACCGGAACCGGACACGGGTGCGAACCGGGAACGGGTGTCGGAACCGGATCGATGTCAGTACGCGCGGGCGACGATCGCGATATTGCCGTCCTGGTCGTCCGACTGCGGCACCGAACCGTCGGCCGCGACGATGCAGCGCACCGTGACGCCCTGCTCGGCCAGCTTGGCCTCGCCCTCCGCGCCGAGGTCGGCCCAGGAGATCCGGCCCCAGCCGGTCGCGGCGGCCTCGACGGCCTCGTCGATGGTCTTGACGTCGACCGTGCGGGACTCGCGGCGCTCGCGGGACTGGCGCAGCAGCAGCGCCTGGTCCTCCTCCAGCACGCTCGGGAGCAGCGCGGCCAGGGCGTCGATGGAGACCGGCTCCTTGCCGCCCGGGATGCGGCGGGCCAGCATCGCGGTGCCGTTCTCCAGGTCGCGCGGACCGACCTCGATGCGCAGCGGAACGCCCTTGAGCTCCCAGTCGACGGCGCGGCGGCCGAACGGGGTGTCAGTGCGGTCGTCGACCACGACCCGGATGCCGGCGGCCTCCAGCTGCGCGCCGATCTCGCGGACCTTGGCGATGACCGCGTCGTCGCCCTTGATCGCGAGCACGACGGCCTGGACGGCGGCCAGGCGCGGGGGAACCCGCAGGCCGTTGTCGTCGCCGTGGGACATGATCAGGCCGCCGACCATGCGGGTCGAGACGCCCCAGGAGGTCTGCCAGACGTGCTCGCGCTCGGCGCCCTGCAGCTGGTAGGTGGTGTTGAACGCCTTGGCGAAGTTCTGGCCCAGCTCGTGGCTGGTGCCCATCTGCAGCGCCTTGCCGTCGCCCATCATCGCCTCGAGGGTGAGGGTGTTGATGGCGCCGGCGAAGCGCTCCTTGGCGGTCTTGCGGCCGAGCACGACGTCGATGCCGAGCACGTTGGTCATGAAGTCGCCGTAGACCTGGGTGTGGATCATCGCCGCGTACGCACGGGCGTCCTCGTAGGTGGCGTGAGCGGTGTGGCCCTCCTGCCAGAGGAACTCGGTGGTGCGCAGGAAGACGCGCGGGCGCAGCTCCCAACGGACCACGTTGGCCCACTGGTTGATCAGCAGGGGCAGGTCGCGGTGGCTCTGCACCCACTTCGAGAAGTACTCGTTGATGATCGTCTCGGAGGTGGGCCGGACGACGACCGGCTCGTCCAGCTGCTTGCCGCCGCCGTGGGTGACCACCGCGAGTTCGGGTGCGAAGCCCTCGACGTGCTCCGCTTCCTTGGTCAGGTAGGACTGCGGGATGAACATCGGGAAGTAGGCGTTCTGCGCGCCGGCCTTCTTGATCCGGGCGTCCATCTCCTGCTGCATCCGCTCCCACAGGCCGTAGCCGTACGGTCGGATGACCATGGTGCCGCGCACCGGACCGTTGTCGGCCAGCTCGGCCTTGTTGATGAGGTCCTGGTACCAGCGCGGGAAGTCTTCCGCCTGAGGGGTGAGAACGGGTGCCTTAGCCATGGGGCGAATGGTACGGGGAGCGACCCCCTGACTTCGAATCGGTATCACACCCCCGGCCGGTGACGGACCGGGCCGCGGAACGGGCCGAAGGACGGGGGGCGCACTACCGCGACACGCGCGCACCACCCTGCACCCCTCTGGACGCCGGGCCCGACCCGCTGTTCGCTGGAGTAGGGCGGGACTTTGGGGGAGCCGTAGCAGCACACCGAAGGACCGGATGGGAGGCCGCGATGGCTTCAGCTCGGACGACCGGCACAACCGAACGACCAACGGGCGCACGCGCGCACCACCCGCAGCCCGGGGCCGCCGGGCCCGTGCGGGCGCGCGACTGGGCGGAGATCCAGGAACGCATGCTGGTGCCGCTCTACGAGGCGGTCTACGACCGGCTGGAGGTCGGCCCGGCGAGCAGTGTGCTGGGCCTGGGCTGCCGGTCCGGACTGGCGTTGCTGCTCGCCGCCGGACGGGGCGCCCAGGTCTCCGGGCAGGAGCCACGGGACGAGCTGCGCGAGCTGGCCCGCGACCGTCGCCTGCGGGTGTGCGCCGGGGCCCGGCCGGCCGCCGACGTCGCCCGCTCGGCCCATTCGCTGGTGACGGTTTTCGAGCAGCTGCCCGGCGCCGCCGAGCCCTGCGCGGTGGTGGCCGAGGCCGCCCGGCTCACCCTCCCGGGCGGGCACGTGGTGCTCGCCGTCTGGGGCCCGCCGGAGCGCTGCGAGAGCGCCGCGCTGCTGGACGTGGCCCGGCGGATGGCGGGTCGCACCACCGCGCGCGACCCGTTCGAGCTGAGCGCGCCCGGAGCGCTGGAGGACCTGCTCGCCCCGGCCGGCCTGCGCCCGGCCGGCAGCGGCCGGGTGGGCTGCCCGTTCGCCTACGCCGACCTCGACAGCGCGGTGCGCGGTCTGCTCTCCACCGGCCTGTTCGAGGCGGCGGAGGAGTTCTCCGGCGCCTCACTGGTGGCCAAGGAGCTGGAGGAGGCGCTGCAGCCGTACCTGCGCGCGGACGGCTCGGTCCGGATGGAGAACGTGTTCCGCTACCTGGTCGCCGAGCGGCCGCGCTAGGAGACGCGAACCGGGGGCGCCCGCCACCACGGCGGGCGCCCCCGGCAGCCGGTTCACGCCTGGTCGAGCGACTTCCCGCCGGGGCCATCCTCGGAACCACCGGCACTGTCGGAGCCACCGGAACCGGCGGAACCGTCAGAACCACCGGGACCACCCGAAGCACCGGAGCTGTCGGTCCCACCAGAGCTGCCGGACCCGCCGGAGCCCTCCGAGGCCCCCTCCCGGGGCACCCCCGCCGCCCGGTAGGCCTGCTCCTCGTCCAGCGTCTCCGCCTCCAGCAGCGCCGCCGCCAGCGCGTCCAGCCGGTGCCGCTGCTCGGTCAGCAGCCGCACCGCGTCGTCGTAGCACTCGGCGACGATCCGCCGGGCCTCCTCGTCCACCGCGTCCAGCGTGGTCGGCGCGGCGGAGAGCCCGTACGCGCCCTGCGGGTCGGAGGGCACCGCGGTGAGCCGGCCGACCCGCTCGCTCATCCCCCAGCGCCCGGCCATCCCGCGGGCGATGTTGGTGACCTGTTCCAGGTCGCTCTCCGCGCCGGTGGTGATCACTCCGTAGACCACCTGCTCGGCCGCCATGCCGCCGAGCGCGCCGATGATCCGGCCGCGCAGGTAGGGCTCGGTGTACGAGTAGCGGTCGTTCTCCGGGGTGGAGAGGGTGACGCCGAGCGCCCGGCCGCGCGGCACGATGGTGATCTTGCGGACCGGGTCCGCGCCGGGCTGGAGCATGCCCAGCAGCGCGTGCCCGCTCTCGTGGTACGCCGTCCGCTCGCGCTCCTCCTGCGGCATCACCAGCGGCCGCACGGCGCCGAGTTGGACCTTCTCCAGAGCGTCCGAGAGGTCCCGCTCGTTGACCGCGTCCTGCTCGCGCTTGACGGCCAGCAGGGCGGCCTCGTTGACCAGGTTGGCGAGTTCGGCGCCGGTCATCCCGGGGGTGACCTTGGCCAGTCGGGTGAGGTCGGTGTCGCCGGACAGCGGGACGGTGCGGGTGTGGATGCGCAGGATCGCGGCCCGGCCCTCCCGGTCGGGCGGGCTGACGGTGATCCGCCGGTCGAAGCGGCCGGGGCGCAGCAGCGCCGGGTCGAGCACGTCGGCCCGGTTGGTCGCGGCGATCACGATGACCCCTTCGGAGCCGCTGAAGCCGTCCATCTCGGTGAGGATCTGGTTGAGCGTCTGCTCGCGCTCGTCGTGCCCGCCCATGCCGCCGCCCGCGCCGCGCTGGCGTCCGATGGTGTCGATCTCGTCGATGAAGATGATCGCCGGGGCGACCTTGCGGGCCTCGGCGAACAGTTCGCGGACCCGGCTGGCGCCGACGCCGACGATCATCTCGATGAACTCGGAGGCGGAGGCGGAGAAGAACGGCACGTCCGCCTCACCGGCCACGGCCCGGGCCAGCAGGGTCTTGCCCGTCCCGGGCGGGCCGCTCAGCAGCACGCCGCGAGGCATCTTGGCGCCGAGCTTGCGGTACCGCTCCGGGTTCTTCAAGTAGTCGACCACCTCGGTGAGTTCGGCCTCGACCTCGTCGATGCCGGCCACGTCGGCGAAGGTGGTGCGGGTGCCCTGCTCGGCGGTGACCGGCTTGGGCGGTGCCTTGCGCCCGAGCGGCCCGGCGCCGAGGCCGCCGGCCATCCGGCGGGCGAGCAGCACCCAGATGAAGATCAGCAGCAGCATCGGGGCGAGCGAGAGCAGCAGGTTGGTGAGGAAGCTGCGCTGCTGGACCGGCGAGGTGGCGGTGACCTCGACGCCCTGCTGCTGCAGCGTGGTCCACAGGTTGTCGCCCGCGAACGAGGGCCGCTGGGTGTCGAACTCGGTGTAGTCGCCCTTGCCGCCGTCCGGCTTGGGCTGGGCGCTCTTGAGGGTGCCCTCGATCGCGTCGCCCTTGGCGTAGATCTTGGTGATGTTGCCCTTGTTCAGCTGGTTGTTGAACTCGGTGTACGAGATCGTGGTGGCGCCCTCGTTGCCGAAGTAGGACAGCAGCACGTCGGAGATCAGGAACACCACGAGGGCGGTGAGGACGAGGCCGGTCCAGCCGCCGGGCATCCTGCGGCGGGGCGGGGGCGGGGGCGGGGCGCCCTCGGAGCGCCAGGGCTGGTCGGGGGTCTGACGCGGCGGCACGGGTTCGGTCACCCATCGGACGATACGGACAGGTGCTCGGGCGGGCCAACCGCAACGCCGCGCCCGAGCGCCCGAGCGGTCCCGCCGGGCGCCTCCCACCAGCGGTTATGCCGAAGCGCCGGGCCACTCCTCGGCGGTCAGCGCGAACCGCTCGTGGTCGCGCCAGTCGCCCTGCAGGAACAGCATCCGCGGCGAGAAGCCCTCGCGTCGGAAGCCCAGCCGCTTGGCCATCGCGACCGAACGCTCGTTGTCCGGCTGCACGTTGATCTCCAGCCGGTGCAGTCCCAGCCCGCCGGCCGACTGCGGGGCGAAGCAGCGGTCCAGGACCAGCCGCATGCCCTCGGTCATCCGCCCGGTGCCGGCGAACGGCAGGTACGCGTCGTAGCCCATCGTCGCGTTGCAGAACCGGCCCATCACGATGTTGGCGATGTTCACCTTGCCGACCAGCCCGCCGGTCCTCCCGTCGAGGATCAGGAAGGTGCGCAGGCCGGCCCCCTGGCGCTCCAGCAGTTCGGGCAGCCCGTCCGGCTCGACCGGGTTCCACCGCCCGATGTGTTCGGCGGACCGCCGGACCGCCTCGGCGTACGCAACCGCGTCCTCGGCCCTCGGGGCCCTGATCATCACTCGCATGTCCCCCATCATCGGACACGCGATCGGCCCGCCGCCCGGAAATACCGGACGACGGGCCGAGCGAAATCGATCAAGGCCGATCACAGACCAGCCCCGGACGCTCAAGGACTACAGCAGGTCCTTGAACTCCTTGGGCAGCTCGAAGTCGGCCGGGCCCTTGCCCGCGCCGAGGCCGAACGCCCCGCCGTCCGCCGGGGCCTGGTCGGCGCCCGGGCCGAGCGCGCGGCGCTCGGCGGCCGCGGCCTCCTCCTGCGCCCGCTTCAGCGGGTTGCCGCTCTTGCGCTTGCCCTTGGCCTGCGGGGCCTTCTTGCCGGACTTCTTCGCGCCGCCGCCCATGCCCGGGATCCCCGGCATGCCGGGCATGCCCTTGCCGGAGGCCATCGCGGACATCATCTTGCGGGCGTCGAAGAACCGCTCGACCAGGTTCTTGACCTCGCCGACCTGGACGCCCGAACCCTTGGCGATGCGGGCCCGGCGGGAGCCGTTGATCAGCTCCGGCTCGGCGCGCTCGGTCGGGGTCATCGACTTGATGATCGCGCCGACCCGGTTGACGTCCTTGTCGTCGATGTTGTTGATCTGCTCGCGGATCTGGCCCATGCCGGGCAGCATGCCGAGCAGCTTGGAGATCGAGCCCATCTTCTGGACCTGCTCCAGCTGCGACAGGAAGTCGTCCAGCGTGAACGCCTTCGGGCCGCCGCGCAGCTTGGCGGCGATCTTCTCCGCCTCGGCCTGCGAGAAGGTCTGTTCGGCCCGCTCGATCAGCGAGAGGACGTCACCCATGCCGAGGATGCGCGAGGCCATCCGGTCCGGGTGGAAGGCGTCGAAGTCGTCGACCTTCTCGCCGTTGGAGGCGAACATGATCTGCCGGCCGGTGACGTGGGCGACCGACAGGGCGGCACCGCCGCGGGCGTCGCCGTCGAGCTTGGAGAGCACGACACCGGTGAAGTCCACGCCGTCGAGGAAGGCCTGCGCGGTGGTGACCGCGTCCTGGCCGATCATCGCGTCGACGACGAACAGGACCTCGTCCGGGTTCACCGCGGCGCGGATGTCGGCGGCCTGCTGCATCAGCTCGGCGTCGATGCCCAGGCGGCCGGCAGTGTCGACGACGACGACGTCGTACTGCTTCTGCTTGGCGTACTCGATCGAGTCCTTGGCCACCTGCACCGGGTCGCCGACGCCGTTGCCCGGCTGCGGGCCGTAGAAGGCCACGCCGGCGCGCTCGGCGACCACCTGGAGCTGGTTGACCGCGTTGGGGCGCTGGAGGTCGCAGGCCACCAGCAGCGGGGTGTGCTTCTGCTTCTTCAGCCAGTGGCCGAGCTTGCCCGCGAGGGTGGTCTTACCGGCGCCCTGCAGACCGGCGAGCATGATGACCGTCGGGCCGCTCTTGGCGAACCGCACCCGGCGGGTCTCGCCGCCGAGGATCGCGATGAGCTCCTCGTTGACGATCTTGATGATCTGCTGCGCCGGGTTCAGCGCGCCGGAGACCTCGACACCGAGCGCCCGCTCCTTGACCTGCTTGATGAAGGCCCGGACGACAGGCAGCGCGACATCCGCCTCCAGCAGCGCGATACGGATCTCGCGGGCCGTGGCGTCGATGTCCGCCTCGCTCAGGCGGCCCTTGCCCCGGAGGTTCTTGAACGTCGCTGCGAGGCGATCGGAAAGGGTGTCGAACACGTCGTCGCGGGTCCTCTGCGGCATCGGTAACGGTACGGTCGTCGTCCCCCAGGGTATCCGGCCGCCCCGGGTAAGGTCTCCACCCCTGCTCCAGGAGCTCCTCCGCCCCTGCTCCCGGGGCTGCTCAGCTGCTACTTCCCGGGGTTTCCTCAGCCCAGCGCCGCCCGGACCGCGGCCGCCACCTCCCCGGCCCGCCCGGCGGCCAGCGGACGGCCCTCCGGGTCGGTCAGGTAGAAGGAGTCGACGGCCTCCGCGCCCAGCGTGGAGACGTGCGCCGTGCGCACCCGTACGCCGGCCCCGTCCAGCGCCCGGCCGATCCGGTGCAGCAGTCCTGGGGCGTCGTGCGCGCGGACCTCCAGCACGGTCGCGGTCGCCGAGGCCACCGCGGGCGCCACCGCGACCAGCGGCGGCGGGGTCGGGATGCCCTTGCGGCGCGGGGCGGCGGCGTCCCGTTCGGCGAGGCGCCGCGCGACGTCCAGCGAGCCCTCCAGCGCCCGGCGCAGGTCGGCTCGCAGCCGGGCCGCCTCCGGCAGCTCGCCGAACTCGGCGGCCACCCGCCAGGACAGCAGCAGCACCGGCCCGGCGCCGATCGGGTCCAGTTCGCGCAGCCCGGCCGAGCGGACGGTCAGCCGGTGCAGCGCGAGCACCCCGGCGGCGGTGCCGAGCAGCCCCGGACGGTCCGGGACGGCCAGGGTCAGCTCCACGCCCATCGGCTCGGTGCCCGGGTCCGCGCCCGCGGCCTGGGCCCGCAGCGACAGCGCCGGCTCACCGGTGCGGGCCGCCTCGACCGCGAGCCGCTCCTGCTCGGCGGTCGGCGCCGCCTCCACCGGTGCCGTGGCCGCCCCGGCCAGCCGGTCGGCGGCCCGGTCCACCAGGCCGGCCACCAGCGAGGCCCGCCAGCTGCTCCACGCGGCCGGGCCGGTGGCCAGCGCGTCCGCCTCGGTGAGCGCGTGCAGCAGCTCCAGCTCCGGCAGGGTGGTGATCGCCTTGGTGATCGCCTCGACGGTGGCCGGGTCGTCCGGGTCGCGCCGGGTCGCGGTGTCGACCAGGGTCAGGTGGTGGCGGACCAGCACCGCCAGGGTCTCGGTGTCCTCGGGGCTGAAGCCCATCCGGGGGGCGAGGTCGCGGACGATCACCTCGCCGGCCTCGCTGTGGTCCCCGGGCCAGCCCTTGCCGATGTCGTGCAGCAGCGCGGCGACCAGCAGCAGGTCCGGCCGGGCCACCCGGCGGGTCATCGCGGCGGCCCGCACCGCCGTCTCCACCAGGTGCCGGTCCACCGTCCAGCGGTGCACGGCGTTGCGCTGCGGACGGCAGCGCACCCGCTCCCAGTCCGGCAGCAGCCGGGTGACCAGTCCCTCCGCCTCCAGCGCCTCCCACACCGGGACGGCCGCCTCCCCGGCGCCCAGCAGGGTGACCAGCTGCTCGCGCGCCTCGTCCGGCCAGGGCACCGGCAGCGGACGGCACTCGGCGGCCAGCCGGCGCACCGTCGCGTACGAGACGGTCAGCCCGTTCTGCGCGGCGGCGGCCGCGGCGCGCAGCGGCAGCACCGGGTCGGCGGCCGGGCGGGCGCCCTGGGCCAGCACCGCCTCGCCGTCCTGCTCGACCACGCCCTCGGCGAGGGGGCGGCGTTCGACCGCGCCCCGGGCCACCGCGCCCGCGCCCCGCCCGGCGCCGGTGAACGGGGCGGTGAACGGCGCGGTGAACGGGAACGCGCGCCGCGTCGCCCGGCGGCCCCGGCCGGTCCGGGCGGCGAGCACCCGGTCCACCGCCCGCCAGGTGACGTCGCTCGCGTACGCGATGGTCCGGGCGGCCTCGTAGACCTGGCGCAGCAGGGTGTCGGCGTCCAGCACGCCGAGCCGCTCGGCGACCTGGTCCTGGTCCTGCAGGCTGAGCCGCTCGGTGGCCCGGCCGGTGACCAGGTGCAGCGCGTCGCGCACGTCGGCAAGCCGCAGCGCGGCGGCGTCCAGGCCGTCCCGGGGAGCGTCGGCGAGCCAGGTGGCGGCGACGGCGTTGAGCGCGACGACGTCGCGCAGGCCGCCGCGGGCCTCCTTGAGGTCGGGCTCCAGCAGGAAGGACAGCTCGCCGTGTCGTTCGGCCCGCTCGCGGCCCAGCTCGCGCAGCTCGGGCAGGCGCGCGGGGGCGCTCGCGCGCCAGTCGGTGAACACCGCGGCGCGCAGCTCGGCGGTGAGCGCCGGGTCCCCGGCGAGGTGGCGGGCGTCCAGCAGGCCGAGCTGGGCCTTGAGGTCGGCGGCGGCGACCGCCCGGGCCTCGGCGACGGTGCGCACCGAGTGGTCGAGCTTGGCGCCCGCGTCCCAGACCGGGTACCAGATCCGCTCGGGCAGCTCGCGGGCGATCGGGCCGTCATGCAGCAGCAGGACGTCCAGGTCGCTGCGCGGGGAGAGCTCACCGCGCCCGTAGCCGCCGACGGCGACCAGGGCGACCCCGGGCGGGGCACCGGCGGCCGCGAGCAGGGCGGCCAGCCAGTCGTCGGTGAGCCCGGCGAGCGCCTCGCGGCGCGGGCGGCCGACCGGGCCGGGGTCGGCGAGCAGCGCGGCCCGGGCGGCGGCGGGGTCGGCGGGGTCGGAGGGCCTGGTCTCGGTGGTCATGCGCTGGGGTCCCGTCCGTCGTGCGGGGTGGGCCGTGCCACGGTGCGCCGGGAATGCGGTGCGGCGCGGTTCGGCCGAGCGGGGTACGCCGTCGGCGGGCCCGTGGTCCCCTCGGGGGATCACAGGCCCGCCGACGGGCGGGGGCTACAGGGCGTCCGGGCCACGCTCGCCGGTGCGGACCCGTACGGCGGTGTCGACCGGGACGCTCCAGACCTTGCCGTCGCCGATCTTCCCGGTCCGGGCGGCCTTCACCAGGACCTCGATCAGGTCGTCGGCGTCCTCGTCCTCGACGAGGACCTCGATTCTGACTTTCGGCACCAGGTCCACGGTGTACTCGGCGCCCCGGTACACCTCGGTGTGGCCGCGCTGACGGCCGTAGCCGCTGGCCTCGGTGACGGTCAGGCCGTGGACTCCGAAGGCCTGCAGGGCGGCCTTCACCTCGTCCAGGCGGTACGGCTTGATCACGGCGGTGATGAGCTTCATCAGGCGTCGACCTCGGTCTTCTCGGCCGCCTTTCCGGCGGCCTTCTCGGTGGGCTTCTCGGCGGACGAACCGGCGGACGATCCGGCCGACGCGGCGGCCGCGGCCAGGCCCGGCAGGGCCCGGGCCAGGCCCGCCCCGACAGCGCTGAAATCGTAGGCGGACTCGGCGTGTTCGGCCTGGTCGATGCCGGCCACCTCGACCTCCTCGGCGACCCGGAAGCCGACCAGCTTGTCGACCGCCTTGGCCAGCAGCCAGGAGAGCACGAAGGAGTACGCCGCGACCACGGCCACGCCCATCGCCTGCTTGCCGAGCTGCCCCAGCCCGCCGCCGTAGAACAGGCCCTTGGCGGTCTGGCCGACCCCGCCGGTGGCGAACAGGCCGATCAGCAGCGAGCCGATCGCCCCGCCCACCGCGTGCACGCCCACCACGTCGAGCGAGTCGTCGAAGCCCCAGCGGTACTTGAGCGAGACGGCGGCGGCGCAGACCGCGCCCGCGACCAGGCCGATCGCCACCGCGCCGAGCGGGCTGACCGAGCCGCAGGCCGGGGTGATCGCGACCAGCCCGGCCACCGCGCCGGAGGCAGCGCCCAGCGTGGTGAAGGCGCCGTGCTTGAGCTTCTCGTAGATCAGCCAGCCGACCAGCGCCGCGCCGGTGGCGACCTGGGTGTTGACCATCGCCATCGCGGCGACCCCGTTGGCAGCCAGCGCCGAACCCGCGTTGAAGCCGAACCAGCCGAACCACAGCAGGCCGGAGCCGAGCATCACCAGCGGCAGGCTGTGCGGGCGCATCGGGTCCTTCTTGAAGCCGACCCGCTTGCCCAGCACCAGGCAGAGCGCGAGGCCCGCCACACCGGCGTTGATGTGCACGGCGGTGCCGCCGGCGAAGTCGATCACGCCGTTTCTGTCACCCAGCCAGCCGCCGTGGCCGCCGTCGAAGAAGAACACCCAGTGCGCGACCGGGAAGTAGACGATCGTCACCCAGAGTGCGATGAACAGGCCCCAGGCGGCGAACTTGGCCCGGTCCGCGATGGCGCCGCTGATCAGCGCCGGGGTGATGATCGCGAACATCAGCTGGAAGACCGCGAAGGCGGTGATCGGGATGCTCCCGGTCAGCTCGTTCAGGCCGATGCCGCGCATCCCGAGGAAGTCCAGGTTGCCGATCAGGCCGGCGAAGGCGTCGGGCCCGAAGCTGAGCGAGTACCCGTAGAGGACCCAGAGCACGGTCACGATGCCGAGCGAGAGGAAGCTCATCGCCAGCATGTTGAGTGTGCTCTTGGCCCTGACCATGCCCCCGTAGAAGAAGGCCAGGCCCGGGGTCATCAACATGACCAGGGCCGCACTGATGAGCACGAAGGCGGTGTCGCCCGCGCTGAAGCCGTCCGGCATCGGCGTCTCCTCTGCGTCCAAGCCGATCCGCACCCGGGTACCTGTCCCGTGCCACCCGGGGTGTCGGCGATGAAGAGGAGCGTGCCGAAGGCTGGTTTCGGCCAATGCGGCCGGTTGTTTCGCGGCCGTGACGCGTGCGACGCGCGGGTTACGGCTGCGTGAACCACGGCCCCGCGGCGGCCCGGAGGGGCTACCGTGCCGCCGCACGGCCCGGCCCCGGCGCGGAGGAGCCACCGCCCGCGACGGCGGCGGCCGGCACGGGCGGTGGAGTCGGGGCGGGTGGTGGAGTCGGGGAGGGAGCGGTGATCAGACCACCGAGAGGTACTCCGGGATGTCCTGGACGACCCGCTCCTTGAGCCGGCTGACGGCGTCCACGCCCTTGAACCGGGCCGCCGCGGCCTCCGTGGTCTTGCGCACCCGGGAGTTCAGCCGCTCCGAGCGCACCTTGGTCGCGATGTCCACCGCCTGCTCGGCCATCACCGCCGCCTGCTCGGCCTCCTTCTGCAGCAGGTGCACGCTGGCCATGCCGATCAGGTTGAAGGCGTACGAGCGCACGTGGTCGCCGTCCTGGCGGAACAGGTCGACCGCGCGCTCCATCACCGGCGCCGACAGCGAGGCGTACAGCTCGGCGTTGTCCGAGTGGTAGGCGAGGTCGCGGAAGGAGTGCGCGTTCTCGGCGTTCAGCTCGGCCGGTGAGAAGAACTTCAGCCAGTCCGGGTCCCCGTCGCCCTCACGGATGTCGGTGAAGGTGTCCTCGGACAGCCGGATCGCCCGGGCGCAGCGGTTGATCTCCCCGATGGTGGCGTAGGCGCGCGCCTCCATCGCGTACAGCAGGGACTGCTGGCGCGGGGTGGCGGTGTCACGGCTGCCGTACTGCGCCAGGTGGATCAGCTCCAGGGCGTCCTCGCCCCGGTTGAGGTGGATCATCTGGCGGCTCATGTCGGTGAGGATCAGCGCGCCGAACGGGCGGTCACCGGCCTCCTTGGCCGCGTGCAGGGCCAGCACGTAGTACTTCTGCGCGCTCGGGTGCATCCCGACGTCGTACGACATCCACCCGGCCAGGTGGGCGAGCTCGGCGGTGAGCCGGAACAGCCGCCGGGTGGTGTCCTCGGTGTACGTCTCCTGGAGCAGGTCGGTGACCTCGTGCAGTTGGCCGACGACGGCCTTGCGGCGCAGCCCGCCGCCGTTCTGCGCGTCCCACTGGCGGAACATGACCGTGGTCTGCTCCAGCAGTTCCAGCTCGGGCTCGGAGAGCCGGCCGGTGAACGCCTCGCCGCCGTTGGCCGCGGTGAGGATCGGGGTGGGGATGCCGGTCGGGCCGGGGGTCAGCCAGCGCTGCATCGGCTCGATCAGCGCGGCGCCGGCGGTCAGCGCCAGCGAGGTGCCGAGGAAGCCCCGGCGGTTGAGCATCAGGTCGCTGCGGGAGTAGTCACTGATCAGCTGGACGGTCTGCGGGCCGCTCCACGGCAGGTCGACGCCGCCGCCCACGGTGGAGACCGGAATCGCGGCGCGCAGGCCGAGGTCCTCGATCGAGACCACCGAGCCGAAGCGCTCGGAGAAGAGCTCCGACATGATCTTGGGAATCGGCTCGCGGGGCTGTTCGCCGTCGAGCCAGCGGCGTACCCGCGAGGTGTCGGTGGACACGTGGTGGGCGCCGATCTGCCGGGCCCGGCGGTTGACCTGGCGGGCCAACTCGCCCTTGGACCAACCGCTGCGGGTGAACCACGTGGTCAGCTTCTCATTGGGTTGCTTCTCTGCCATGGGAACGTCCCATCCCGCCCGGCCCCTCGCGGGGCCCCCGATCGTGACCGCCCGACGGTTGCGGGCTCTTGCCAGACGTGCCTGCCGTGCCTGAGGTGGTGCCGTACCGCGCCCTCGCACTGGTGTGCCATCGTCGCGGACGTCCCGTCAGATTCCCAACTCCCGTTCTCCGGTGGCCCGGAGCGGGATCACGGCGACATCCGCGTGCTGAACGTAATGCCCCGCGAGGTGCCCGTGGGAGCGACCCTGGCGAAACGCCACCTTTCGCCACCCCCAGGAGTGAACCGAAGTCAGGGGGCAGACGCTTCACTGGGTAGTCCCGACGGTCCGGCATATGCGGGCCGCCAAGTCGCCCGGCTCATCCCGGTAGACCCGGCAGAACCCGCAATCCACCGCAGTCACAAGCGAGTTCACCACCCACTCCGGGCGGCAACAGTTTCGCGCACCCGACGATCCGGCATCCGCGTCGCCCTCGCAAGGCGGCGCCCGAGGCGCACCATCGGAACAGGCGCACACCACGCGCCGCGCGCCGCCACCGCACTACGCACCACACACCTGACAATCGACACACAGTCACCATCCCGTAACCATCGGCAACGAGAACCTGTTGGGGGAGGCATGGACAACCTGTTCGGCGAACTTCGACTGGGGCACCTGCGGCTGGCACCGCTGGGCGCGCGCCGCCGCACCAAGGTCACCGCGTCCCGGGCCGCCGCGGAGTACACCGGCCGCTGGGGCTGGGCGGTCGCCACCGGCGCCCCGGCCACTGGCGCCACCGCCCCGACCCGCTGTCCCTGCGGCGCCGGCCGCTGCGCCGCGCCCGGCCTGCACCCCGTGCCGGGCTGCGAGGGCCGGGCCCATGCCGACCGCGCCGAGGGCTCGGTGCTGTTCCCCACCGGTCGCGCCTTCGACGTCCTGGACGTCCCCGAGCAGGCCGGCCTGCAGGCACTGGTCCGGCTGGAGCGCATGGGCACCCAGGTCGGCCCGGTGCTCGCTGCCCCCACCGGCCGGCTGCAGTTCCTGGTCGCTGCCGGCACCGCCCGCCGCCTGCCCGACCTGCTGTACCGGATGGGCTGGGACGACGCCGCGCTCGACCTCACCTGCCACGGCGAGGGCAGCTACGTCGCCGCCCCGCCCACCGTCCTCGGCGCCCTCGGCCCGGTCCGCTGGCTGCGCCGCCCCACCCGCGACAACGCCGGCTGCCCGCCCGAGGCCCGGCTGCTGCTCGGCACCCTCGCCTACGCCTGTCACCGCGGCCGCGAGCGCACCGCCGAGCCCGCCTGGGCGGCTTCGTAACTCGCCCTCGCGCCCTCTCGCCCCCGAGCCCTCTCGTCCCCGAGCCGAAGGGGCGCGGGCGGTGATCCGCGCGAGCCCGCCCGGATCCGGGCATACGGAAGGGCCCGCCCCGAGCGGAGCGGACCCTTCGAGCCAAGCCTTCCAGCGAAGCCTTCGAAGCCAAGCCTTCGAAGCCAAGCGGTCGAGCGGACCTTTCGTACGAGTGGCCTGCGGGAGACCGGCGGGGAGTCTCAGTCCCCGATCAACGCGTCCACGAACGCACCCGGCTCGAACGGCGCCAGGTCGTCCGCGCCCTCGCCCAGACCGATCAGCTTGACCGGCACGCCCAGGTCCCGCTGGACCGCGACCACGATGCCGCCCTTGGCGGTGCCGTCCAGCTTGGTCAGCACGATGCCGGTGATGTCGACCACCTCGGCGAACACCCGGGCCTGGATCAGGCCGTTCTGGCCGGTGGTGGCGTCCAGCACCAGTAGCACCTCGTCCACCGGGCCGTGCTTCTCGACGACCCGCTTGACCTTGCCCAGCTCGTCCATCAGGCCGGTCTTGGTGTGCAGTCGGCCGGCGGTGTCGATCAGGACGGTGTCCACGCCCTCGGCGATGCCCTCCTTGACCGCGTCGAAGGCGATCGAGGCCGGGTCCCCGCCCTCCGGGCCGCGCACGGTGCGCGCACCGACCCGCTCGCCCCAGGTCTGCAGCTGGTCCGCGGCGGCGGCGCGGAAGGTGTCGGCGGCGCCGAGCACCACCCTGCGGCCGTCGGCGACCAGGACGCGGGCCAGCTTGCCGGTGGTGGTGGTCTTGCCGACGCCGTTGACGCCGACGACCAGGACCACCGCCGGGCCCTCCTCGTGCTTGGTGGAGCGGACGGTGCGGTCGGAGTCCTTGCCGATCAGCTCGACCAGCTCCTCGCGCAGCAGCGTGCGCAGCTCCCCGGGCGTACGGGTGCCGAGCACCTTCACCCGGGTGCGCAGCCGCTCGACCAGCTCCTGGGTGGGGGCGACGCCGACGTCGGCGGTGAGCAGGGTCTCCTCGATCTCCTCCCAGGTGTCCTCGTCCAGGTGCTCCCGGGAGAGCAGCGAGAGCAGGCCCTTGCCGAGCGAGTTCTGCGAGCGGGAGAGCCGCGAGCGCAGCCGGACCAGCCGGCCGGCGGTGGGCTCGGGGACCTCGACGGCGGGAACCGCCTCGGCCTCGGCGGGCGCGACCTCGACGGCCTCCGGGGCCTCGGGGGCCTCGGGGGCCTCGGGCTCCGCCGGGAGTTGCACCTCCTCGACGGTGCGGCGGGGTTCCTCGGTCGGCGGCGCGGACTCCTCGCCGACCTGGGGCTCCTGCGGGGTGGGCTTCGGCGCCGTGATGACCGGCGCCTGCGACTTCGGAGGCAGCTGCTGGCGTCGTCTGCCGGAAACGACGAGGCCTGCGATCGCGCCGACGGCGACCACGGCGATGACAACGGCAAGAATCACGTATCCCATAACGGCTCCAGTATCCGTGACAGGAGCCCGGATGGACCGCAGCCGCCCTACACCGATGCGGCGCGTACCGCCTTCGGCCGCTCCCGGTGCTCCGCGCGCAGCCGCTGGCTGATCACCTGCGAGATGCCGTCGCCCTTCATCGTCACGCCGTAGAGCGCGTCGGCGGACTCCATGGTCAGCTTCTGGTGGGTGATCACGATCAGCTGGGAGCTCTCCCGCAGCTCCTCCATGATCCCGACCAGCCGGCGCAGGTTGGTCTCGTCCAGCGCCGCCTCCACCTCGTCCATCACGTAGAACGGGCTGGGCCGGGCCTTGAAGATCGCCACCAACAGCGCCACCGCGGTCAGCGAGCGCTCGCCGCCGGACAGCAGCGACAGCCGCTTGACCTTCTTGCCCGGCGGGCGGGCCTCCACTTCCACCCCGGTGGCGAGCATGTCGTTCGGGTCGGTCAGCACCAGTCGGCCTTCCCCTCCGGGGAAGAGCCGGGCGAAGACGCCCTCGAACTGGGCGGCGGTGTCGTGGTACGCCGAAGTGAACAGCTGTTCGACCCGCTGGTCCACGTCCCGGACGATGTCCAGCAGGTCGCGCCGCCCGCGCTTGAGGTCGTCCAGCTGCTCGCCGAGGAACCTGTGCCGTTCCTCCAGCGCGGTGAACTCCTCCAGCGCCAGCGGGTTGACCTTGCCGAGCTGCTGGTACGCCTTCTCCGCGGCCTTCAGCCGCTTCTCCTGCTCGGCCCGGACGTACGGGTACGGCTCCCCCGGCCCCCTGCCCTCCTCCGGCGCAGCGGGCGGGACGAGCCGGTCCGGTCCGTACGCGGCGAGCAGCTCGCCGCCGTCGATGCCGAACTCCTCCAGCGCGCGGGACTCCAGCTGCTCGATCCGCAGCCGTTTCTCCGCCCGCAGCACCTCGTCCCGGTGCCCGGCGTCGACCAGCTTGTCCAGCTCCTCCTTGAGGCCGCGGCCGTGCTCGCGGTGCTCCCGCAGCTCCTCCTCGCGCTCGGCGCGCGCCTGTTCGACGGCCGCCCGCCCGGCGTCCGCGCGGGCCAGCGACACCTCCAGGCAGGCCAGCAGCTGCCGGGCGCCCGCCACGACGGCGTTCGCCACCCCGGCGTCGTGCTCGGCCCGGCGGCGGCGCTCGGCCGCCCGGGCGCGCGCTTCGCGCTCGGCGTGGGCGGCCCGGTCCAGCTGGTCCGCCCGCCCGGTCAGCGCCCGGACCCGCTCCTCGTGGGTGCGCACCGCGAGCCGGGCCTCCAGCTCGGCCTGCCGGGCGGCGCTCGCGGCCTCCGCCAGCCGCTGCTGCTCGGCGGTGTCCGGCTCGTCCTCCCCCGCGTCCGCCGACTCCTCGGCCGCGGCCAGGCGCTGCGCCGCCTCCTCGGCCGCGGCCGGCAGATCGGCCAGGCCCTGCTCGGCCCGCGCGGCGGCGGCGGACAGCCGTTCGGCCTCCCCGGCGGCGGCGCGGGCCTGCCCGGCGAGGCGGCCGAGCGCTCCCGCGACCCGGGCCCGCTCCTTCTCCGCCTGCCGCCGCAGCTCGCCGAGCCGCTCGAGCTCGGCCGCCGACTCCCGGCGCCGTTCGGTGAGTTCGGCCAACAGCTCGGCCGACTCGGCGCAGCGGGCGGTGAGTTGCCCGATCGCCCGGGCCGCCTCGGCCACGGCCGCCTGGGTCTCCAGCAGGCTCGGCGCGCCGCCGGAGCCGCCGTGCGCGAAGCCGGCGGCCAGCCGGTCGCCATCGGCGGTGACAGCGGTCAATCCGGGGTGCCCGGCGGACGGTCCGGGGCACGTCGTGACCAGCCGCAGCGCCGCGTCCAGGTCCGCGACCACCGCCACCCCGGCCAGCAGCCGCCGTACGGCGGCGAGCAACTCGGCCGGGCCGTCCACCAGTTCGGTGGCCCAGCGCGCCCCGTCCGGCAACTCCCCCGGCTCGTGCGGCACTTCGGCCGCACCGGCGATCAGCAGCGCGGCCCGCCCGGCGTCGTCCGCCCGCAGCAGCCGCAGCGCTCGGGCGGCGGCGGACGGCGAGTCGACGGCCACCGCGTCGGCCGCGGCGCCGAGCGCCGCCGCCACCGGCACCTCGTACCCGGGCTCGATCCGCAGCAGGGCGGCCGCCGGGCCGAGCAGCCCGCCCAGCCGTTCGCCTGCCGCCAGCAGCGCGCCGGTGCCGTCCTTGCGGCGCAGCCCGAGCGAGAGCGCCTCGTGCCGCGCGGTGAGCCCGGCCCGCTCGCGCTCGGCGGCGCCGGCCGCCTCCCGGGCGGCGGCGAGTTCCCGTTCGACGGCGGCCAGCCCCTCGCGTGCCTCCCGGTACCCGGCCTCGGCCTGTTCGTCGTCCCCGGCCGCACCGTCCACCTGGTGCTGGAGGTCGTCGAGCTCGCCCTGCGCGGCCTCGGCGCGCAGCAGCGCCTCGTCCCTGGCCTCGGCGAGCCGGCCGATCTCGGCCTGGGCCGCGGCGGCCTTGGAGCGGGCGGCGGCGGCCTGCCCCTGCAGCCGGGCCAGGCCCTCCCGGCGGTCGGCGATGGCCCGGGCGGCGTCCCGCAGCCGGCGGTCCTCGGCGGTCAGTTCCCGTTCCAGTTCGCCCTTGCGCTCGACCGCCTCGGCGAGCGCGTACTGCGCTTGCTCCAGTGCCTCGGTCAGCGCGGCCTCGTCCTCGCGGACCCGCTCGGCCTCCTGTTCCAGCTCCTCGGGGTCGCGTCCGCGCCGCTCGTCGACCCGGCCGCCGGCGGCGGCGTGTCGGGCGCGGGCCTCGGCCAGCCCGATGGTGCCGCGGGTGCGTTCGGCGAGTGCGGAGAGCCGGTACCAGGTCTGCCGGGCGGCCTCCAGGCTCGGTCCGAGCTGCTGGACCTGGGCCTCCAGGACGCGTTCGCGCTGCACCGCGCGGGCCAGCTCCTGCTCGACGGTGGTCCGGCGCAGCCGCAGCGCCAGTTCGTCCGCGACCTCGGCCTCGACGGCCCGGCGGAGGGTGGACAGGTCGTCGGCGAGCAGCCGCAGCCGGGCGTCGCGCAGGTCGGCCTGGATTCCGGCGGCCCGGCGGGCGATCCGGGCCTGTCGGCCGAGCGGTCCGAGTTGGCGGCGCAGCTCGGCCACCAGGTCCTGGACCCGGTTGAGGTTGGCCTGCATCGCGTCCAGTTTCCGCAGCGCCTTCTCCTTGCGCTTGCGGTGCTTGAGGACGCCGGCCGCCTCCTCGATGAAGGCGCGTCGGCCCATCGGGTCGGCGTGCAGGACGGAGTCCAGCTGTCCCTGTCCGACGATGACGTGCATCTCGCGGCCGATGCCGGAGTCGGAGAGCAGTTCCTGGATGTCCAGCAGGCGGCAGGTCTCCCCGTTGAGGGCGTACTCGCTGCCGCCGTTGCGGAACATGGTCCGGGTGATGGTCACCTCGGAGTAGTCGATCGGCAGGGCGCCGTCGCTGTTGTCGATGGTGAGGCTGACCTCGGCGCGGCCGAGCGGTGCGCGCCCGCTCGTCCCGGCGAAGATGACGTCCTCCATCTTGCCGCCGCGCAGCGACTTGACCCCCTGCTCGCCCATCACCCAGGACAGCGCGTCGACCACGTTCGACTTGCCGGAGCCGTTCGGGCCGACGACGCAGGTGATGCCCGGCTCGAAGCGCAGGGTGGTGCTGGAGGCGAAGGACTTGAACCCGCGCAGCGTCAGACTCTTCAGGTGCACGCGGCCGGTCTCCTCGTCGCTCGCCAGGGCCCCCAGCGTGCGACTGTATCCGGCGCCGGACACGACGAAGGGACGCCACATCAGGGCGTCCCTTGCAAGCTGCGTCCCTTTCGGGGCGGCTCAGTGCACAGCGGCGTCGATCTGCGAGGACCGGGCGGGACTCAGGTGAGGGCCGGCTCCCGCTGATCCAGATCGATGCTGTTGAGCAGCGAGTGCTCGTCAGCGACAGCGGTGAGAGCGTCGTTCTCAGCCTGCATCCGAAGGAGCTCGTCTTCGAGGTCCTGGACGCGCTGCTGAAGCCGCCGCATCTCGGAGAGCATTCGCGGGTCGGGGCCGCCGACGTACCCGAGAAGCGCCTTTGCCATGATGTATGGTCCTCCACGCTGAGTGACCGAACCGGAACGGTCCAGGTCTAGGGGGAAGGGGGACGCACGCGCGGCGCGTCACCGGAAGTGCTGGCTGGGCACTTCGGCACACGCACTGTGAGCTGGGCTCACGAGGGCATGCGCCTGCCGGGAAAACGCGGTCGTGTGCGCGGGTTTCCAGCGTCTCACCAAAGACGGAAAGGGTCAACACGATCACCGCACGCTACCGCGCCCCTGTCACCTGCCCGGCGGTGTGGTCACGCCTGGGGGGTCGTCGGGACGGGGTCCACCACGTGCTCGTGGATCATCGTTCGATGCGGAGTCAACCACGAGTCTGCCCGGATGGCAACCTCGTGACACCGACCGTTCCGGATCTTTTCCCGGTGGACCCGGCGGCGGGCCCGCGGCGGGCCCCCGGGCGGCGGCTCAGCGGATCTCGAAACCCTCGTAACCAGGGCCGACGGCCGTCCAGATCTCGGTCACGCCGCTGACGTTCCCCGGGGTTCCGGGGCCGCGCAGCAGGGCCAGCAGCTGCTCGCAGTCCGCCGCGAGTCCCTCGGCGACCACCTGCACCCGGCCGTCGCCGAGGTTGCTCGCGTAGCCGGTCAGGCCGACCTCCAGCGCCCGTGCCCTGGTCCACCAGCGGAACCCGACCTGCTGGACCTTCCCCCGGACCCAGGCGGTGACCCGGACCGGTTCCTCACTGTGGGCGTCGCGACCGTGCATGCCCCGACCCTAGCCGCCCGCGCGCCCGGTCACCGCTCGGGTCCGGGGCCCGGGGCCGTGCACGGGAGCGGCCCCGCCGGAGGAACCGGCGGGGCCGCGTGGAGTCGTGGGGAGTCGCGGGGCGATCGAACGCTCGGGCCTGGGGCTACCAGTCCCCGCCACCGCCGAAGTCGCCACCACCGCCGAAGTCGCCACCGCCACCGGAGTCGCCGCCGAAGCCGCCGAAGTCGCCGCCGTTGAAGTCGCCGCCGGTGTAGTCGCCACCGTCGTACTGGTCCTGGTAGCCGTGCTGGTGGCCGCCGTCCATCATGGGCGCCGCGTAGGCCGGGGTGCTCATCATCGAGCCGAGCATGGTGCCGACCAGCAGGCCCGGCAGCAGGCCGCCGCCGAAGCTGCTGTAGTAGCCGCCCGCGTACGGGGCGTACGCGGGGCCGGCGTTCCAGTACGGCTGCGGGCCGTGCTCGGTGTCCACGGTGCGGACGGCCGGGTCGAGGCCGGCCGCCACCCGGTCCGCGTCGGCCTGGCAGACCGGGACGGAGCGGGCGGAGCCGCCGGCCGGGGCCCAGTCGACGTCCTTCACGGACGGGCCGTGGCGCGGGTCCATGAAGCACGGGGGACGGCGCTCGGGCAGCGGGCGGTTCTCCCGCCGGGCGCTCAGGGTGGCCAGCGCGAACCGGCCGTCCTCGATCGCCTCGGTGACCTGCTTGACGTCCTCGGGCCGCTTGGCCTCGTCCATCAGGCGCTTGGACTTCTCGTACGAGTCCAGGGCGTGGGCGTAGTCGGCGCGCTGGGCGTCGTCGGCGTCCCCCGCGCGCGGGTTGAAGTCGAGCCGGTCCAGCTCCTCACCGAACGCGGTGATGTCCTCGTCCACCACCCGGCGCAGCTGCTCCAGCTCGGCCCGGGCCTTCTCCTCCTTGCGCTTCTTGGCGCGGCGGAAGAGGAGGAAGACCCCGGCGCCGGCCAGGGCCACCAGCACGAGCGGGATGACCACCCAGGCGATCGAGGTGCTGTGGTTGACGCCCTGGCCCTTGGTCTGCGGGGCCGCCTGGTCGACGAAGTCGTTCAGGGTGGCGTCGATGTCGCCGTCGTGGGAGCGGAAGGCCGCGCCGGAGATCCGCTCCGGGATGCCGGCGCCCATCGCGCCGCGGTCCGCGTGGGCCAGGAACTGGTTGCCGCGCCAGATCCCGTAGACCCCGTCGATGCCGACCAGGGTGCGCAGGTCCTTGAAGACGGTGTCCTTGCCGTAGGCCGGCGAGTCGGGGACGACCGCGATGAAGATCGGCTTGTCGGCCTTGTCGATCTTCTTGGTCAGGGCGTCTGCCTGGGCCTGGCTGAAGCGGCTGGTCATCGCCGGGTCGACGTAGACCTTGCCCTTCTTCAGGGTGCCGGAGGCGTCGCTCAGCCCGCCCGCGGCCGAGGCCGCCGGCGCCAACAGGAGCAGCAGCCCGAGCAGCGCCGCCACCAGGGCAAGCGGCCCGGCGCCCCGGGAACGTCGTGCAAGGGTTCTCATGCCCCCGACGCTACCGCGAGTGGCGTCGGAGCACGCCATACCCTTCGCATACTGGTAATAGCGGGGGTCCCCGCCGTCCGCCGGGGCCGCTCCCCTTCTCGGGGATGATGTTTCCCCCAGCCGACCCTGATGCGGGTGGCACGTGGGAACCGCAGGAGGCGCCCGGGCGTACGTCCCGGCGGGTCCGGCCCGATTCCGGGTCGCCCGAGGGGGCGTGCCGACCGTACCGCGTGAACGGGCATAGTGGGTCCCGGACCGTCGGTCCCATTACCCGTTCTTGACCCAACTCCCGATCGGAGCACTCGGTGATCATCGGCCTCGTCACCGCCGTGGCGGCATCCGCCTGCTACGGCACCGGCTCGGTCCTGCAGGCCGTCGGATCCCGCCGTTCCGCCCGGGAGGAGGCCGCCAAGGGCGCTACCACCTCGACGACCGAGCACGGCGGGCCGAGCCTGTCCTCGACCGCGAAGGCCGCCGTCACCTGGGAGTTCATCCTCGGCACGGTGCTCGACCTGATCGGCTTCGGGCTCGGCGCGCTGGCCGCGCGGCTGCTGCCGCTGTTCCTCTCCCAGACCATCATCAGCGCCAACCTGGTGATCACCGCGCTGCTCAGCATCAAGCTGCTGGGCATCCGGCTCAAGCAGCTGGAGTGGGCCTCGATCGGCGTGCTCTGCTCGGCCCTGGTGCTGCTGGCCGTCTCGGCCGGCCCGGAGGGCGGCCACCACGCGGCGATGTCCTTCCACTGGTGGCTGCTGATCATCACCATCGTGCTGCTGGCCGGCGGCAGCCTGCTGGTGCGGCGGATGGGCGCGAGCGGCGCGATCGTCGCCGGTCTGCTCTCCGGTCTCGGCTTCGGCGCCCTGGGCGTCGGCGTGCGCATCCTGAACGGCGTCGAGCCGTTCGACCTCGGCTCGCTGCTCTCCGACCCGGCGCTGTACGCGATCCTGGTCGGCGGCCTCGGCGGCATGTACATCCACACCGTGGCGCTGCAGATCGGCTCGGTGAACGGCGCGACGGCCGCGCTGGTGGTCGGCGAGACGGTGCTGCCCGGCGCGGTCGGCGTGCTCTGGCTCGGCGACTCCTCCAAGGCCGGCCTGGGCTGGCTCGGCGTGCTCGGCTTCCTGCTCGCGGTGGTGTCCGCGGTCGGGGTCGCCTACTTCGGCCAGGACACCCACGGCACGCCCGGCGACGCGGACGCCGAGCGGCCCGAACTCGCCGGCCGGAAGTAGGGCCAGGCCCGGCTCAGCCCCCGCTGCGGGCCCGCGGCACGCGCTGGCAGCGGGGGCAGAAGTAGCTGGAGCGGTTCATCCAGGCCGCCCGCCGGATCGCGGTGCCGCAGCGGCGGCAGGGCTCGTGCTCACGGCCGTAGGCGTCCAGGTCCCGGGAGAAGTAGCCGCTCTCGCCGTTCACGTTGACGTAGAGGCTGTCGAAGCTGGTGCCGCCGACGGCGAGCGCCGAGGTCATCACGTCCCGGGCGTGGGCCAGCAGGACGGCGGCCTGCGGGCGGGTCAACGTCGTCGTCGGGCGGTCGTAGTGCAGCTTGGAGCGCCACAGCGCCTCGTCGGCGTAGATGTTGCCGACGCCGCTGATCAGCGTCTGGTCGAGCAGCGCGCGCTTGACGGTGGTGCGCCTGGCGCGCAGCGCGGCCACGAAGGCCTCGTCGTCGAAGCGCGGGTCAAGCGGGTCGCGGGCGATGTGCGCGATGGAGACGGGCGTGCCCTCCGGGTCGCCGTCCTCGGCCTCCTCGACCGCCAGGCCGCCGAAGGTCCGCTGGTCGACGAAGCGCAGTTCGCGCCCGCCGTCGGCGAAACGCAGGCGGACGCGCAGGTGCGTCTCGTCCGGCACCGACGGGTCCTGGACGAGGAGTTGGCCGCTCATCCCGAGGTGGCCGATCAGTGAGAAGCCCGCGCCGGTCCCGGACAGCGGCACCCACAGGTACTTGCCGCGCCGCTGCGCGGTGCCGAGGGTGGTGCCGGTCAGCCGGGCCGTGAAGTCGACCGCGCCGGCCGGCTGGCGGCGCACCGCGCGCGGGTGCAGCACCTGGACGTCGGCGACGGTCCGCCCGGCGACCCAGCCGGCCAGACCACGGCGGACGACCTCGACCTCGGGGAGTTCGGGCACGGGAAAACGCCTCCTGCGGAATCGATCGGCAGGAGAAGGCTACTGCGCCGTCACGCGCCGGCGGGCAGCCGGTCGGCGTACTTCTCCTTGATCGCGCGCCAGGCGCTCTCGGCGGCCTTCTGCTCGGCTTCCTTCTTCGAGCGGCCGACGCCGCTGCCGAAGTCCTCGCCGGCCACCCGGGCCGCTGCGGTGAAGGTCTTCTCGTGGTCCGGACCGGACTCCATGACCACGTACTCGGGAACCCCGATGCCCACCGAGGCGGTGAGCTCCTGGAGGCTGGTCTTCCAGTCCAGTCCCGCGCCCAGCTGAGAGGACTCCTCGATCAGCGGGTCGAACAGCCGGTGGACGAACTCGGTGGCCGCGTCCAGACCCTGGTCCAGGTAGACGGCGCCGATCACGGCCTCGACGGTGTCGGCGAGGATCGACGACTTGTCGCGGCCGCCGGTGCCCTCCTCGCCCTTGCCGAGCCGGATGAACGTGCCGAGCTCAAGGCCCCGGCCGACGTCCGCGAGCGCGCGGGAGTTGACCACCGCGGCGCGCAGCTTGGCGAGCGTGCCCTCCGGGACGTCCGGGTGGACGCGGTAGAGGGTGTCGGTCACCACCAGGCCCAGCACCGAGTCGCCGAGGAACTCCAGGCGCTCGTTGGTGGGCAGACCCCCGTTCTCGTACGCGTACGAGCGGTGGGTCAGGGCACGTACCAGAAGGGCGCGCTCGAGCGTGTACCCGAGGCGCCCTTCCAGGACGTCGTATTCGGTCGAAGCCGGCCCGCCGGCCTTGCCACCGCCTGAAGAGGAACCCTTCGGGGCGGCGGACGCCTTGCGGGTGGAGTTACCGTCCGACATCGATCCGTGCACCCCGCCGATCAGACCGAGAGGACCTGGCGACGGTTGTACGTGCCGCAGCTCGGGCACGCGAGGTGGCCCAGCTTCGGCTCGTGGCAGCGGTCGCACGCCACGAGGGCCGGAACGACGGCCTTCCAGTTGGACCGACGGTGGCGCGTGTTGCTGCGCGACATCTTCCGCTTCGGAACAGCCACGGCTACTTCTCCTGGTTCTCGGCGAGACCCTCACGGGTACCGCTGTTCTTAGTTCCCCGCCGCCCGTTAGCGACTTCGCCGCGGGCCTCGTCGCCGGGGGTGGCGGAGAGTCCCTGCAGTGCCGCCCACCGGGGGTCGACGGCGTCGTGGTGGTGCGCCGGGTCGTCGCTCAGGCGCGCTCCGCATTCGGAGCACAGGCCCAGGCAGTCTTCCTGGCACACCGGCTGCAACGGCAGTGCGAGCACCACCGCGTCACGCAGCACCGGCCGGAGGTCGAAGTAATCGCCCTCCAGACGGTAAGTCTCGTTCTCCGAGTCCTCTTCGAGGTCCTCGGTCCCCGTGGTCCGGGCGCGATGGCGCTCGTCGGACTCCGGGTAGTAGTACAGCTCCTGGAACTCCACGTCGATGTCGAAGTCGACGGGCTCCAGGCACCGCACGCACTCGCCCTCGACGTGGGCCTCGGCGGTGCCGGTGACCAGCACGCCCTCGACCACGGACTCCAGGCGGAGCTCCAGCTCGATCGGGCTCTTCTCCGGAACGCCGATCACATCGATGATCCCGAAGCCCTCGGGGGCCTCCAGGGTGCGGGTCACCTTGCGCATCCCACCGGCGCGACGACCCAGCTCGTGCGTGTCGAACACGAGGGGGTCGCGGTGGTCGAGGCGGTTCACGGTGTCCTGCACTTCCATGGGGATGATCGATGCGTCTCCGTCACGTCGGCGTCGCGAGGGCAAGCCGACAGCCGGACATGGGGATGCCGGAGTGGTCAGACTACCGGAGTCTCCCGTCAGGCCCAACTTCGGTCCCGTCAGGAGACTCCGCGGTGGTCCGCTCAGCGGCCGCCGAGCTCCCTCAGCCTGGTCATGTCGATCATGCTGGTGTCGAAGAAGCTGGTCTCGTCCAGGCCCTGCTGCTGTTGCGGCACGGCGGGCGGCAGCGCCGGCGGCGCTGCGGGCTGCTGCGGGTAGTTGTAGCCGTCGTACGGCTGCGTGCCGTAGCCCTGCTGCTGGTAGCCGTAGCCGTCCTGATGCTGGGCCGGGTAGCCCTGCTGCTGCTGGTAGCCGCCGGCCTGCTGCTGGCCCCACTGGGTGTTGTACGGGTCGCCCTGCCCGGCCGGGTCGAAGCCGCCGCCGTACACCTCGGCGTACTGCCCGCCGGGCTGCTGGGTGGCCGCGTACCGGTCGGTCCCCTGGTCCTGCCAGCCGGCCGCGGCCGGTGCCTGCTCGGGCCAGGTCTGCTGCTGCGGGACGTCCTCGCGGTACCAGGCGATGTCCGCGCCGTCGGCGTCGCCGGCGAAGCCCGCCGCCACCGCCTCGGCCCGCTCCTTGGCCTGCTGCGCCTCGTCGGCGGCGGCCAGGTAGGCGCCCAGCTCGTCGATGGGCCGCTTGCCGAGGAGCTTGTCGCGCCCCTTGCCGACGGCCTCCAGGGTGGCGCTCAGCACGTTCTCCAGCGTGGCGAGCTTCACATCGACGTACTCGTCCACCTCGGGGCTCGGGCTGATCCGCTGCGGCCGGAACTCCTCGCCGTCGCCGTCGCCCTCGTGCTCGCTCTCGAGGACACCGGCGTCGCCGCGCAGCTTGGTGCGGCCGCGGCCGACCGCGCCGAGCGTCTTGGTCAGCACGACCTCGAAGTTGGCGAGCTTGCTGTCCACGTAGTCGTCGGCCTCGGCCCGCTTGGCCTCCACCTCGGTACGCGCCTCGGCGACGATCCGGTCCGCCTGGGACTGGGCCTGGCGGACCACCTCGGTGTCCGAGATCAGCGAGCCGCGCTCGGAGTGCGCCCCCTGGATGATCCGCTCGGCCTCGGCCTGCGCGCCTGCCACCACCTGCTCGTGGTCGGCCATCATCGACTGGGCCTGGGCGAGTTCGGCGGGCAGGGCCGCCTTGAGGTCGTTGAGCAGGCCGATCAGCTCGGCCCGGTTCACCACGCAGGAGGCCGACATCGGCATCGAGCGGGCGTTCTCGACCGCCGCCACGATCTCGTCGACCTTGTTCTGCACGTCCACGGGGGCTTCGTCTTTCCGTGTGCCGCCGACGGTCCGGCGGAGGCAGGCCCGACGCGGTGAACCTCACCGCAGGGCAGGGATACAGACTGTACGGCCACCGCGGGGCAGGGTCACAACGCCCGAACCGAACCGGCCTCCCGCCCATCGGACAAGGCGTGACGAACCGGCAGAAAAGGACAAGCTGCCGACTACTGCTCGGCCTTGCGCTCCGCGATCCGCTCGACCAGCCGGCCGTGCACCGTCTCGGGCAGCAGGTGGGAGACGTCGCCGCCGTACGACGCGACCTCCTTGACCAGCGTGGAGGAGAGGAAGCTGTACGTCGGCGAGGTCGGCAGGAACAGCGTCTCGACGCCGGTCAGCCCGTGGTTCATCTGGGCCATCTGCAGCTCGTAGTCGAAGTCGCTGACGGCGCGCAGGCCCTTGACGATCGCCGGGATGCCGCGCTCCCGGCAGAAGTCCACCAGTAGGCCGAGGTGCGACTCGACCACGATGTTGCCGTACTTGGCGGTGGTCTCCTCGATGAGCTCGATCCGCTCCTCGATGGTGAACATGCCCTGCTTGTTCCGGTTGACCGCGACCGCGACATGCACCACGTCGTAGAGCTTCGAGGCCCGCTCGATGATGTCCAGGTGACCGTTGGTGATCGGGTCGAACGACCCGGGACAGACGGCTCGGCGCATGGCGTGTGTGCTCCCTCGTGGGGTGACGGCTCGTGCGGGCCCGCGGCCCGCTACTCCTGCTGGTCGGCCGCGGCGGCGGCACCGTACCAGAGCGTGCCCTCGCCGTAGCGGCGGGAGCGCAGCCCCTCGAAACCCTCGGGCCAGCCGAACTCGCCGCCACGGGTGCTGCGCTCCACGGTGACGAGTGTGTCCTCCGCGAGCCAGCCCCCGGCCAGGAGTGTGATCAGCATCTCGCGGAGTTCCTCGTCCGTCACGGCGTACGGCGGATCTAGGAACACCAGGTCGTACGGGCTCGGCGGGGGCGGGCCGGCGATCACCTGCTCCGCCTTCGCGGCCCGCACCTCGGCGCCCGGCAGGCCGATCGCGCGGACGTTCTCCCGGATCACCCGGGCCGCCTGCCCGTCCGCCTCCACCAGCAGGACGTGCTCGGCGCCGCGCGACAGCGCCTCCAGCCCGACCGCGCCCGATCCGCCGAACAGGTCCAGCATCCGGACCCCGTGCAGGGTGCCGCGCAGCGCCTCCAGGGTGGAGAACATCGCCTCGCGGGCCTTGTCGGAGGTCGGTCGGGTGCCCCGGCCGGGCGGTACGGCCAGTCGGCGGCCGCCGGCCGCCCCGGCGATCACGCGGGTCATGGTGGTGGAAGGTCCTTTCGTCGCTGCCCGACCACGCTATCCCGCCCCGAGCCGAAGGGGCGCGCCGGTGCCGAAAGGGAGAAGCGAGGGAGCGAGGCACGAGCGAGGGAGCGCCGACCGTCGGCACCGGACCCGAGCGCCCCGGAGGCGAGCGGGCGAGTCACAGCCGGGGCCCCACCGACGCGCCGGCGGGGCCCCGGGGTCAGCGCATCAGCTCGCGTCCGCCGCCGCGCCCTGGGCCGGGACGGCCGCACCGAGCAGCGCCGGCGAGGCGTAGCGGGACCAGGACAGGCAGCCGTCGGGCGGGCAGAACTCGGGGCGGCGCGGGTCGTGCCCGAGCTCGCGCAGCTTGGTCCGGACGGAGTCGGGCGTACGGCCGAAGCGGGCGGCGATCCGGGCTATGGTCTCGCCGTCGTGGAAGCGCCGGACCAGCTCCTCCTCGTGCTGCGGCACCCAGGGGGCGCCGTGGCCGGGGTACAGCTCGCGCAGCACGTCGCGGTCGGGGATGGGCTCGGAGACGTCGGCGACGATCGCCAGCGCCCGGAGCGCGCGGTTGAGCGCGATCCGCAGCGAGGCGACGTCCTCGACCGGCAGGCGGAGCTTGCCCGAGGCGAGCGGCGTGGCGGCCGCCCCCTCGCGCCAGCCGGTCAGGGTGAGGGTGACCTCGCGGTCGTCGTCGCTGGCGAGTTCGATCCGGAAGACCTTGTCGCCGAGCGGGAGCTCGTTGAGATGACGGAATGCCATGGCAGGACCCCCAAGTGTCGCGCCAGGTACGCACCTTGGGGGTGCGCCCTGAACAACTACATTCTCTCGCGGGGGTCTGACAATCCGGGGGCCCGGCCGGCCCTCAGCCCTTCTCCATGTAGGCCGCGCGGTCCTCGTCGATCAGGCTCTCCAGCGCGGTCCGCAGCTCCGGGTGGGCGGCCAGCTCCGGGTCCGCGGCGACCAGCCGGGTGGCCTCCGTCCGGGCGGTGAGGATGACCTCCTCGTCCTCCAGCACCGAGAGCACCTTCAGCGAGGACTTCACCCCGGACTGGGCCTGGCCCAGCACATCGCCCTCCCGGCGCTGTTCGAGGTCGATCCGGGACAGCTCGAAGCCGTCCAGGGTGCCCGCCACCGCGTCCAGCCGGGCCCGGGCGGGGCTGGCCGCCGGCATGTCGCTGACCAGCAGGCACAGGCCGGCCGCGCTGCCGCGCCCGACCCGGCCGCGCAGCTGGTGCAGCTGGGAGACGCCGAAGCGGTCGGCGTCCATGATGACCATCGCGGTGGAGTTGGGGACGTTGACGCCGACCTCGATGACCGTGGTGGCGACCAGGACGTCCACCTCGCCGGCCGCGAACCGGCGCATCACGTCGTCCTTGGCCTCCGGTGCGAGCCGGCCGTGCAGGATCTCCACCCGCAGCCCGGCCAGCGGGCCCTTCACCAGCATCTCGGTGGTCTCGATCACGGAGAGCGGGGGCCGCCGCTCGTCGCTCCCGGCGCCCACGTCCTCCAGGTCGTCCTCGGCGGCGGAGGCCTGGCGCTTCTTCTTCGTCTTCGGGTCGGCGGGCTCCTCGTCCCCGATCCGGGGGCAGACCACGTACGCCTGGTGGCCCTTGGCCACCTCCTCGCGGACCCGCTCCCAGGCCCGGGCCAGGAAGTTGGGCTTCTCCAGCGCCGGGACGACGTGGGTGGAGATCGGCGAGCGGCCGGCCGGCAGCTGGTCCAGGACGGAGGTCTCCAGGTCCCCGAAGACGGTCATCGCGACGGTGCGCGGGATCGGGGTGGCGGTCATCACCAGCAGGTGCGGCGGCTGCTCGCCCTTGGCGCGCAGCGCGTCCCGCTGTTCGACGCCGAAGCGGTGCTGCTCGTCGACCACGACCAGGCCGAGGTCCTGGAACCGGACCCTGTCCTCGATCAGCGCGTGGGTTCCGATGGCGATCCCGGCGTCCCCGCAGGCCATGTCCAGCAGCGCCTGGCGGCGGGCGGGGACGCCCATCGAGCCGGTCAGCAGCACCACCCGGGTGCCGAGGTCCGAGCCGCCGAGCATCCCGCCCTCGGCCAGGTCCCCCATCATCTCGACGATCGAGCGGTGGTGCTGCTGCGCGAGCACCTCGGTGGGCGCCAGCAGGACGGCCTGGCCGCCCGCGTCCACCACGGCGAGCATGGCGCGCAGCGCGACCAGGGTCTTGCCGGAGCCGACCTCGCCCTGGAGCAGCCGGTGCATCGGGTGCTCGGTCGCCAGGTCGGCGGCGATCTCGGCGGAGACCTTCTCCTGGCCCTCGGTGAGGGTGAACGGCAGCCGGGCGTCGAAGGCGTCCAGCAGGCCGCCCGCGCGGGGCTTGCGCGGCTTGGCGGGCAGCGCGGACTCGGCGGCCCGGCGCTGGGCCAGGGCGACCTGGAGGACGAAGGCCTCGTCCCAGCGCAGCCGGCTCTGGGCGCGCTCGCGGTCGGCCTGGCCGCGCGGGCGGTGGATCAGCTCCAGCGCCTCGGGCAGCGGGATCAGGTCGTGCCGCTCGCGCAGTTCGGCGGGCAGCGGTTCGCCGACATCGCCGAGGTGCTTGGTGAGGGCCGTCTCGACGCAGATCGACAGCTTCCAGCTGGGCATCTGCGCGCTGGCGCCATAAACCGGGATGAGCCGCCCGGCGAACTGCTGCGCGGCGTCCGACCCCGCTTCCTCGTCGAGGAGTTGGTAGTCGGGCGACACCAGCTGGCGGGTGCGGTTGAAGACGCCGACCTTGCCCGCGAACAGGCCCTGGGCGCCGGCCTTGAGGTCCTTCTGCCGCCAGCCCTGGTTGAAGAAGACCAGCGAGAGCCGGCTGCGGCCGTCGGTGACGACGACCTCCAGGCGGTCGCCCTTGCGGCCGCGGAACGGGATCAGGGTGACCTTCTCGATCCGGGCCAGCACGGTGACGTGCTCGTCGACCTCCAGCTCGTCCAGGCTGGTGAGCTGGCCGCGCTCGACGTAGCGGCGCGGGTAGTGGTGCAGCAGGTCCCCGACCGTGCGCAGCTTGAGGCTGTCGGCGAGCACCTTCGCGGTGCGGTCGCCGACGAGCTTGGTCAGTGGTTCATCGAGAGCGCCCATCACGGCCCTGTTTACACCACGGGACGGACAGAGCGGCGGCTACTCGACCCCGATGAGCAGCGGCGCCGACTCCTGCCCGCCGTGGAAGACCACCGCGTCCACCTCGGGCCGCCGGTGCCGCACGTGCGCGACCAGCCGTTCAGCGAGCGCCTCGTCGGTGCCCTCGCCGAGGATCAGGGTGACGAGTTCGCCGCCCGCGCCGAGCATCCGGTCCAGCACGCTCCCGCCGACCTCCTCCAGTCCGGTGCCGATCACCGCGACATCGCCGTCGATCAGCCCGAGCACGTCCCCGGCCTGGCAGACCCCGGCCATCGTCCAGGACTCCCCCTCGGCGACGGCGAGTTCGGCGTACCGGGTGGCCCCGGCGGCGGAGGTCATGGCGACCACGTCCTCGTCGAAGCGGCGGCCGCCCTCGTGCACCGCGAGCGCCGCCAGGCCCTGCACCGGCGATCGGGTGGGCAGGACGGCGATCCGGACGCCCTCCTCGCGCAGCTGGTCGGCGGCGGCCCCGGCGGCGGCCCGCAGTTCCGGGTCGTTGAGCAGCAGGACGACCTCGCGGGCGGCCGAGCGGCGCACGGCGGCCGCGAGTTCGGCGCTGGCCGGCGGGCGGTCCGGGTCGGCGTGCAGGACGACGGCGCCCGCCTGCTCGCAGAGGTCGGCCAGGCCCTCGCCGGAGACCACCGAGAGCACCGCACGGGCCCGTTCCTCGCGCTCGCCGCGCTCGGCGGCGCTGCCGGCCCGGGCGGCGGCCTCGGCGAAGTGCGTGATCCGGATCTGGTGCGGTCGCCCGGCCCCGACCCCGGCCTCCACCGCGGCGCCCGCGTCGTCGACGTGGACGTGCACGTTCCACAGGCCGTCGCCGCCGCCGATCACCAGCGAGTCGCCGAGCCCGGCGAGCCGCTCGCGCAGCGCGGGCAGCGCCTCGTCGGGGGCGTCCAGCAGGTAGATGACCTCGAAGGCGGGGTGCCCGGGCCCGGGCGGCCGCACGTGCACCTCGCAGCTCTCGACAGCCCGGACGTCCCCGCGCAGCGCGACCGGCCCCATCGGCTGCTGCCCGGCCACGGCGTCGGCGAGCGCGCCGAGGACGGCCACCAGCCCGCGCCCGCCGGCGTCCACGACGCCGTTCTCGGCCAGTACGGCGAGCTGCTCGGGGGTGTGCCGCAGCGCGTCCCGGGCGGCCCGGTACGCGGTGTCGGCGACCTGGGCGAGCCCGTCCCCGGCCCGGACGGCCTCCCGGGCGGCGACCCGGGCGACGGTCAGCAGCGTGCCCTCGACGGGCTCCGCGACGGCCTGGTAGGCCGAGTCGGCGGCCCGCTGCAGGGCGGCCCGCAGGTGTTCGGCGCCGCCGCCCTCGGCCAGCGTCTCGGCGGTGCCGCGCAGCCACTGGGCGAGGATCACGCCGGAGTTGCCCCGGGCGCCGACCAGCGCGCCGCGGGCCATCGCGCGGGCCGCGTCGGCCAGGCCGGGGGCCGGCTCGGCGGCGGGGTCGGCGAAGCGGCTCTCCACCTCGGCGGCGGCGGACTCGACGGTCAGGTAGAGGTTGGTGCCGGTGTCGCCGTCCGGGACCGGGTAGACGTTGAGCGCGTCGATCTCCTCGCGGGCCTGGCCGAGGGCGCGCAGGGCGAGCTGGCACCAGGTGCGCACGGCCGGGGCGTCGAGCGTGTGCAGCACCAGGTCTCCTCCGGATGGGACGCCGCGACGGCCTGTGGGGCGGCAACACCTTCAGGGCAGCGGCGAGGGGTGATACCGGCAGGTTATCGGGGGGCGGGGAGGGCCGTCCGGACCGGCGACCGGAGCGATCACTCGGCCGGTCATGGTAGTTTCGTGGGACGGAAGCAAGCGATGTATGCTCTTCCGGTTGCCTGGAACCGTCCAGGCTCACCCCCTTGTCCGGCCCGGTTCACGCGAGTGCTTCCGGTGGGTGAGTGGGGTTTTCGAAAGTATCTGATCTGAAGTCTTGGAGTGACTCCTGTGGCTGCCAACTGCGACGTCTGCGGCAAGGGGCCGGGCTTCGGCAACAGCATCTCCCACTCTCACCGCCGTACCCCCCGTCGTTGGAACCCCAACATCCAGACGGTGCGCGCTGTGATTGGGCGGACGCCGAAGCGGCTCAACGTCTGCACCTCGTGCATCAAGGCCGGTAAGGTCTCGCGCTGACGCGCAGACCGGCATGCCGGTCCTCCAGTGAAGCCGGTTCATCCTCGGATGGACCGGCTTCACTGTTTTTCGCGGCCGGCTACGCCGCTTTCCGGTCTCACCGGTGGTGGGGGGGGGGGCCCCGGGGCCCCCCCCCCCCCCCCGGCCCCCCCCCCCCCCCCCCCGCCCGGCCCCCCCCCCCCCCCCCCCCCCCCCCCCCCCCCCCCCCCCCCCCCCCCCCCCCGCC
>NZ_JBITFB010000033.1:0-21243 GCF_044455625.1 Kitasatospora sp. NPDC051164 | reverse complement strand
CCCCGGTTCTGGGTTTTCTCCGCGGGCGGGCCGGTGTTCTCTTTTTTGGGGGGCGGGCCCGGGGGGGGCCGGCCCCCCGGGGGGGGGGGGGGGCCCCGGGGGGCCCCCCCCCACCACTGCTTTTCCCGGACCTCTCGGCTCGGCGCCGGTCCTCCCGGCCCCCTCAGCGCCAGCGCCAGGCGTGGTCGACCGGCCCGATCCCGGCGCCCAGCGCGAAACCCCCGGCGATCGCGCCGGTGATGTACTCCTTGGCCGAGCCCACCGCCTCCGGCAGCGCCTCGCCCTTGGCCAGGCCGGCCGCGATCGAGCTGGCCAGGGTGCAGCCGGTGCCGTGGGTGTGCCGGTTGTCGTAGCGCGGCGCCCGGTACCAGTGCGCCTCCCCCGGCCCGCCGTACAGCAGGTCGGCGGCCTCGCCCTCCAGGTGGCCGCCCTTGACCAGCACCCAGCGCGGCCCGAGGTCGAGCAGCGCCTTGGCGGCGTCCAGCATCTGCCCCTCGTTCTCGACGGTCCGGCCGGTGAGCTGCGTCACCTCGTGCAGGTTGGGGGTGGCCAGGGTGGCGACCGGCAGCAGCTTCTCGCGGAGGGTGCCGACGGCCTCGGCGACCAGCAGCGCGTCCCCGTGCTTGGAGACGCCGACCGGGTCGACCACCACCGGGGCGTCCACCCCGGCCAGCAGCCCGGCGACGGTCTCGACCAGCTCGACCGAGGCGAGCATGCCGGTCTTCACGGCCTGCACCCCGATGTCGTCCACCACGCTGCGGAACTGCGCCCGGACGGCTTCGGCGGGCAGTTCCCAGTAACCCTGGACGCCGAGCGAGTTCTGCGCGGTGACGGCGGTGATCACGCTCATGCCGTGGACGCCGAGGGCGAGCATCGCCTTGAGGTCGGCCTGGATGCCGGCGCCGCCACCGGAGTCGGAACCGGCGATCGTGAGCACGCGGGGAGGGACCACGCGGGGAGGATGGGCAGTCGAAACCATGAGGTCAACCTACCCCTGACGGTTCACAGCACGGCTTCGGACTCCGCCCAGCGGTCCGGCGGCACCGTCTTCAGCCGGGTCACCGCGTCGCCGATCGGCAGCAGCTCGATCCCGGTCCGGCGCAGCGCGGTGAAGTGCCCGAACGCGCCCTGGTGGACGGCCTCCACCGCGTGCCAGCCGAAGCGGGTGGCGAGCACCCGGTCCCGGGCGGTCGGGGTGCCGCCGCGCTGGGTGTGGCCGAGGATGACCGGGCGGGCCTCCTTGCCGAGCAGGTTCTCCAGCTCGTGGGCGAGCCGGTTGCCGATTCCGCCGAAGGTCCGGTGGCCGTACTGGTCGACCTCGCCGTGGTCGAAGCGCATGGTTCCGGGCATCGGCGTGGCGCCCTCGGCGACGGCGATGATGGCGAACTTCTTGCCGCGGGCGAAGCGGTCCTCGACCATCCGGGCCAACGCCTCGATGTCGAAGGGCTTCTCCGGGATCAGGATGCCGTGCGCACCGCCGGCCATGCCCGCGGTGAGGGTGATCCAGCCGGTGTGACGCCCCATCAACTCGACCACCATGACCCGCTGGTGGGACTCGGCGGTGGTCTTCAGCCGGTCGATCGCCTCGGTGGCGACGTGCACGGCGGTGTCGAAGCCGAAGGTGACGTCGGTGGCTTCGATGTCGTTGTCGATGGTCTTCGGCACCCCGACCACCGGCAGTCCGGCGGCGCTGAACTGCTGGGCGGCGGTCAGCGTCCCCTCGCCGCCGATCGCGATCAGCGCGTCGATGCCGATCTCCCGGGCCAGCACCTTCGCGTTCTCCACCGCCCAGGCGATCCGGTCGCGCCGCACCCGGGCCGAGCCCAGGATGGTGCCGCCGAGGGTGAGCAGGCCGGTGACGTCGTCGTGCGAGACCGTCCTGGTGCGGCTCTCGATCAGGCCGAGGAAGCCGTCCAGGATGCCGACGATCTCGTCGCCGTGGACGTCCGTGCCGCGGTGGACCACCGAGCGGATCACCGCATTGAGGCCGGGGCAGTCGCCGCCACTGGTCAGTACACCGATGCGCATGTCAGGTGTGCTCCCGCTCGCAGGGTTCGGGCCGCCCGCGCCGGACGGAGTGCGTGAGTGGCGGGCGGGCTCGGATGCCGCAAGCCTACGCAAAACGCACCCCCGAAGCCCGTCCGCCGCACGCCCGGAGCGTCATGCGTCGCCGCGGCGTCCAGGGCCCATCGGCCGTACTCCGTAGGCTATTCGGCGAAGTGGTCCCAGCCGCCGACCCGGTCCCAGGGCGCGCCGTCCACCGTGACCCGGCCGCTGCGGCTGCCCGTCGGGCGCCCGGTCACCTCACCCACCACCCGCCAGCGGGCCGGGAGTTGGATGCCGCGCGGGAAGGTCGCGACGATCGCGTGGTCCTCGCCGCCGGAGAGCACCCAGACCAGCGGGTCCACCCCGACCGCCTGGCCGATGTCCGCCATCTGCGCCGGGACGTCGAAGTCCGCGGCCTTCAGGTCGATGTCCACCTCGCTGGCCCGGGCCACGTGGCCGAGGTCGGCGACCAGCCCGTCGCTCACGTCGATCATCGAGGTCGCGCCCAACTCGGCCCCCGCCGGGCCCGCGTGGTACGGGGGTTCGGGCCGGCGATGCGCCTCGACGAAGGCGCGCGGGGAGCGGAAGCCGCGCTGCAGCACGGTCAGCCCGGCGGCCGACCAGCCCAACCAGCCGGTCACCGCGACCACGTCGCCGACCTGCGCACCGGCGCGCGTCACCGCCGCACGCCCCTGCAAGTCCCCGAGCGCCGTGATGGCCAGCGTGACGGTGTCGCCGCGCACCACGTCGCCGCCGACCACCGTCGCCCCGGCGACCTGGCACTCGTCGCGCAGCCCGTCCATCAGCTCGGTCGCCCACGTGGTGGGCAGGTCGGCGGGGGCGACCAGGCCGAGCAGTATCGCGGTCGGCACCGCCCCCATCGCGGCCACGTCGGCGAGGTTCTGGGCGGCGGCCTTGCGGCCCACGTCGTAGGCGGTGGACCAGTCCCGGCGGAAGTGCCGGTGCTCGATCAGGACGTCCGTGGTCGCCACCACCCGGCCGTCCGGAGCCCGCACCACCGCGGCGTCGTCTCCCGGGCCGAGGTCGACCGCGTCGGTGAGCGGCACCCGGGCGGTCAGCTCCCTGATGAGGCCGAACTCGCCGAGCTCGCCCACGGTCCCCTGCATCTGCCGTCCTCTCGCGTTTTCATCCGATCCGGTCCCCGTCGCGCTCCCCCGCGCGCAGCGTACGCCCTTCGGGGGTGCAGAAGTCTCCCCTCCCCGGCCCGCTGCGCGGTAGCGTGGTGATCAGACTGCCGGTGAGCCCGTTTCCACCCCCCCGACGCCTGACCGGGCGATCACGGCGGCGATCCCCGTAACCGGCCGCCGGAGGTCCCCGTGGTACAGGCATACATCCTGATCCAGACCGAAGTAGGGAAGGCCACCGCGGTGGCCGAGCTGATCACCAAGATCCCCGGCGTACTCACCGCCGAGGACGTCACCGGCCCCTACGACGTGATCGTCAAGGCCGAGGCCGAGACGGTGGACGACCTGGGCCGCATGGTGGTGGCCAAGGTCCAGAAGGTCGACGGCATCACCCGCACCCTCACCTGCCCCGTGGTCCACCTCTGAGGCCCGGCTCCCGGTAGCGCCCGGCCTCGGTAGGGCCCGACTTCGGTCGGGCCCCACTGTCACCGAGGCCCGGTTCCGAGGCCCGGCTACCATCGGCGGGTGGCCAGAGAACTCCGCGTCCCCGAGGCGCTGACCGCCCTGCCGGCGCCGATCCGCTGGCTGGCCGTGCCCGTCGCGCTGACCTGCACGGTCGTCGTGCTGGTCGGCAGCTGGGGGTCGGACGACCGGAAGGTCGAAGCCCCGCACCCGAGCGGCAAGGCGGCCGACTACTGCCGGGCCCTGGCCGCCGCGCTGCCGCAGGAGCTGCTCGGGCACGCCCGCAAGGACCCGTCGCCCGCCTCGCCGTACGTGGCCGTCTGGGACAGCTCGCCCCGGACGGTCCTGCGCTGCGGCGTCGACCGGCCGGAGGAGCTGGACGGGGAGCACGCCAAGGACCTGTCCCCGACCGTCGACGACCTCACCTGGTGGTCCCAGAAGCTGGACGACGGGAGCTACCGCTTCGTGGCGACCATGCGCGCGGCCTACGTCGAGGTGGTCGCACCGCCCGGCGTCTACGGCAGCCCGCTGGACCCGGCGGCCGCGCTCACCCCGCTGGTCAAGGCCAACATCCCCGGCTGAGCCGGACGTCCCGAGGGCGGGCCGGGAGCTTCCCGGCCCGCCCTCCGCCGTACGGACCGGCTAGCGCAGCCCGGTCGAGCGCCGCAGCGCCGTCTGCAGCAGCCGGTCGATCAGCTCCGGGTACGAGACCCCGCTGGCCTGCCACATCTTCGGGTAGGCCGAGATCGGGGTGAAGCCGGGCATGGTGTTGACCTCGTTGATCATCCAGGTGCCGTCCTCCAGCAGGAAGAAGTCCACCCGGGCGAGGCCCTCGCAGCCGAGCGCCTCGAAGGCCTCGATCGCCTGGCGCTGGATCTCGGCGAGCTCCTCGGCGGTGAGCTTCGCCGGGATCTGCACGTCCGAGGAGTCGATGTACTTGGCCTCGAAGTCGTAGAAGTCGAAGCCGTCGCCGACCAGGATCTCGCCGGCCACGCTGGCCCGCGGGCCGTCCTCGAACTCCAGCACGCCGCACTCGATCTCGCGGCCGGTCACGCCCGCCTCGATGATCAGCTTGGGGTCGTGCCGACGGGCTTCCTCGATCGCGGCGTCGAGGTCGGCCAGGTCCTTCACCTTGGTGATGCCGATGCTGGAGCCGGCCCGGCAGGGCTTCACGAACAGCGGCAGGCCCAGCTCGGCGGCCCGCTCGCGCACCGCGGCGCGGCCCGCCTCGGTCTCCCAGTCGCGCGGGCGCACGATGGTGTAGCGGCCGACGCCCAGGCCGTGCGAGGCCAGGATCCGCTTGGCGAACTCCTTGTCCATGCCGGCCGCGCTGGCCAGCACGCCGTTGCCGACGTAGGGGACGCCGCTGAGCTCCAGCAGGCCCTGCAGGGTGCCGTCCTCGCCCCACGGGCCGTGCAGCAGCGGGAACACCACGTCGACCTCGCCGAGGGCCTTGGGGGCGCTCCCCGGCTCGCTCAGCAGCACCTCCCGGTTGCCCGGGGCGACCGGCAGCGCGACCTGCGCGTCGACGGACTCGGCGACGTGCGCCACGTCCGGCAGCCGGCCGTCGGTGATGGCCATCCGGGCCGGCTCGTCGCTGGTCAGCGCCCAGCGGCCCTCGTGGGTGATGCCGATCGGCAGCACGTCGTACTTGTCGCGGTCGATCGACCTGAGCACACTGCCCGCGGTGGAGACCGAGATGGCGTGCTCGGAGCTGCGCCCGCCGAAGACCAGCGCGACGCGCGGCTTCGGGGCGGACGGGTTCGGGGAGGACTGTTCGATGCTCATATCGGGTTTGAGACTACCGTGCGACGTGTTTCCGGGACGTCAACCGCCCGGGCGACCACGCCTTCCCTGGCCGTCAGCGCCGCCGCTCCGCCTTCGCCGAGCGCGACATCAGCGTCTGCAGCGCCTCCTGGGTCGGCCGTCCGTTGTGCACGACGTCCACCACGGCCTCGACGATCGGCATGTCGACGCCGTTGCGCCGGGCCAGGTCCAGCACCGACTCGCAGGACTTGACGCCCTCGGCGGTCTGGCGGGTCGCCGCGATGGTCTCGGCGAGCGACATGCCCCGGCCCAGGTTCATGCCGAAGGTGTTGTTGCGGGACAGCGGCGAGGAGCAGGTGGCGACCAGGTCGCCCATCCCGGCGAGCCCCGCGAAGGTGTGCGGGTCGGCCCCGAGCACCTCGCCGAGCCGGGTGGTCTCGGCCAGCCCGCGGGTGATCAGCGTCGCCTTGGTGTTGTCGCCGAGCCCCATCCCGGCCGCCATGCCGACCGCCAGGCCGATCACGTTCTTGACCGCGCCGCCGAGTTCGCAGCCCACCACGTCGGTGTTGGTGTACGGCCGGAAGTACGGCGTGTGGCAGGCCGCCTGGAGCCGCTTGGCGACCGCCTCGTCGGAGCAGGCGACGACGCTGGCCGCGGGCTGCCGATTGGCGATCTCCTTGGCCAGGTTGGGCCCGCTGACCACCGCGACGCGCTCCGGGCCGACCTTGGTGACCTCGTCGATCACCTCGCTCATCCGCTTGGCGGTGCCGAGTTCGATGCCCTTCATCAGGCTCACCAGGACGGTCTGCGGCTCGATCAGCGGCGTCCAGGCGGCCAGGTTGTCGCGCAGCGTCTGCGAGGGCACCACCAGCACCGCGAAGTCGGCGCCGGCCAGCGCCTCGGCGGCGTCGGTGGTGGCCCGCACCGTGTCGGGCAGCCGGACGCCCGGCAGGTAGTCCGGGTTCTCGTGCGTGGAGTTGACGGCGTCCACCAGCTCCTGGCGGCGGGCCCACAGCACGACCTCGCAGCCCGCATCGGCGAGCACCATCGCGAACGCGGTGCCCCAGGAGCCGGTCCCCATCACGGCGCAGCGGGTCACTTGCCGGCCTCCTCGACGCCCGTGCCCGGCGCGCCCTTGGCGCGCCGGCGCTCGGCCAGCGCCGTCGCGGCGCGCTCCCGGGCAGCCTTGCGCATGTCGTAGCGCTCGGCGGGCGGCTCCTCCTCGCGGACCTCGGCCAGCACGGCGGTGATCGCCGTCATGATGTCCTCGGTCGCGTCGGTGAGCACCTGGGTGGTGAGCTCCTGGCCCTGGTACTTGCTCAGGTCCACCGCCGGACCGGCCGCGACGGTCACCCTGTGGCGCGGGAAGAGGTTGAACCTGCCCTTCCCGAAACCGGGCCGGCCGTACGGCGGGATGATCTCATGCGCGCCCCAGTGGGCGACCGGGATGACGGGCGCGCCCGTCATCAGCGCGACCCGGGCGACGCCGCTCTTGCCGGTCATCGGCCACAGGTCCGGATCCCGGGTGAGCGTTCCCTCCGGATAGAACTGGACGCACTGGCCGCTGTTGACGGCGTCGATCGCGGCCCGGAACGCCTGCGCGGCGTCGGTCGACTCACGGAACACCGGAATTTGGCCGGTCTTGCGCAGCATGAATCCGATGAAGGGAATCGAGAACAGCGAGGACTTGCCGAGAATGCGCGGCGGGCGACCGCTGTTGTACTGCCAGTGCGCGTAGATCACCGGGTCGATGATCGAATTGTGGTTCACCGCGGCGATGAAGCCGCCTTCCTTCGGAAGGTGCTCCCAGCCCCGCCAGTCGGGCTTCACCAGGGCGGTCGTCACCGGCTTCACCAGCACGGCCGCGAAGCGGTACCAGATGCCGTAGTCGGCGTTGCCGAACTTGGCGTACGAGCGGCGGGCCACCCCAGCTCCTTCTCATCCGATGCGGCACCCGGAGTGCCGCGGTCATGGCCTCCCGGTGCCGTGCACCGGTGCCAGCGGTGCCCGGGCCACGGGCGCGGAACAGTGTCGCCCGCCCGCTCACCGGCTGTCGAGCGGGCGCGCCAACCCGCCGGGCGGGCGTGATCAAACGCACGTCCGCACAGTTCGGACGGCCTGGCGAGGGCTCCGGGACCGGCGACACAATGACGCCGATGACCCAGGACACCGTACGCCCCAGCGGCCCCGCCGCGCCCGCCGCACCCAGCGCCGGCTGGTCGCTGGTGCTTCCGCTCAAGCCGCTCGCGCTGGCGAAGAGCAGACTCGCCCCGTACGCCGGGCCGCACCGGGCCGACCTGGCGATGTCCTTCGCGCTCGACACCGTCACCGCCGCGCTGGCCACCCCGGGCGTCGGCCGCGTCCTGGTAGTCACCCGCGACGCCGAGGCCGGTGTCCGACTGGCCGCGCTGGGCGCGCTGGTGGTCGCCGACGAGCCCGGCGGCGGCCTCAACCGGGCGCTGGCGCACGGCGCGTCGACCGCTCTGGCGCTCGCCCCGGCGGCGCCACTGGCCGCCCTCTCGGCGGACCTGCCGGCCCTGCGTCCGGCCGAACTGGCCCGGGTGCTGGGCGCGGTGCCGCCGGACGGCCGGGCCTTCCTGCCTGACTCCCCCGGCCTCGGCACCACCCTGCTCGCCTGCGCCCCCGGCCGTCCGCTCTCCCCCGCCTTCGGGGACGGCTCGCGGGCCCGGCACGCGGCCGGCGGGGCGCTCGAACTGCGCCTCCCGGACGTGGAGTCGGTGCGCCGGGACGTCGACACCGGTGCCGACCTCGGCGAGGCCGCTGCGCTCGGCCTCGGCCCGCACACCGGTGCGCTGTTCGCCCGGCTGAGCCTGTCCTGACCCCGGCTCGGGGCTGTGCCCGGGACCGGGCCGGGTCCCGGGCCGGGTCCCGGGGGTGTGCCGACCTGCTCGCTATGCTGCTGACATGCAGGCCACCGCGTTCACCTTCGACCCCGCCACCCGGGCCGGCTCCGTGCTGCTCGACGACGGGACCCCGGTGCCGTTCGACGCGGCCGCCTTCGACGCCGGCGGCCTGCGGCTGCTGCGGCCCGGCCAGCGGGTCCGGATCCGCACCGAGGGCGCCGGCGAAGCCCGCCGGGTGGTCTTCGTGACGCTGCAGACCTTCCCCGACCCCGCCGAGGGCTGAGCCCGCGCGGGGCGGCTGCCCGCAGGCCCCCTCCGACCACGGACCATCCGTTCCCCGGGCACGCCGTCGAATCCTGACTAAGCGCCCGGAAATCGGAAGAGCCGCGGCGACCGGTCCGTGAATTCACGGAAGGGGTGCCGCGGCTCTTGGCCGAAGGCCGTCCGAGGACGGTCGCGCGGGACTTACTTGGCGGAGGTCTTGCGCGCGGTGGTCTTGCGGGTGGCGGTCTTCTTCGCCGGAGCCGTCTTCTTGGCCGTGGCGGTCGCCTTCTTGGCGGTCGCCGTGGTCTTCTTGGCGGCAGCCGTGGTGGTCGCCTTCTTGGCGGCGGCCGTCTTCTTGGTCGCGGCAGCCGTGGTGGCCGTCTTCTTGGCGGCGGCGGCGGTGGTCTTCGCGGCGGTCTTCTTGGCGGTGGTCGCCTTCTTCGCGGCGGTGGCCGTGGTCTTCTTGGCGGCAGCCGTGGTGGCCGTCTTCTTGGCGGCGGCCTTCTTGGTGGCCGGGGCGGCGGCGGCCGCGGCGGTGGCGGCACGCTTGGTGGCGGCCCGCTTGGCGGCCGGGGTGGCGGCCACACCGGTCTTGCCCGGGGTGAGGGAGCCCTTGGGGGCCTTCTTCACCGAGGGGCCTTCCTTCGGCAGCTTCTTGCTGCCGCTGACCAGGTCCTTGAAGCCCTGGCCGGGGCGGAAGCGGGGCACCGAGGTCTTCTTGACCTTGACGCGCTCGCCGGTCTGCGGGTTGCGGGCGAAGCGCGCGGAGCGCTCCACCTTCTCGAAGGTGCCGAACCCGGTGACCGAGACCCGGTCACCGGCCACGACGGCACGGACCATGGTGTCGAGCACTGCGTCGACGGCCTCTGCGGCAGCCTTGCGACCGCCCAGCTGCTCGGCCACCGCTTCGACAAGCTGAGCCTTGTTCACGTCTTCCCCTTCGGAAACGGGCGCCGGATGATTCCATCCGTTCTTTTCGCACGTTAGGTATGTATCTGCGGACTTTCAATTACCAAACGCGCGAATCACCCTAGTGTCGCAATGGATTTGCGCGTCGGCGACCTCAGCCGAGCGGCGGGCGCCCCTCGTCGAGGTCATGTACAAAGCGACTCAACCGCCTTGCCGCCTCCGGAAGATCGCGCTTGGCGGTCTCGGTGACGATGAGGAGTTGACGGGTGAGAGCGGTCTTTGCATCGGCAGACACGTTCAGCGCATGCACGCGGGCGTGAGCTTGCTTCAACCGCTCGGCCACAAGCGCGTAGAGCGCTACGACTTCCTGGTCGTCCGGCCCCTCAGCTGGCGCGGAGGTGACGTCCGGCCGATCGTCAATTCGGCGTTCGGATGGCCGGCCCATGGAGTCCTCAGCCGCGGGTTCGCCGCCCGCGTACGGAGGTTCATGGTGCCGGTGCATGTACTGATTGTGCCATCTACCCGCAGTTGTACTTGCGCGGGGCCCTCTCCCGCAAAGCCAAATGGGCAATCGGGGGCGGGCCGCGGCGCTAACTCGTGCTCCGGAACGACGGATGGCCCGGCCCCCCCGAGGGGGGCGCGGGCCATGCGGCGGATCGTCAGAATGCTTGTTCTGAGGGGAACTCAGGCGACCGGCAGAGTACGGGGCTTGAAGGCCGGGCGGGTCGTCTCGAAGGCCGCGATGTCGGCCTCGTTCTGCAGCGTGATGCTGATGTCGTCCAGGCCGTTGAGCAGCCGCCACCGGACGTTGTCGTCCAGTTCGAAGGCCGCGGTGACGCCCTCGGCCCGCACTTCGCGGGCTTCCAGGTCAACGGTGATCTCGGCCGAAGGGTCACTCTCGGTGAGCACCCAGAGCCGTTCCACGGTCTCCTGCGGCAGGACGACCGTCAGCAGGCCGTTCTTCAGGGAGTTACCGCGGAAGATGTCGGCGAAGCGCGACGAGATGACCGCGTGGAAGCCGTAGTTCTGCAGCGCCCAGACGGCGTGCTCGCGGGAGGAGCCGGTGCCGAACTCGGGGCCGGCCACCAGAACCGTGGCACCCTGCCGCTCGGGCCGGTTGAGGATGAACGACTCGTCCTTGCGCCAGGCCTCGAACAGTCCGTCCTCGAAACCGGATCGGGTGACCTTCTTGAGCCAGTGGGCCGGGATGATCTGGTCGGTGTCCACGTTGCTGCGGCGCAGCGGGACGGCCCGGCCGGTGTGGGTGGTGAACTTCTCCATGGCTCAGGCCTCCACGGCAACGTCGGGGTTCGCCGGCTCGGCGGCGTTCAGATCGGCGGGGGAGGAGAGGCGGCCCAGCACCGCGGTCGCGGCGGCGACCTGCGGGGAGACCAGGTGGGTGCGGCCGCCCTTGCCCTGTCGGCCCTCGAAGTTGCGGTTCGAGGTGGAGGCGCAGCGCTCCCCCGGGGCCAGCTGGTCGGGGTTCATACCCAGGCACATCGAGCAGCCCGCGTGGCGCCATTCGGCGCCGGCCGCGGTGAACACCTTGTCCAGGCCCTCCTCGACGGCCTGCAGCGCGACCCGGACGGACCCGGGAACCACCAGCATCCGTACGCCGTCGGCGACCCGGCGGCCCTCCAGCAGGGCGGCGGCGGCCCGCAGGTCCTCGATCCGGCCGTTGGTGCAGGAGCCGACGAAGACGGCGTCGACCTTCACCTCGCGCAGCGGGGTGCCGGCCTCCAGGCCCATGTACGCCAGGGCGTTCTCGGCGGCGGCACGCTCCTGCGGGTCGGCGAAGGAGGCCGGGTCCGGCACGTTCGAGCCCAGCGGGGCGCCCTGGCCGGGGTTGGTGCCCCAGGTGACGAACGGGCTCAGCTCGCTCGCGTCGATGAAGATCTCGTGGTCGAAGACCGCGTCCTCGTCGGTGCCCAGGGTCTTCCAGTACGTGACGGCGGCGTCCCAGTCCTCGCCCTGCGGGGCGTGCGGGCGGCCCTGCAGGTAGTCGAAGGTGGTCTGGTCCGGGGCGATCATGCCCGCCCGGGCGCCGGCCTCGATCGACATGTTGCAGATGGTCATCCGGGCCTCCATGGACAGGCTCCGGATCGCCGAACCGCGGTACTCCAGGACGTAGCCCTGGCCGCCGCCGGTGCCGATCTTCGTGATGACGGCCAGGATCAGGTCCTTGGCGGTGACGCCCTCGGGCAGTTCGCCCTCGACGGTGATCGCCATGGTCCGGAACGGGGCCAGCGGCAGGGTCTGGGTGGCCAGCACGTGCTCGACCTGGCTGGTGCCGATGCCGAACGCCAGCGCGCCGAAGGCGCCGTGGGTGGAGGTGTGGGAGTCGCCGCAGACCACGGTCATGCCGGGCTGGGTCAGGCCGAGCTGCGGGCCGACGACGTGCACGACGCCCTGCTCGACGTCGCCGAGCGAGTGGATCCGGACGCCGAACTCGGCGGCGTTGCGGCGCAGGGTCTCCAACTGCACCTTGGACACCGGGTCGGCGATCGGCTTGTCGATGTCCAGGGTGGGGGTGTTGTGGTCCTCGGTGGCGATCGTCAGATCGGTGCGGCGGACCGGGCGCCCGGCCAGTCGCAGTCCGTCGAAGGCCTGCGGGCTGGTGACCTCGTGGAGCAGGTGCAGGTCGATGAACAGGAGGTCGGGCTCGCCCTCCGCACGCCGCACGACGTGGTCGTCCCAGACCTTCTCTGCGAGTGTCCGTCCCATCGGATTCCCTCCAGCCGGCCGCGTTGCCGGCCTTCTCGTGTCGTCGAGGTCGCTGCGTGCGCCGCCCCCTGCGGGGACGCGTTCGCGAGACCTGCACGCCGGATCGCTGTCCACGATGCGGACACTCGGACGAGGCCCCATCCTGGATGTCTCCCGGGCTGCTGCATCCAGAGTGGCGCTTTTCTCGGAAGATTGAACTTGCGTCTCGCGGAATGAGACTGCAGTCTTAGGGCATGGACAACACTAGCGGCGTCGGCGTTCTCGACAAGGCCGCTCTGGTGCTGAGCGCACTGGAGTCGGGCCCCGCCACGTTGGCGGGGCTGGTCGCCGCCACCGGTCTGGCGCGCCCCACGGCCCACAGACTCGCCGTCGCACTCGAACACCACCGTCTGGTCACCAGAGACATGCAGGGACGCTTCATCCTCGGTCCCCGCCTGTCCGAACTCTCCGCCGCGGCGGGCGAGGACCGGCTGCTCGCCACCGCGGGCCCGGTCCTGACCCACCTGCGCGACGTCACCGGCGAGAGCGCACAGCTCTACCGCCGCCAGGGCGAGATGCGGATCTGCGTCGCCGCCGCCGAGCGGCTCTCCGGTCTGCGGGACACCGTCCCGGTCGGCAGCACCCTGCCGATGAAGGCCGGCTCGGCCGCCCAGGTCCTGCTCGCCTGGGAGGAGCCCGAGCGGCTCCACCGCGGCCTGCAGGGCGCCCGCTTCACCGCCACCGCGCTGAGCGGCGTCCGGCGGCGCGGCTGGGCCCAGTCGATCGGCGAGCGCGAGCCGGGCGTCGCGTCCGTCTCCGCGCCCGTCCGCGGTCCCTCCAACCGCGTGGTCGCCGCCGTGTCGGTGTCCGGCCCGATCGAGCGCCTGACCCGCCACCCGGGGCGCCTGCACGCCCAGGCCATCATCGAGGCCGCGAACCGGCTCACCGAGGCCCTCCGCCGCAGCTGACCCCCGGCCGCCCGCGGGAAATCCCCCACCCCTCCCCCACCGAGAATCCGAAAGGGCCCCGCTCGAAACCGAGCGGGGCCCTTCGCTGTCCACTGTGCGGGAAAAGTGTGCGGGAAAAGCAAAAAAGACCCCGGGAACCGGGGTCTTCCTTTTCTGGCTGGGGTACCAGGACTCGAACCTAGACTAAATGAACCAGAATCACTCGTGCTGCCAATTACACCATACCCCAACACAAAGCAAGGGCCGATGGGCGAACCCACCGGCTTCCTGCCCTGAAGTACCCCCGACCGGATTCGAACCGGCGCTACTGCCGTGAGAGGGCAGCGTGCTAGGCCGCTACACAACGGGGGCTTCCTGGCGATCCCTTGCGGGATCCGTACCCCCGACCGGATTCGAACCGGCGCTACTGCCGTGAGAGGGCAGCGTGCTAGGCCGCTACACAACGGGGGCTTTCCAGGTGATCCCTTGCGGGATCCGTACCCCCGACCGGATTCGAACCGGCGCTACTGCCGTGAGAGGGCAGCGTGCTAGGCCGCTACACAACGGGGGCTTGATCTTCATTTGTACTGCTGTACTTGCGTACTGCGCTGGGGTACCAGGACTCGAACCTAGACTAAATGAACCAGAATCACTCGTGCTGCCAATTACACCATACCCCACCAGAGTTGAACCCTCGTCGGGATCTTCTCAGGCGTTGCGCCTCTCGTTCGGTCCCGGCGGGGGGCTTTCGCTCCCTCGTCCGTTCCCTCCCGGGCGGCGCAGAAAGAACATTACCCGACGTCTGCCCTGGCTCCAAAATCGATAACCCCAGGCAGCCGCCGAGCGGCCGTCCGGTGACCTCCGGGTACGCCGCGGGCCCGGCACGGAGCCGGGCCCGCGGTGTGCTCGGCGGCCCGGTCAGGCGGCCGGCAGGGCGTCCAGGGCGGAGCGCAGACGGCGCAGCGTCTCGGGCCGGCCCAGCAGCTCCATGGACTCGAACAGCGGCGGCGAGACCCGGCGGCCGGTGACGGCCACCCGCAGCGGCGTGAAGGCGAACTTGGGCTTGATGCCCAGCCCGTCCACCAGCGCCTCGCGCAGCGCGGCCTGGATCGGCTCCGGGGTGAAGTCCGCGAGCTCCTCCAGCGCCTTGATGCTGGCCGCCAGCACCGGGCGGGCGTCCGCGGTGAGCACCTTGGCGGCGTCGTCCGGATCGAGGGCGAACTTCTCCGGCGCCACGAACAGGAAGCCGGCCATGTTCACGATCTCGCTCAGCACGACCATCCGCTCCTGGGTGAGCGGCGCGACCTTGGCGAGCACGTCCAGCTGCTCGGCGGTCGGCTCGGCCGGCAGCAGCTCGGCGGCCTGGAGGAACGGCACCAGGCGCCGCGCGAAGTCCTCCGGGGCCAGCTTGCGGACGTGCTCGGCGTTGATCGCCTCGCACTTCTTCAGGTCGAAGCGGGCCGGGTTGGCGTTCACCTTCGCGATGTCGAAGGCGGCGACCATCTCGTCGATGTCGAAGAGGTCGCGGTCCTCGGCGAGCGACCAGCCCAGCAGCGACAGGTAGTTGAGCAGGCCCTCGGGGATGAAGCCGCGCTCGCGGTACAGGTTGAGCGAGGCCTGCGGGTCGCGCTTGGAGAGCTTCTTGTTGCCCTCGCCCATCACGTACGGCAGGTGGCCGAAGCGCGGGGTGGTGCCGTCGCCGACGCCGATCTCGGCGAGCGCGGCGTACAGCGCGACCTGCCGCGGGGTGGAGGACAGCAGGTCCTCGCCGCGGAGCACGTGGGTGATGCCCATCAGGGCGTCGTCCACCGGGTTGACCAGGGTGTACAGCGGGGCGCCGTTGGCCCGGACGATGCCGTAGTCCGGCACGTTCTCCGGCTCGAAGGTGAGCGTGCCGCGCACCAGGTCGTCGAAGGAGATGGTCTTGTCGGGCATCCGGAAGCGCAGGATCGGCTCGCGCTTCTCCAGCTTGTAGACCGCGACCTGGTCGTCGGTCAGGTCCCGGCAGTGGCCGTCGTAGCCGGAGGGCTTGCCGGCCGCGCGGGCGGCCTCGCGGCGGGCGTCCAGCTCCTCGGTGCTGCAGTAGCAGTGGTAGGCGTGGCCGGCCTCGTGCAGGCGGCGGGCGACGTCGGCGTAGATGTCCATCCGCTGCGACTGGCGGTACGGCTCGTGCGGACCGCCGACCTCCGGGCCCTCGTCCCAGTCGAAGCCGAGCCAGCGCATGGCGTCGAGCAGCTGACCGTACGACTCCTCGGAGTCGCGGGCGGAGTCGGTGTCCTCGATCCGGAAGACCAGCGTGCCGCCGTTGTGGCGGGCGAAGGCCCAGTTGAAGAGGGCGGTGCGGACCAGGCCCACGTGGGGGTTGCCGGTCGGGGACGGACAGAAGCGAACCCGGACGGCCGGGTCAGTGTTAGCCACGCTTGATCACCTTGTTGGCGAGAGTGCCGATGCCTTCGATGGAGACGGCGACCTCGTCGCCGACGTTGAGGGGGCCCACCCCTGCGGGCGTGCCGGTGAGGATGACGTCGCCGGGCAGCAGCGTCATGGCCTCGGAGATGTGGACGATCAGCTCGGCGACCGAGCGGACCATCAGGGAGGTGCGGCCGGTCTGGCGGAGCTCGCCGTTGACCGTGCAGGTGACGGCGAGGTCGCTCGGGTCGAGGTCGGTCTCGATCCACGGACCCAGCGGGCAGGAGGTGTCGAAGCCCTTGGCCCGGGCCCACTGGCCCTCGCGCTGCTGGACGTCCCGGGCGGTGACGTCGTTGGCGCAGGTGTAACCGAGGATCACCTCGGGCACCCGGTCCAGCGGCACCTCGCGGCACATCCGGCCGATCACCACAGCGAGTTCGGCCTCGTGCTGGACGTCCGAGGAGAACGGAGGGTACGCGATGCTCTCGGTCGGGCCGATCACCGCGGTGGACGGCTTGAAGAAGGTCAGCGGGGCGTCCGGGACCTCGTTGCCCAGCTCCTGCGCGTGCGCCGCGTAGTTGCGGCCGACCGCCACGATCTTGTTCGGGAGCATCGGGCTGAGCAGCCGCACGTCCTGGAAGCGGTAGCTCTCACCGGTGGGCTGGGGCTGGCCGAACGGGTGGCCGGCCAGCGCGTGGACGACCAGCGAGTCGGGCTGGGAAGGGTCGCCCTCCACCACGCCGAAGGAGACGCTGCCGGCGGCAGGGCTCCCTTCCCGGACGGAAAACCTGGCAATGCGCACGGCTGGGATACCCCTCGCTTCGTCGGCCGCCCGGGGCGCGCCCGGGCGCTGGTGGGCGCCCCGCCCGCAGTGGGCGCGGCCCCGTCAATCGGCCTCCAGGCTATCGCGTGGGGCCCCGGCCGACCGCTTAGCCCCTGTTCGGTGCGGTCGGGGCGGGAACGCCGGAGGGCGCCGCCGCCACGGGTGTGACGGCGGCGCCCTCCGGGGAGCGCGTACGGGGTCAGTCGGCCACGACGACGGCCGGGGCGACCATCAGCTGGACGCGGCGCGGGTTGGCGGTGCTGTTCGGCAGCTCGGTGGCGTAGGTCACGACGTCCTCGGGCTTGCGGGCGCCCGGGATCTTGCTGAAGTCCTCGACCGAGGCCAGCGTCGTGCGGCGCGGGTTCGCCGTGGAGCCGCAGGACAGCGTGGACTTGGTGGCCTTCTTCGCCTGGGACATCGAGAGCACCTCGTGGTCGTGGCCGGGCGGATCCGCGGCGGATCGGCACCGGCCTGAGTGATTCCGATTGATTCGGAGGGGTTCTGGGCAGGCTGATCGGTGCCGTGCTCCGGAGACAGCCAAGATTACGAGATCTCTTTCCATAGAGACCGTGACCAAAGCTACACATTGACCTGTGATTTTGCTCACAAAATGCCGAGCAAAACTCAGATATCCGACATATCGTCGCACCGGAATTTTCCGACATTCAGCCCGTAACGGGCATTCCGGAAGGTCTGTGACTCTTGTCGATCTAGGGTCGGGTTGGCATGTATCCGGCGAGTGTCCGAAAAAGGCGGTATTCCGGTCCGGTTACCGCACAGTCAGTGAGATCGCACAAGCACTCGGTAGTGTCGGACGCCTGCTTCCTGCGGCCCTTGTTGGGATTCCCCGGCTGTGCTGGAATGCGACGGACCGTGGGTAGGGAGTGGTCCACCCCGGTGACCCGCTCGCCCGGACCGGCCGGGGAGCGGATGGAAACTCGACACCGTCCAGGCCGTGGCAACACGGCGGGACGCCCGGTCCAGAGGTTGCGACGCCAGTGCAGGGACGTTTCAAAAGGGGTAGCGGCGCCGCGGGAAACCCGGAGTCGCGCGAGCCTGTGGCAGCCCCCCAGCAGGCGGCGGCGCCCGGCGGCCCGGCCGAGCCGATCACGCCCGAGACCGTCGGCCGCCCCGAGGAGGACGGCCAGGAACGGAAGTCCGCCCGGGACAAACTCCGGACCTCCCTGACCCGGCGCCGGGCCACCGGTCTGAGCCGGCTCGCGATGCGCAACTGGCGCATCCGCACCCGGCTGATCGCCCTGCTCGCCCTCCCCGTCCTGGTCTCGCTGGTCCTCGGTGGCCTGCGCATCCAGACCTCGATGGAGAACTCGCAGCAACTCGCCCAGATGGCCAACCTGTCCGACCTGGCCAAGAAGGCGACCAACCTCGCGGACTCGCTGCAGACCGAGCGCGACATCAGCGCCGGCCCGATCACGCACGAGCCGAACGCCCAGCTGGACGACGACATCGTCGCCGCCCGCAAGGCCACCGACGACCTGAGCCGCACCTTCACCGCGTCCTCCGACAAGTTCGAGAACCTCGAACTGTCCGGCGGAAAGGCGCTGCTGCTGCAGATCCGCAAGGACCTGAACTCGATCGCGGACACCCGCAGCCTGCCGTACCAGAACAACCAGAACATCCAGTCGACGATCACCGCCTACGACGTGATCATCCGCGACCTGCTGTCCATCACCCAGGACATCGCGCTCGCGTCGAACAACAAGGACCTGGTCGTCTCCACCCGCGCGCTGCAGCAGTTCTCGCTCGCCAAGAACGCGACCTCGCAGCAGCGGGCCCTGATCAGCGCCGCGCTCGCCAACGTCAAGGGCCCCGACCTCAGCCCGAGTGACGAGTCCTTCGGTATCCGCCTGCGCCTGTCGTACGACAACGCGATCGCCAGCTTCAACAACATCTACACCGCGCACGACCTGGACAACCTGCGCAGCCAGCTGAGCTACAACGGCGTGGTCGCCGACGCCGACCGCTACTCCCAGACGATCCTCACCCAGGGCGGCATCCACCAGACCGAGCCGGTCACCTACAAGGACTGGTTCGAGAAGGCCAGCGCCAAGATCACCGCCGAGCGCCGGATCGAAAGCAAGCTGATCGAGAACCTCGACGGCAAGGCCCAGGACCTGCAGTCCCAGGCCGACACGGACGCCCTGATCATCGGTGTCGCGGTCGCCCTGGTGCTGCTCGTCGCCCTCGGTGGCGCCGGTCTGATCGCCCGCTCGATGGTGCGCTCGCTGACCCGTCTGCAGAACGCGGCCGAGGACGTCGCCGAGCGCCGGCTGCCCGAGCTGGTCAAGATCCTCTCCGAGAGCGACCCGCACGACGTCGACACCACGGTCGAACCCGTCGCCGTCGACTCCGCCGACGAGATCGGCCACGTGGCGCACGCCTTCGACATGGTGCACAGCGAGGCCGTCCGCCTCGCCGCCGAGCAGGCCCTCCTGCGCGGCAACATCAACGCGATGTTCACCAACCTCTCGCGCCGCAGCCAGGGCCTCATCCAGCGCCAGCTGTCGCTCATCTCCGAGCTGGAGAGCCGCGAGGCGGACCCGGACCAGCTGGCCAACCTCTTCAAGCTGGACCACCTCGCGACCCGCATGCGCCGCAACGGCGAAAACCTCCTCGTCCTCGCCGGTGAGGACCCGGGCCGCCGCTGGACCCGCCCCGTCCCGCTGGTCGACGTGCTCCGCGCCGCCGCCTCCGAGGTGGAGCAGTACGAGCGCATCGAGCTCGCCGCCGTGCCGTCGGCCGAGGTCGCCGGCCGCGTCGTCAACGACCTCGTCCACCTGCTCGCCGAGCTGCTGGAGAACGCCACCTCGTTCTCCAGCCCGCAGACCCGCGTCCGGGTCACCGGCCACGCGCTGCCGGACGGCCGCGTGCTGGTCGAGATCCACGACACCGGCATCGGCCTGAGCCCCGACGACCTCTCCGAGATCAACGAGCGCCTCGCCAACCCGCCGACGGTGGACGTCTCGGTCTCCCGCCGCATGGGCCTCTTCGTGGTCGGCCGCCTGTCGCTGCGCCACGGCATCCGCATCCAGCTCCGCCCCAGCGACTCCGGCGGCACCACCGCGCTGGTCATGCTCCCGGTGGACGTCACCAACTCCGGCGACCGCCGCGGCGCCGGCCGCCCCGGCCCCGCCCAGGGCAAGCAGCAGCGCGGGGTCGCCCCCACGCCGCGCCAGCAGCGCCAGATGCCGCCCGCCCGCCAGAACGGTCCGGCCGCGCTCGGCCAGAGCCCGGCCGGCGGCGCCCCGCAGGGCGGCCGCCCGCAGCTCGGCCAGGGCGGCCCGACGGGCCCGCAGGCCGGTCCCGGTGCCCAGGCCGGTCCGGGTGCGCCCGGCGGCCGCGCCGGTGGTCTGCCGACCCGCCAGGTCGGCAAGGCGCTGCGCGAGACCTCGGTTCCGCAGGGCCAGGGCAAGGGCCAGCACCAGGGCCAGCAGAGCCCGGGCCGGCAGCCCGCGCAGCCGCAGCAGCCCCAGCAGCCCCAGCAGCCGCAGCGGGCCCAGCAGCCGCAGCAGCCCCAGCACCAGTCGCAGCAGCAGCAGTCGCCGCAGGGCGGCCTGCCCCAGCGCGCCCCGGGCCGCCAGGGTCCGCCGCAGGCCGGGCCGAACGGCCTGCCCCGCCGCGGGCAGCAGCCGGGCCAGCCCCAGCCCGGTCAGGAACGGCCGCGCCCCGGCGGTGACTTCGACGGCGGTCCGGGTCCCCGGACCGGCGAGCAGCCCCAGCACGGCCGCCCCGGCGGTCCCGGTGCTCCGCAGCAGGGTGCCCGTCCGGGCAACCGTCCGCAGGACGGCCTGCCGCAGCGCGCCCCCGGCCGTCAGGGCCCCGGCGCGCCGGGTGCCCCCGGGCGGCCCGGTGCCCAGGGTCCGCGCCGTCCGCAGCGCCCCGGCCCGGACGCGCCGCAGCGCGACCGCCAGCCGCAGCTGCCGCAGCAGGCCCAGCAGCAGCCCCAGCCGCTGCCGTCGGCCGAGCCGGCGCCGGTGGAGAGCACCCAGCAGTTCGCCCGCCCGCGGTTCGAGGCCAGCCAGATCGACCCGCGCGACCCGCTGGGCCTCGGCCTGGTCGAGCCGGTGCTGCCGAACGTGCCGAATCCGGCGCGTCCGGAGCCGGTGCGCCAGGAGCAGGCCCCGCAGCAGCCGCAGCCGCTGCCGTACCAGGAGCCGATGGCGCTGCCGACCGGCCCGTCCGCGGCCACCGGCCGGCAGCCCGGCGACCAGCAGGCCGCCGACCAGCAGCCCTGGTACCCGCAGGGCGACGCCCAGCAGGCGCGGCCGCGGTCCTACCAGCCGCGTCGGCCCGGCACCGCTGCGCCGGAGTTCCAGGAGCAGGGCCACGCCCAGCAGCCTCCCCGGCAGCAGGCCCCGCAGCAGGAGCCCCAGCCGGCTCCCCAGCAGCATGCCCAGCAGCCGCAGGCCCAGCAGCCGGGCGAAGGCGACGCGCCCTGGCGCCCGTCCGCGAACGACGAGCGCTGGCGCCGCGCCGAGCAGGTCCGCGAGCCCTCGACCAGCGGCGTCACCATGTCGGGCCTGCCCCGGCGGACCCCGCAGGCCAACCTGGTCTCCGGTACCGCCGAGTCGTCGCCGCTGACCGGTCCGCAGGTCTCCCGGGCCCCCGAGGAGGTCCGCGGGCGCCTGACCAACCTGCGCCGCGGCATCCAGCAGGGCCGCCGGGCCGGGGCCGAACAGGCCGCCAACCAGCCGGGCTTCCCTCATGGTGCCCAGCAGCCCGGATTCGATAGTTTCGGTGGCCGGAGCGACGGCAACGGCGCAGATCACCAGGAGCGTTGAGTTGAACCAGATGAGCCAGGCCGCACAGAACCTGAACTGGCTGATCACCAATTTCGTGGACAACACCCCCGGGGTGTCCCACACCGTGGTGGTCTCCGCGGA